>JAFAVT010000355.1 GCA_019242275.1 Alphaproteobacteria bacterium
TGCTGCAAGAGACGCTGGTGCTGCAAGAGCCCAACAGCCACCAGACCTACGAGCCCACCCTCAACATTCCCGGCGCCGGCACCACCCGCTGCCTGCTGCTCAGCAAAGGCGGCGATGTGCACGTAACCTGCGCGGAAAGCGGCGCCCGCCCCGTGCTGATCGACCAGCCGATGGACGGCGTGGTGCGCCAGCGCCACCCCGGCCCGGAGTTCGGCAACCTGCTGGGGCCGCAAAGTCTGCTGCTGGAAGTCAACACGGTGAAAACCCGCCCCGTAGCGTTGCTGCGACGCCATGCCGGCGGCCGCGCCTGGGCTGCCACCCATCCCATGTTTGGTCCTTTCAGCTTCGAAAAGCAGGGCGGCACCCTGAATGGTCTTCGGCTGGTCATCACCGACCATACGCTGCCCGAAGAGGACATGGCCGGCGCCATTGCCTGGCTGAAGGGGCTGGGCCTTAACGTGCTCACCATGCCGGCCGAGGCGCACGACCGCATGCTGGCCGAAACGCTTTTTCTCACCCATTACGTTGCGCAGATCGTTGCCAAGGGCGGCTTTGTGCGGACCGACATTGATACGCTTTCCTTCGGCTATCTGATGGATGCGGTGGAAAGCGTGAAAGGCGATACCGAATTGTTCCGCGATGTCTTTGCCTTCAATCCGTCTTGCGAAGATATTATCCGCCGCTTTGAGGCGGCGGAACGCGATGTGCACGCTCTATTGGAGCGCGGCTAGGAGCGCAATCCGAAAAGTGTGAAGCGTTGGTACGCTGGCTACCAACTTCGGAAAAATTGCGCGACAAAAATATAAGTAAAAAGCCCCGCCTGAAAAACAGGCGGGGCCTTTCACCTTCGCTTTTCGCTTTAGGGCGCTTCGTGCAGGCTGATGGAGCCGATCCCGGCCGCCACATTCAGACCCTTGACGCCTTCGACGCTGAGCGGCTGCAGCGCAATGGACTTGTCAAAGCCGCCGACCAGGGCGTTGGCGCCGACCCCGACGCCGATGCTGGCCTGGGCGCTGGCACCGACATAGTCACCCGAAAGCGCGCCCTTGCGCATATCGGAGGTGGGCGCGAAGACACCCCACACTAGGACGCCGCCCTGGGTGTAGCCGATATCGGCACCGAATTTGGAGATCGAGCCGGTATAATGCTCATACCGGTTGCCGTTGCCGTGATAGGTGCAATGCAGATCCTTGGACGAGCCGAAGATAAAGCCCCAGCCGCTGGCAACATTGCAGGTGAGTTCACCCACGCGCACGCCATGGGGCGCGGCATTGGCGGTGGAAGCAAATGCCAGGCCCGCCACGACGGCAGCACCCAACATCAGGCGGAAATGATTTTTCATATCAGCACTCCTTGAACATGCCCTTTGGGGGAGGGCGCAAAATTGCCGGCCCGGCAAAGCGCCGGACCCAGTGATGGAACAACGCCGGGGCCGGAACTGCGGTTCCCTGAATTGTCGTGACACAATTCTTTCCGCAAGCTGTTTGATCTTGTAAGAGATTGATAGAGCGTGATTTTCTTTGCGCGGGTAGGGTCGCCCTTGCGCAATCGGAACCCGGCTGATACAGGCTCGGTGCTCCAACAGGAGCCGCCGCATGACGACCAGTTCCATCCGCGAAGCCCTTACCTTCGATGATGTCCTGCTGGTCCCCGGCGCTTCTGAAATCCTTCCTGCCCAGGTTGATACAAGATCGCGCCTCACCCGCTCGGTCGAATTGGGTATTCCACTAATTTCCGCTGCCATGGACACGGTCACCGAAGCACCCCTGGCCATCGCCATGGCGCAGGCGGGCGGCATGGGGGTGATTCACAAAAATCTCGGCATCGAGGAGCAGGCCGAGCAGGTGCGCCGGGTCAAGCGCTTTGAAAGCGGCATGGTGGTAAACCCCGTCACTATCACGCCGGGTGCCAGCCTGGCGGAAGCCAAGCAGTTGATGGAGCGACACCACATTTCCGGCGTGCCGGTGGTGGAAGCGGTGAATGCGAAAGGTGCCGGCAAGCTGGTCGGCATTCTCACCAACCGCGATGTCCGCTTTGCCGCCGATCCCGCGCAGAAGATTTCCGAACTAATGACCAAGAATGTGGTCACGGTGCGCGAAGGTGTTCAGCCCGAGGAAGCCAAGCGCCTCCTCCATCAGCACCGCATTGAAAAAATTGTCGTGGTGGATGATGCCTATCGCTGCGTCGGGCTGGTGACGGTGAAGGACATCGAGAAGGCGCAGCAATATCCCAATGCCTGCAAGGACGATCTGGGCCGGTTGCGCGTGGCGGCCGCCACCGGGGTGGGGGAAGACGGCTATGCCCGCGCCCTGGCCCTGGTCGAAGCCGGCTGTGACGTCATTGTGGTGGACACCGCTCATGGCCACAGCAAAGGCGTGCTGGAAGCGATCAAGCGCATCAAGCGCCATTCCAACCAGGTGCAGGTGGCCGGCGGCAATATCGCCACCGCCGATGCCGCCAAGGCGCTGATTGATGCCGGCGCTGACGCCATCAAGGTCGGCATCGGGCCGGGCTCGATCTGCACCACCCGCATTGTGGCCGGCGTGGGCGTGCCACAACTGACGGCGATCATGGATGCGGTGAGCGTGGCCAAGGATGCCAATGTACCGGTGATCGGCGACGGCGGCATCAAATATTCCGGTGATCTGGCCAAGGCGCTGGCCGCCGGCGCCTCGGTTGCCATGGTGGGTTCGCTGCTGGCCGGCACCGAGGAATCGCCGGGCGAGGTCTTTCTCTATCAAGGCCGTTCCTACAAGGGTTATCGCGGCATGGGTAGCGTGGGCGCCATGGCACGGGGCAGCGCCGACCGCTATTTCCAGGCGGAAGTACGCGATGCCCTGAAACTGGTGCCGGAAGGCGTCGAGGGCCAAGTCGCTTATAAGGGCCCGGTGGGTGGCGTGGTGCACCAGATCATTGGCGGCCTGCGCGCCGCCATGGGCTATACCGGCTGCGCCACTATCGCCGATTTCCATGCCAAGGCGAAGTTTGTGCGCATCACCGGCGCGGGCTTGCGCGAAAGCCATGTCCACGACGTGATCGTCACCCGCGAAGCGCCGAATTATCAGGGTGGTCAATAGCAGCCTCGAACTCGGCGCGAGGAATTTTGGCTGCTCGCCAGGAGCGTCGCGCGGAGCGTGCTTTGCACGTGAGCACGCGCGACGCCGCGAGCGGCCAAAAGGCCCGCGCCTAAATTGTTCTCAGCTTTGCCGCCTGCAGCAGCATGATAGTCTTGAGATCAATAATCTCGCCGCAAGCCACCATCGCCAGCGCCTGCTCCAGCGTCACTTCAAAGACTTCGATATCTTCACCTTCATCGGCATGGCCGCCGCCGCCGGCGCGCGGCGCGTTGGAATCATAATCCGCCAGGAAAGCGTGCATCCGCTCCTTCACGGCGCCGGGGCTGGCAAAGCAATGGCTGACCAGATGCAGCGCCCCCAGCGTCACCCCGCCTTCCTCCATCGCTTCGCGCCGGGCGCAGTCGTCGGGCGTATCGCCATCCAACTTGCCGGCGATGGCTTCCACCAGCAATTGGCGATGGCCCCATTCGAACACCGGCCAGCGGAACTGGCGGATCAGCAGCACCCGGTCCCGCGCCCGGTCCCAAGGCAGCACCGCCATGGCGTCGCCCAGATCATAGCTTTCGCGCTTCTGGTGCTGCCAGGCGCCGTCACTGCGGCGAAAGTCGAAGTCTGCCCGGCGCAGCACATAATGATCGTCCGACAGCGTTTTCAATTCGCGCAGCTTCACACGATCAGTAATGTCTTTGGCGCTGATGTCTTTATCGCGCATCCTGAATCCTGCAATCTGTCCCAATGACACCCGCCGCCCGTCTCCAGGCCGCCATTGAGATACTCGCCGCGCTGGAGACTACGCAACAGCCGGTGGATCGTTATCTGAAGGATTTTTTCCGTGCCCGCCGCTATGCCGGGGCGAAAGACCGCCGCGCCATTGCCGAACGGGTTTTCGACATCCTGCGTCACCGCGCCCGTTTTGCCCATCGCATGGGCGATGCGAACCCACGCGCCCTGATGATTGCGGCCATGCTGGCCGAAGGCGAAGACCCGGCGGCGCTGTTCTCAGGCGGCTATGGTCCAGGCCCGCTGAGCCAAGCCGAGCGCGCGACCATCACCGCCACACCCGCACCGGCGCCGCCGCATGTGATGGGCGAATATCCCGAGTGGCTGGCGCCTAGCCTGCAACGGGCTTTCGGCGCGCGGCTGCCGGAAGAAATGGCGGCGCTGCAATCCCGCGCCCCGGTTGATCTGCGGGTCAACACGCTGAAGGCCGCCCGTGCCAATGTGCTGGCGGCGCTGAAGGCAGAAGGTTTTATCGTCGCGGCCACGCCATATTCCCCTGTGGGAATCCGTATCCCGCCCGGCGAAGGCAGTGCCGCGCTGGCAAATTCGCCGCTGTTTCTTTCCGGCGCTTTCGAGTTTCAGGATGAGGCGGCCCAGATTGCCGCGGCTCTGGCGGGCGCGGAACCCGGTATGCGCGTGCTCGACCTGGCGACCGGCGCTGGCGGCAAGGCGCTGGCGCTAGCGGCGGCGATGAACAACCAGGGCTCGATCCTCGCTTTTGACGACAATCCCCGCCGCCTGGCGCCGCTGGTCGAGCGGGCGGCGCGGGCAGGCGCCACCTGCATCACCTCTGCGTCCAAGCGGGGCGGTCCGCTGTGGGCCAACGGCAAGTTCGACCTGGTCTTTCTGGATGCGCCGTGCAGCGGCACCGGCACCTGGCGCCGCCAGCCGGAACTGCGCTGGCGCCTGACGCGCGAGCGGCTGGGGGAACTGGTCCGGCTACAGGACTGGCTGCTGGACGATGCCGCCCGCCACACTGCCCCGGGGGGGCGCCTTCTTTATGCGACCTGCTCGCTGCTGCCGGAGGAAAATGAGGAACGGGTGGCGGCATTCATGGCCCGCAACCCCGCTTTTCGCCACCTGGATGCCGCCGCAAGCTGGGCCGCCCCGATTCCCGGCCTAGGCCGTGATTTCCGCGCCAGCCCCGCCACAACCGGCACCGACGGCTTTTATTGTGCATTGCTTCAAAGGGATGGCGGTTAACACCCCTGCCGCATGGCCGGGGCGCCCCGGAATCGCTAAGGTCGGGCGATGAGACTTCTTGCCCTTCTCCTGCCGTTGGCGCTGGCACTCCCGGCTAATGCGGCCACGCCGGTGCCTGAGCCCCGGCCGGCCCCCAAGCCGGCCGCGGCGGCGGCGCAGCCTTCCGATCCCGCAGCCCTGCTGGAACAGTCGCGCGATGCCCAGGTGCGGGGCGAAACCGAACTGGCGCTGCGGCTGGCCCAGGCCGCCATCGTCGCCGATCCGGCGCGGCCGGCATCTTACGTCGCGCTGGGCGATCTCTATGCCGCGGCCGGGCAGTGCGAATATGCCCGCTCCTTCTATGAGGCGGCGCTTCAAATTGATCCGGCCGACGCCGGGGCAAAACGGGCCGTGGCCGCCCTGGGCGCCGCCCCGGCCACCGCCGCCAACAATCCGTGATCGCGCCCCTCGCATGAGCGTTTTGGTTATTGATTTCGGCAGCCAGGTCACTCAGCTGATTGCGCGGCGCGTGCGCGAAGCCGGTGTCCACAGCGAGATCGTGCCTTACAACAAGGCCGACGAGGCGCTGGCAAAAAAACCCCGCGCCATCATCCTGTCAGGCGGCCCGGCCAGTGCCATGGAAGAGGGCGCCCCCCGTGTCTCCCAGGCGGTGTTCGATGCCGGCGTGCCGGTGCTGGGCATCTGCTATGGCGAAATGGCGATGGCGCATCAATTGGGCGGCAAGGTCGAAGGCGGCCACACCCGCGAGTTCGGCCGCGCCGACATCGTGATCGCCAAAGACTCGCCGCTGCTGGCGGGCCTGGGCGCGATCGGCGACCGCGAGCCGGTCTGGATGAACCATGGCGACAAGATCACCGCCATGCCGCCGGGCTTTGCGGTGGTGGCGACCTCCGCTCATTCGCCCTATGCGGTGATCGCCGATGAGAAGCGCCGCTTCTATGGCGTACAGTTCCATCCCGAAGTGGCGCACACACCGCGGGGCGCGACACTTTTGTCCAACTTCGTGCGCACCATCGCCGGCATCCAGCCGGAATGGAACATGCACGCCTTCCGCGCCGCCATGATCGAGAAGATCAGGAAGCAGGTGGGCAAGGGCAAGGTGATCTGCGGCTTGTCGGGCGGCGTGGACTCTTCTGTTGCCGCGGTGCTGATCCATGAAGCGATCGGCGACCAGCTGACCTGCATCTTTGTCGACACGGGGCTCATGCGCGCCGGCGAGGCGGACGAGGTGGTGAACCTGTTCCGCAACCACTACAACATCCCGCTCATTCACGCGAACGCCAAGGACATGTTCCTGGGCCGGCTGGCCGGCGTCAGCGATCCGGAGCAGAAGCGCAAGATCATCGGCGCCGCCTTCATCGATGTGTTCGACGCCGAAAGCCA
>JAFAVT010000106.1 GCA_019242275.1 Alphaproteobacteria bacterium
GGGAACGACGACCACCGGGGCGGCGCAGCCCATCAGGGTTGCGGCGATGCCGGCGAGGCAGAGGGGGGCAAGGCGCATGGGGAACTCTCCATCAATGGTGGCCCCCATGGCGGAAAGAACGGAGTTGCATGGGTGCCGTTCCGCGCACCGACGGATGGCCGAAGGAATCCTTCAGCTTTTGGGGCGATCCACCACGGCGCAGGGTGAGCCACGACCGGCCGCAGGCCGGTCAAATCGGTCCAGTGGACCGATTTGAGTGGCGAACGCGCGGAGCGTAAGCGAAGGGCCAGGCGCTTTCCTCAGCGAGGTCTATCAACGATGCAGCATGCAACGTCGGCGCTCTCATCACGGTGCCATGCGGCACTGAGGCGATGCATGCCGTCGGCCACAATCAGCGGCAGATCCCGGCCGGCATCGCCGCGAACAAGCAGAATGGGCGGCAGCTTCTTGCCCTGGGCGATCTTGCCCAGGTCGCGCTTCACCTTGGCGTTGCTTTTCGGCAGCGGCGTGATGCGGGCGGCGCGAATGATGTTTTTCGCCGGATGGATTTCGACCTCGGCTTTGCGCAGCTTTGCGGCCAGCACTTCGGCGGTTTTTGCCGGAGTGAGCCGCGACCGCCGAAAGGCGGACAAATCAGCCCAGTGGACTGATTTGAGCGGCGAACGCCGCGAGCTTGGGCGAGCGGCCGAGCGCCAGGTATTCGCCCGCATGGCCGCAGTCGGAGGATTGTTGGTGGGAGAGCCACAGGATGATTTTAGATGTCATAAGTCTCAATCATCACTCATCAACAGTAGTGTTGATATCGCCGCTTATGGTTGTGATTGCGGCTTGTAGGTATCGGTGCCGATAGTCTTCGCAAATTGCTTGGCCTCTTCAAAGTCATTGCAGGGTGAAATTACGAAGCGTGAGGCCATAAAGACTTGAGCGCTGTTTTCGCTTGAAATCAAGCTAGAGGTGATTTCGACCGGGGATAGTGCCCTATCAAATTGCTCTAAGCGGTCGAATGGTGAGTCCTTTGGGTGACAGTACATCATGATGTCCGGCGCGAGAGGGTAAACTACATACGTTCCGGGCGCATAGATGCCCCTCTTTACCCATTGCAAATTATCACCGGTTCTAAACGCGACGGGATTGTCAGACGTGGCGTACGGTTTGGCTGTTTTGTTGCGAGCAAATATCCAGACGCATCCAGTTATGCGCTTCGCGAGCCGATTTACGGTTTCTTCGTCCCATAAAAGTTCGGTATGCAGACGACGCGCTTCTTGCGTTGTGATGGGGGCTTTTGCCTCCGCAGCTCCTGCAACGAGGCTCAAGATTTCGCGCGTATCTGCGGTTCGTAAAAACTGTAGAGCTAGAAACAACGCCACGATTTCGCGGTTTATTGGTGGTATTTCGATTTGTTTGCGAGGCTCTGTCTGTCGAAGCCAATCAACCCATTGTCCAGTTATTGCTGCTGTATCAGTCTCAATTTCGGCAAGCTGCTTTTCCATAGTAAGCGGATCGTGACCGTGGGCCAAAAGATCGGCCTGATGATAAAAATGGTTTTCTGCCGCAACTTTTTCAGGTGTCGTCAGAAAAATCTTGTCGCGGTGACGATCCCAAATCCAAAGCTGGCCATTGGTGTTTGTGAAACGGCGCAGATAGAAGCGCGGGACGTAATGATGGCGCTTTGGCTCGTTCATTTAGAGTGGAAGTGAGCCTTGCCGAATTTCGTCAAGGCGTACGACACCGTTAATTAGCCATGTTTCTGGATATAGAGAGTGCGTTCCCATCGCGAGAAGCATGCCTTTTTTGGGATATTCCTCGCCAAAGGTTTTTTGCATATAGCTCAGAGCGTCTTGTTCTCCATATTGCTTGCTCAGATTGAAATAAGTCGCCTCCATTTCCCAATCTTGGCAGGTTCCTTCCCTTACGCCGTCATCGGTCTGATATTTGTATTTGAACTCATAAGGGCACGGCGAATAGGGTATGATTTCTCGTGTATTGAACATGTCGGGCTGCGATCGCAGCGCATCGAACCGGGCGCGATCGTTCGCGATGTCCTCCTCGCTTCTCTTATTTATCTTGAACGAATGAACCTGGGCTTTTAGCAGCGCGAGGCTGCGGCCTTTCTCACGTTCCTTATCAAGGCTTGTCACTATAAGGCTTCCTAAAAAGCGCGCTCTCTCTGTCGGCCTTAGGCTGCCCGTTATAGTGATGCTCTCCTGGTCCACACGAAGGCTTTCGACGCGTGGGTCGTCCTTGGGTTTGCGCCATTTGAAATGGACGCGATCCCAGCGACCAAATTTCTGTGCATCATCGAGGTTGCGGAAGCAGACAGGATACATGCGCAACCACTCGCCATGTAGGCTAATGCCCGCGCAGCAGACGGTTTCCCCGTGACGTTGGCCAACTTGGGGCGCAGCTTTGATTAGCACGATTGCGTCAATTTCACCCGTACGCGAGAGATCCTGTAGTGTGGTCATTGGCGCTTTTCTGCCTCTTGGTGACCGGTAGAGTTACGGTAATATGATGTACGGTGAACTCGCTCTTTAGTTTTTCCGCGATAATTGCGCGGTGGCAATCGGAATGGTCGCGCTCGTAGCAAAGCAGGCTGGAGGTAGTTTTTCGCGCAGCGGTGGTAGCCTCGATCAATCCGGCCCTTGCTGCATTTCCAGAGAGGTGCCGGCTATATATCCGGCGGAAGCCAGCAGTATCACCATTGCGCGCAGCCTCTCGGCCTGGCTTTGGATCGCCTAAGGATTTCAAGTGCAGATATGCGATGTCGAGGTCAGCAAGTGCGGCCGCAAGCGCGTTCTTCGAGAAGCCGCGTTTTCGCGATAGCGGAAGATCGCGCACATCGATTACTTGCTTGATTTTATGGATTTGGAGCGTGATCAAAAAATCGCTCAGATCAGCGCCTTCATAGCCAACGGTGTAAAGGGTCCGAGCGCTCATCGTTGATTTCCGCCGTTTCGCGGAACCTGATTCATAATGGTTAACACTTCCTTACATCAGCCGGGCCAGATGTTTCCACCGGGTCTCTCGTTTGAGCACAAAAGAAAAGGGCCGGAGTGAATCCGGCCCTTCCAATATTTCTGAATGGTAAGGCTCACTCCGCCGCTGGCTGGCGCAGCAGTCCCGCGGCTTGCATTTCGGCGTGAAGCGCATGCGGCGCCAGGTCATAGCCGTTGGGCCAGGTCGGCGTTCCCATATCCAGGAAGACACGGCGGAAATAGGCCGCATCGCGCAGTGGCTCCAGCATAAGACCATCCGAAGCCAGGATGTCGGAAAAATCCCGCTCGCCCATGCTGCCGTCGGAAAAACTCAGGCGCAGGCGGTGGCCGCCCATGGGCGCGACCTTTGTTACCTTGATCAGCGAGAGTTCACTCATCTTCCAGTCCCGCCAGCCGTTCCAGCGGCTGACTGTTCAGGGCGCGCTGCCAGTTTGCGCGCAACTCTGCCCGGCGTGCAAGCGCCCATTGCGCCACCAAGCGAGTGGCGGTTTTCGGCAAATGCCCGGCAAGGATTTCACCGGTTTCGATGGAAATAAAGGCTTCATACTCGCCATAGACCGCGTGGAAATGCGGCGGGGCGTGATCCCGGAAATACATGCGAATGGCGATGCCGTAGAAGAAGGAAATGGTGGGCATAGTCTCTCCTCGGCAGATAATTGAGGGGCCTGCGGCAAATGAAAAGCCCCGTCCTACGCTGCCTGCGGACTGCTACCTGGCATTCTTATTAATTAGGCTGGGTCCGTCCATACGCTGTCGCTATGGACCGCGGCGCACCGTTACCACGCTGCGCCGCGCCCGGGGTGACAGGCCGGGCGGCTGGCGCCCCGACCAAACAAAAAAGGGCCAGCTTTCGCTGGCCCTTTCCGTATTTCTGGATGGACGCTCGCTTTCGCTCGCGACCCCCACCCGAACGGCTTCGCCGTTCGACCTCCCCTCAAGGGGGAGGTGAAGCAGGAGATTAGAAGTCCATATCGCCCATGCCGCCCATGCCGCCGCCGCCGGGGCCGCCGGCAGGCGCCGCTTCCTTCTTGGGACGATCGGTGATCATGGCTTCGGTCGTGATCAGCAGCGAGGCGACGGACGCCGCGTTCTGCAGCGCCACGCGCACCACCTTGGTCGGGTCCACGATGCCCTTTTCGATGAAGTCCACATACTCACCGCTCTGGGCATCAAAGCCGAAAGTGTTGGACTTCTGCTCGGCCAGCTTGCCGACGACAATGCTGGCTTCCTGGCCGGCATTGGCGGCGATCATGCGCACCGGATACTGGATGGCCCGGCGAACGATGGCGACGCCCTGATTCTGGTCGTCGTTGGCGCCCTGCAGGTCCTTCAGTGCCTTGGCGGCATAGAGCAGGGCGACGCCACCGCCCGGCACAATGCCTTCCTCGACCGCGGCCTTGGTGGCGTTCAGCGCGTCATCAACGCGGTCCTTGCGCTCCTTGACCTCGACTTCGGTGGAACCGCCGACGCGGATCACCGCAACGCCGCCGGCCAGCTTGGCCAGGCGCTCTTGCAGCTTTTCCTTGTCATAATCGGAAGTGGTCTCTTCGATCTGAGCCTTGATCTGGCCGACGCGGGCCTGGATGTCGTTCTTCTTGCCGGCGCCGTCCACGATGGTGGTGTTGTCCTTGTCCACCGAAACGCGCTTGGCGGTGCCCAGCATGTTGAGCTTCACATTCTCCAGCTTGATGCCAAGGTCCTCGCTGATGACCTGGCCGCCGGTGACGACGGCAATGTCTTCCAGCATGGCCTTGCGGCGGTCGCCGAAGCCCGGGGCCTTGACGGCGCAGACCTTCAGGCCGCCGCGCAGCTTGTTGACCACCAGGGTGGCCAGGGCTTCGCCCTCCACTTCCTCGGCGATGATCAGCAGCGGGCGGCCCGACTGCACCACCGATTCCAGGATCGGCAGCATGGGCTGCAAGGAGGTCAGCTTCTTTTCGTGGATCAGGATGTAGGGCTCATCCAGCACCGCCACCATCTTCTCGGCATTGGTGATGAAGTAGGGGTTCAAATAGCCGCGGTCGAACTGCATGCCTTCGACCACATCCAGCTCGGTCTCGACGGTCTTGGCTTCCTCGACCGTGATGACGCCTTCATTGCCCACCTTGGCCATGGCCTGGGCGATCATGTCGCCCACTTCCTTGTCGCCATTGGCCGAGATGGTGCCGACCTGGCCGATCTCTTCGTTGGACTTGACCTTCTTGGAACGCTTCTTGAGGTCGGCCACGACGGTGTCCACCGCCAGGTCAATGCCCCGCTTCAGGTCCATCGGGTTCATGCCGGCCGCGACCGACTTGGCGCCTTCGCGCACGATGGCGCGGGCCAGCACGGTGGCGGTGGTGGTGCCGTCGCCGGCCACGTCATTGGTCTTGGAAGCGACTTCGCGCACCATCTGGGCGCCCATATTCTCGAACTTGTCGGCCAGTTCGATTTCCTTGGCGACAGTGACCCCGTCCTTGGTGGTGCGGGGCGCACCGAAGGACTTGTCAATCACCACATTGCGGCCCTTGGGGCCCAGCGTCACCTGCACCGCGTCGGCCAGGATGTCGACGCCGCGCAGAAGCTTCTCGCGGGCGTCGGCGCCGAATTTCACGTCTTTGGCTGCCATTGTTCTGTTCTCCTGAGATTTGTTTGCGCCTCACCCTTCGACAGGCTCAGGGTGAGGAGGGAAAATTGGTTGGTGGACTATTTCTTCGACGCCTTGCGGCCTTCGAGCACGCCCATGATGTCGCTCTCCTTCATGATCAGGAGCTCTTCGCCATCAATCTTCACTTCGGTGCCGCTCCACTTGCCGAACAGCACGAACTCGCCGGCCTTGACGGTGGTGGGAACCAGCTTGCCGTTATTGTCGGGGGCGCCCGGGCCGACGCTGATCACTTCGCCCTCCTGGGGCTTCTCGGCGACGGTGTCGGGGATGATGATGCCGCCGGCGGTCTTCTGGTCCTCTTTGACGCGGCGGACGACCACGCGGTCGCCGAGGGGACGGAATTTCATGAGCCTCTCTCCTAAGGTCTTGAAAATGTTGCAATTATCGTGCGTTGCAGCACTCAACGCCGGTGAGTGCCAGCGCTGCGCCCGGTATTTAGGGCCGGATGTGAGGCCGATCAAGGGGTTGCTTGGCAGTTTTTTCGGCCGGCTTTGGGGCCTTTCCCAAACGGAGGGGATACCCGGGGCCGCCCCCGCGTTTTCACGAACGGAGAGGTTAGCAGCCTGTTCATGCTGGGTTCAGCCGGTTCCGACGACCATGGCAGCAGTGGGCAGGGCAGAGAGAATCCTGATGGAGACCAAGATGAAGAAGATGATCGCCAATATCACAATCGCAGCCGCGCTGGTCACCGGCGCCGCCCTCGTCACCGCCGCGCCGGCTTCGGCGCAGTCGTTCGGCTTCAGCATCGGCGGGCCGGGTTATGGCTTCAGCTATAACAGCGGCTATCCGTATTACGGCTATGGCTATCCATATCCCTATTACGGCTATCCCTATTACTACGGCCCCACCTATTACTATGGCCGCCCTTATTACTACGGCCGCAGCTATTACGGTCCTGCCTATCGCGGCACTTATCGGCGCCGCTGAAGTTGAGAGAACCAAGCAGAAGGCCCCGTGCGCGGGGCCTTTTGTTTGCCAAGTAAGGAAACCGGGGCAAGTAAGGAAACAGGAATGAAAACACTCTGGAAGGCGGCACTGGCGGTGCTTGGTGTAGCCGCGCTGGCGGGCTGCATGCCGTATGACGGTGAATATGGCTATGGCGGTGGCGGCTATGGCTATGGATACGCCGGCGGTTATTGCGGCCCCTATGGCTGCCCGCAGGGCGATTACGGCCTTTATTACGGCGGCGCCTATTATAACGGGCTGTGGTACGACGATCCCCTCTATTACCGGGATTTCGGCGGCAGCCGGCAATACTGGATGGGCGGCGGCTGGCACACCGATGAATGGCGCGGGGCGCGGCCGGATGGCCATCGCGGCCGCGATCCGTCTTATTATCGCAATCGTGGCTTTGCCGGTGGCGGATTTAATCGAGGTAATGGCGGCTCGGCGCAGGCAGCGCCGCCCAGCCAGGGCAGCGGGCGCAGCTTCAGCCGGGGCGATGGCGGCCGCAGCTACAATGGCGGCGGTGGCGGGGGCGCGCGGTCGTTCAGCGCGCCCAGCAACAGCGCGCCTGCGTACAGCGGCGGTGGTGGTTCCAGCAGCGGCGCATCCAGCGGCGGCGGCGGTGGTGGTGGCGGCAATCGCGGCGGCGAAAGTCGGGGCAGCGGCGGCCGCGAACAGCCGCGCTAGCGTGGCACCAGCACAATTACGCCATCTTGCATTCAGCTTCAGTTCAGCGCGCCCCCGTCATGGTCGCTTCCAACGCGCGAATCCTCGCGCCCAAGGAAGAGAGACCAAGATGCGAAATTTCTGGAAGGCGACGCTGGCGGCGCTGTCGGTTAGCGCCTTCGTTGGGTTGGCGGGCAGCGCCGGCGCCCAGCCCTATGATGGTTATAGCTATGGCGCGCCCTCTTATGGCGCGCAGGGCTATGGCGCACCGGCTTACGGCACCCCGGGCTATGGCGATCCCTATGCCGATCCCTACAGCGACCCTTATGCCGGCGGCTATGCCTACAACATGCCGCCCGACGGCGTGCCTTATGATTACGCCAGCGGCGGCTATTGTGACGAATGGGGCTGCCCCGATTCCTACTGGGACCTGCCGGTCTATTACGGCCCGGTTTTCTATGACGGCTTGTGGTTTGACGGCCCGCTCTATTACCGCGACTGGTTTGGCCGCCGGCAATATTGGGTCCATGGCGGCTGGCATTATGATACCTGGTCGGGCGCCCGCCCCAGCTGGTATCGCGAAGGCCGTTACGGCCCGGCCCTGGGCCGCGAATTTTATCGCAGCGGCAGCTTCCGCAATGACTATGCCCAGCGGGGCTTCAACAACCGCGGCTATGACAATCGCAGCTACGCCAATCGCGGCACCTTCGGGCGCAACAATTTCGCCCAGCCGCAGGTGAACCGCAGCTTCAACGGCGATACGTCGCGCTACGGCAACCGCAGCTTTGCCGCACCGCAGGCGCAAAGCCAGGTGCAAGCGCAGCCGCAGTTCCAGAATCGCAGCCAGGGCTTTGGTGGCCAAAACTTTGGTGGTCAGGGTTTTGGCGGCCAGCGCTACGGCAACCGCAGCTTTGCTGCACCTCAGGCGCAAAGCCAGGTGCAGGCGCAGCCGCAGTTGCAGAATCGTGGCCAAAGCTTTGGCGGCCAGGGTTTTGGCGGACAGCGTTTCGGCAATCGCAGCTTTGCTGCACCCCAAGCCCAGGCTCAGGCCCAGGCCCAGGTTCAGAGCCCGGCTTCGCGCTTTGGCGGCCAAAGCTTCCAGGGTCAGAGCTTCCAGCGCTCGGATGCGGGACGCCAGGATTTTGCCAATCGCGGCGGCTTTCAAAATCGCAGCAGCCAGGCGCAGCCGCAATTCCAGCGCGGTGATGGCGGCAATCGCGGCAACGGCAACGACCGCGGCAATGGCGGCCGTGACCGGGGTCGCTTCCGCTAAAGCTGACGGCCTGACGAAAGGGAGCCCGGTGGCAACACCGGGCTCTTTCTTTATTTCTTGGCGCGCGCCGTCTTGTTCAGCGCCACGGCGCCGCGGATCAGGGCGGTCAACGCCTTCTCGTTGAGCTTTTCGCCTTCGCGGATATCTATGGCGCGGCGGACATTGCCCTCCAGGCTGGAATTGAACAGGCTGGCGGGGTCTTCCAGCGCCGCACCTTTGGCAAAGGTCAGCTTTACCACCGCCTTGTAGGTTTCGCCGGTGCAGATAATGCCGTGGTCCTCCCACACCGGCACGCCGCGCCATTTCCAGGTTTCTTCCACTTGTGGATCGGCGGCATGAATCAGCTTGCGTACCCGCGCCAGCATCTCTCCACGCCAGTCACCCAATTCCTTGATGCGCTGGTCAATCATTTTCGACGGCGCGGCCGCGGTGCTTTTCCTGCTGCTGCTCTGGGCCATCGGCAATTCTCCTGACGCGCAAATGTGAGGCTAGGATTGGTTCCCGCGCTTTGCAAAAATTTTCTTCTCGGCGCGTCGGAATTTTGCCCCATTTGCGCGGCGCTATCCCTCCGCTGCGGGCGCGTTCCGTTTGAGGAGATCAGAATGCGTCGTTTGTTGATCCTGCTGCCCTTGGCAGCAAGCCTTGCTGCCTGCAATGGTGGCTATCCCGCCTATCCCGATGGCGAGCGCGTGGCGCGCGCCGAGCCTGAGCCTTATTATCGCGTCCAGCGCATGGGGCGGGAGACCGACTATATCATGACCGGGCGGCTGCTTTTCCCCACCGATTCCGCGCGCATCAGCGACAATGCCTATGAAATGGTGGCCGACATCGCCGCCGATGCCCGCATGCACCCCGAAGTGAAAGTGGTGGTGGACGGCTATACCGACACCACCGGTACGCCGGCGCACAATCAGGAGCTTTCGGAAGCACGGGCCGACGCCGTCGCCGACGTCCTGAAACGCCATGGCATTGAAAGTGCTCGCATCAGCGCCCGCGGCTTTGGCGAATCCAAGCTGGCGGTGCCGACCGGCGATCAGGTGAAAGAAGCCGAGAACCGGCGTGTGGTGATCCGGCTCGTGGATGAAGGGTGAGGCGCGACCGCGCGTAGCGCGGACGAAATGGTCCGGTGGACCATTTCGAGCGCCGAACGCCGCGAGCTTGGGCGAGCGGCGGGGATTTCCAGAAAGTAAATGAATCGCTAACGCCGGCGTCTTCACCGCACCGGCGTTAGCTTTTTACAGTTAAGAATTTGGAAACAGGACGGGCGGCATTCTTTGCCGCATGACGAAGATACTCATCAACCTCACCTGCTTCTTCGGTTGCGCCTTTCTGGGCGCTTCGATGGTGCTGTTCACCGGATGGCCGCTGGCGCTGATGGCGGCGGGGTTGTGTTTTCTGGCCACCCAGCATGTCAACGCCGGTTTTACCCGCCGGGCCGACAAGCGCGCCGCCGCGCGGGAGTTCGCCCAGCTTCGCCGCATGACCCTGAATGTGGAACAGGGCCTTTCCGACGCGCGTCAGCGCCTGGCGGCGCTGGACACCGCGATTGATGAACGCACCAACGCCCAAAGCCGTAAGATCGTGGCCGAATTGAAGGTGCTGGAAAGCCTGATGCGCGATTTCGCCGGCAAGATTTCCCGCAGCGTCCGCGGCCGGGAAACCGAAGCGCAGGTGAGCCGCATTCCGTCCACCGGTCCGGCGGCGGCCTATCTGGGCAGCTTCGGCAACCGCAACGAACTTCTCGAAACCATCCGCGCCAGCCTGGAAGAAAACCGGGTTGATCTTTATCTCCAGCCCATCGTCAGCCTGCCGCAAAGGAAGCTGCGCTATTACGAGGCGCTGTCGCGGCTGCGTGATGCCGGCGGGCAGGTGATCATGCCGTCGCAATATATCAGGATCGCCGGCGAAGCCGGGCTGATGAGTGTGGTGGATAATCTGCTCTTGTTCCGCTGCGTTCAGGTGCTCAGGCGCCTGGCCACCAAGACCCGCGAGATCGGCATTTTCTGCAACATCTCGGCCGAGACCTTGGCTGATGGCGAATTCTTTCCCCAGTTTCTCGACTACATGGCGGCCAATCGCGATCTTTCCGGCCTGATTATCTTTGAGTTCGCGCAAGAGGCGGTGCTTAAAGCGGGACCCGCGGGCGAAAAGAATCTGGCCCGCCTGGCCGAGATGGGCTTTGCCCTTTCGATGGACCATGTCGAAACCCTGGCCCTGGATTTCGTAAAGCTGAAGCGGATTGGCTTCAGCCATCTGAAGGTGCGGGCGACGACGCTGGTGGACGGGATGAGCGGGGCCGGCGCCGCCGTCGCCGCTGAGGACTTCAAGAAGCTGCTCTCCCGTCACGGTCTCAACCTGATCGCCGAGCGCGTTGAAAACGAAAAGACCGTGCTGCAACTGTTGGACTATGCGGTGGATTTCGCCCAGGGCTATCTCTTCGGCGAGCCCCGCGCCGTGCGCGATGACGCCAGCCGCCCGGCTGTTGCCATGACCGAAGCGGCACCGGTGATTCCGTTTAAGAGAGCGTCTTAAGCGGGCGCCGATATCGGCCAGTCAAAGCAACAGTGTTGGTTTTGGATAAAGCGCGGTTCTAGGACTTAAGGTCCGCTTGGCGGGATGGCCCACCTCTCCTAAACTGCCGGTGCAGCAGGGCGGGGACCGATCATGCCGCAACACACATCCATAAGCGTTTTTCAACGCAACCTTAAGCTGGCCGTGCCGCTGGTGCTGGCATTGGGTTGCGCCTTCCTGGCGCCGCCGTTGCTGGCGCAGAATGCAAGTCTCAGTCCGTCAGTAGTCCAGCTTGGACAGGTGTTGGTGGACGCGCGGCAGGCCGAGCAACAGGGGCGCAAGATGGCGACCATGGCCAGCATCAACCAGACGCTGGGGAGCGTGGGACAGGCTCAGGCGGGCGGCACGCGCACGGAGATTTTCGGGGTGCCGGGCGGACTGCGCTATGAGGGCGAAGTGGATGGGTTCGGCACCCTGACAGGCGGGCCGGATCAGGATTATCGCGAATATCACGGCCAGGTGCGGGCCATACTGCGCTCCGGGCTCGGCGTCTCCTATGGCAAGGATGGCACCGTCCAGGTCGGCCGCTTCGAGTTTGACCGGCTTAATGGCTATGGCGCCCGCTATGATGCCCAGGGCAAGCTGCTGGAGCAGGGCCTTTATGAGAGGGGCATACTCAAGACGCCGGTGAAGGGAAATTAGGCGGCCGGCTTGACGTCATGGCGGCCAGGTGCCATCCGCTGCCTTTCATTCCGGACACCTTTTCCCCAATGCCTATCCGTCTGCTTAGTGGCCTTTCAGACATTGCCGGCCAGCATGACGCCTTGATCTGCGACGTCTGGGGCGTGGTGCATGATGGTCATCACGCCAACCTGGCGGCTTGCGAGGCCCTGCGCCGCTTTCGGGAAAATCATGGCCCGGTAGTGTTGTTGACCAATGCGCCCCGGGTGCCGGCCGCCGTGGCCGAGCAGTGCGCCGGCTTTGGCGTGCCGGCCGAGTGCTATGACGCCATTGTCAGTTCCGGCGGCGCCGCCCGGGCCGAACTGGTGCGGCGGTCTTCTGTGCGGCACCTGCCACTTTATTATATAGGCACCAGCCGCGACGTTTCGATCTATCAGGGTCTGGATGTCTCCCTGGCGTCGCTGGAAGAAGCCAAAGCGATCCTCTGTGCCGGCTTGCGCGATGACGACCGCGAAGCGCCCGCCGATTACGGCCCCGAACTCAAGGCCTTGGCTGCAAGGGGCCTGCCCATGCTCTGTGCCAATCCCGACCTGGTGGTACACCGGGGCAGTCGGCTTTATTGGTGTGCCGGGGCAATCGCCCGCGACTATGCGGCGCTGGGGGGAGAGGTGATCTATTACGGCAAGCCGCACGGGCCGGTCTATGACATGGCGCGCGCCGAAATTGCCGGGCTGCGCAAGGGGGTGCCGGCCACCCGGCCACTGGCCATCGGGGACGGCATGCCCACCGACATCATGGGCGCCAACGCCCAGGGCCTGACGGCGCTTTTCATTGCCGACGGCATTCATGGCGAGGAAATCGAGCCTTATACTGAAGCCCATCTCGATGATTTGCTGGGCCGCAGCGGCGTATCTGCCGCCGCCGCGCTCCGGGCCCTGACATGGTGAGGCGATGACGGTTTATCTGGAAGATCTGCAAGTGGGTATGAGCGCCAGTCTGACCCACACTGTTACCGAACATGACATTGAGTTGTTCGGCCAGGCCACCGGTGATCGCAATCCGGTGCACTTTGACGAAGAGTTCGCTAAGAAGACTATCTTTCGGGGCCGGGTTGCGCATGGCGCTCTGCTGGTGGGTTATGTTTCGGCTGTGATCGGCAATCAGTTGCCGGGGCCGGGCACCATCTTTGGCGGGGCGGCGATGGAGTTTAAGGCGCCGCTGCGCCTGGGCGACACGGTGACGGTGACCTGCACTGTGCGCAGCATCGAAGGGCGCAAGGTGACGTTGGATTGCATCTCGCGGGTGGGCGAGACGGTGGTGGCACAAATGGAAGCCCGCGCCATCGCGCCCAAACGGCCGCCGGCAGCACCAACCGAAGCCTGATGCGCATCTTCCGGCATTTTGACGATGTGCCCGCGTCGCTGCGCGGAGCGGTAACGGCGGTGGGCAATTTCGATGGCGTGCATCTTGGCCATCGCGCCCTGATTGCCGAGGGGGCGCGCCAGGCGCGCGAAACCGGAAAGCCACTGGCGGTTCTGGCCTTTGAGCCCCATCCGCAAGAATTTCTGAGACCGCAACCGGAAAGCTTTCGCCTGACACCGCTCAGGATGAAGGCGCGGCTTTTGGCGGAGCTGGGCGTGGATGCGTTTTTCGCCGTGCCATTCGATGCCGCCATGGCGGGCCGCACCGCCGAAGTCTTTGTCCGCGACGTGCTGGTGCAAGGCCTTGGCGTTTCCGCCGTGGTGGTGGGCCATGACTTTGTTTTCGGCAAGGGCAGGGGCGGCAACCTTGCCACGTTGCAGAATGAAGGCGCGCGCCACGGTTTTTCCGTCACCCCGTTTCATACCATTCTGGCCGGCGCAGGGGAAAAGATTTCCTCCACTCGTATCCGCGAAGCCTTGAAGGCGGCACGCCCGCTGGAAGCCGCAAAGCTGCTCGGGCGGCACTGGGCGGTGGAGGCGCGGGTCGAGCATGGCGACGGGCGCGGGCGCGCCATGGGCTTTCCCACCGCCAACATGCATCTGGGCCATTGCCTGGCGCCGGCCTTCGGCATCTATGCGGTGCGCTGCGCCATCATGGACAATGATGTGACAGTGGAGCGACATGACGGCGTTGCCAGTTTCGGCATCCGCCCCATGTATGAAGTGCCGGTGCCGCTGATGGAGGCGCATCTGTTCAATTTTGATGGCGATCTTTATGGCCGTCATCTCTCGGTCGAACTGGTGGATTACATCAGGCCGGAGATGCGCTTTTCGGGTCTGCCGGCCCTGATTGCCCAGATCGCCGACGATGCCCAGGCGGCGCGGGGGATACTGGCCCGCCACCCGCGGACCCCTGCGCTGGACGCTTAGGGAGAAGAATTCCAGAGACCCGCCTCCCCCTTGCGTGCGGCGCACGCCCAAAGGGGGAGGTGGCCGTAGCTGGCAAGGCGTGAAGCGCCGATTAAGCCAGCGAAGGCCGGAGGGGGTTCAAAATAAAGACCCTCGCTGTTAGAAGCGAAACCCCATGCCCGCACAACCCGAAAAACCCACCGAATCCCGCGATTTTCGCGATACCCTGTTCCTGCCCGCCACGGATTTCCCCATGAAGGCGGGGCTGCCGGAGGCCGAGCCTCGCTGGCTGAAGCGGTGGGCGGAAATGGACATTTACGGCCGCCTGCGGGCGAAGGCCACCGACAGCAATGGAAAAAGAGCCCGCCCCTTATTTCTTCTCCATGACGGGCCGATCTACGCCAATGGCGACATTCATTCCGGCACCGGCCTCAACCACATCCTGAAGGACTTTGTCGTGCGCTCCCAGCAGATGCTGGGCAAAGACGCGCCCTATGTGCCCGGCTGGGATTGTCACGGCCTGCCCATCGAATGGAAGGTCGAGGAGAAATTTCGCGAGGCCGGGCGCAGCAAGGACGAGATTCCAAAGGACGAGCTCCGCCGCGAATGCCGCGCCTTTGCCACTCACTGGATGGCCGTGCAGTCGGCGCAGATCCAGCGCCTGGGGCAGATTGGCGATTTCGCCCGGCCCTATACCACGATGAATTTTGCGGCCGAGGCGAAGATTGCCCGCGAAGCGATGAAGTTTGTCGAGAACGGCCTGCTCTATCGCGGCTTTCGGCCGGTAATGTGGTCGCCGGTGGAAAAGACCGCGCTGGCTGACGCGGAAGTCGAGTATCACGAGAAGCAGTCGCCCACTATTTATGTCAAATTCCCGCTGGTGAAATCGCCCGACGATCTGAAGCACTGCTTCATCGTTATCTGGACCACCACGCCCTGGACCATTCCCGGCAACCGCGCCATCGCTTTCTCAGAAGAGATTTCCTATGGCCTTTACCAGGTGGCCGACGCCACCGACGGTTCGCTGGCGCGGGCAAGCGAGATGCTGCTGCTGGCTGACACATTGGCCGAGCAGGTGGCCAAGCATGCCAAGATGATGCTCAGCCGTGTGCGCACCGTGCCGGCGGACGAGTTGAAGACTTTGGTGGCGGCGCATCCGCTGCGTTCACTGGGTTACAGCTTCGAAGTGCCGGTGTTGCCGGCAGCCTTCGTTACCGCCGATACCGGCACCGGTTTTGTGCATAACGCGCCCGGCCATGGCGAAGATGATTTTGAACTGCTGCTGACACTCGACCGCGATTATCCGGCCAAAAATCCGGATGCCTTCAGCCTGGTGCAGCCGGACGGCTCCTATGCGCCCTCAGTGCCGCATTTCGCCGGGAAACGCATTCTCACGCCGGAAGGCAAGGATGGCGACGCCAACGGCGCGGTGATCAAGGAGCTGATCGCCCATGGCAAGCTCCTGGCCAAGGGCACGCTGCGCCATTCCTATCCGCACAGTTGGCGTTCCAAGGCGCCGGTGATCTTCCGCGCCACGCCGCAATGGTTTGTGGCGATTGACAAGCCCTTCATGCACGGAAGGACGCTGCGCGAGCTGGCGCTGGCGGCCATCACGGACACGGACTGGTACCCGCCGCGGGGTGAAAACCGCATCGGTGCCATGGTGGAAAGCCGGCCCGATTGGGTGCTGTCGCGCCAGCGCGCCTGGGGTGTGCCGCTGGCCATCTTCGTAGAGAAGAAGACGGGCCAGGTGTTGAACGACAAGGCAGTGTTCGAGCGCATTGAGAAAGCGTTCGAGGCCGAGGGTGCCGATGCCTGGTTCACTTCCCCGCCGTCGCGCTTTCTGGGCGAGGGCCGCGATCCTGCCGATTATGAGCAGGTGACCGATATTCTCGATGTCTGGTTTGATTCCGGCTCCACCCACACCTTCGTCTTCGAGAACCCTGTTAATCCCGCCTGGCCGAAAGCGGCGCAGGCCGATCTTTATCTCGAAGGCTCGGACCAGCATCGCGGCTGGTTTCAATCCTCGCTGCTGGAGGCTGTCGGCACACGGGGACGGGCGCCTTACAAGGGCGTCTTGACGCACGGCTTTGTGCTGGATGAGCAAGGCCGCAAAATGTCCAAGAGCCTGGGCAATACCGTGGCGCCGCAAGTGATCTCGGAAAAGAATGGGGCTGAGATTTTGCGGCTGTGGGCGGCGTCCAGCGACTATACCGAAGACCTGCGCATCGGTCAGGACATCATCAAGGCCAATGTCGAATCCTATCGCCGCCTGCGCAATACCATCCGCTTCATGCTGGCCAATTTGTCCGGCTTCGACGAGCAGGAGCGCATCGAACGCGATCTGATGCCGGAACTGGAACGCTTTCTGCTGGCCCGGCTGGCCGAACTCGACGGCATTGTGCGCAATGCTTACGAGGCGTTCGACTATAATCTCGTCACCACCAGCCTGTTCAATTTCTGCACCAACGACCTGTCGGCCTTTTATTTCGACATCCGCAAGGATGCGCTCTATTGTGATCCGAAGGAAAGTTTTCGCCGGAGAGCGTGCCGCACGGTGACCGACGAAATTTTCCGCCGGGTCGTTACCTGGTTCGCGCCCATCCTCTGCTTCACCATGGAAGAAGCCTGGACCACGCGCTTAGGCGCGCATGAAAGCGTGCATCTGCAAGACTTCCTGGAAACCCCGTCCGACTGGGCCAGCCCTGACCTGTTGGAAAGGTGGAAGCGGTTGCGTGAACTGCGCCGCGCCATCACCGGCGCCCTGGAAATCAAGCGCGAAGAGAAGCTGATCGGCTCCAGTCTGGAAGCTGCCGTCACCTTGCAGCTTGATGATCCGAATGACCTGGCGCTGTTCGACACGGTGGACCTGGCTGAGCTTGCCATCACTTCGGTGGCGCAGGTGGAAACATTACCCGCTGCCGATCCCGCCCGCGCTCCCGGCTATGCGGCGGTGGAAGTGAGCGCGGCGGAGGGTCAGAAATGCGCCCGCTGCTGGCGGGTGTTGCCGGAAGTAAGCGACCACGCGGAGCATATCTGCAATCGCTGCGCCGGCGCAGTGGGGGCGGCATGAACACAATGCCCCGCATGCTCGGCCTGTCGGCTGCCCTGCTGGCTTTTGTCGCCGACCAGGGAAGCAAGCTGGCGTTGCTGTATGGGGCAGGATTTCGCCATATGGGCCCGGGCGAGAGTGTGCCGGTCTTGCCCTTTTTTAACCTGGTGATGGTGTGGAACCCGGGAATTTCCTACGGCCTGTTTCCCGCCTCGGGCGCGCTGGGAACCTGGCTGCTGGAAGCTGCCACCTTGGGCGTCATCCTGTTTCTGGGCTGGTGGATGTGGAAATCCCGCGATTCCGTGGTGGTGCTGGGCTGCGGCCTGATCATCGGTGGGGGCGTGGGGAATTTGTTGGACCGGCTGCTTTATGGCCGGGTGGCCGACTTTTTCCACTTTTACGGCTTCGGCTATGACTGGTATGTCTTCAACATCGCTGACCTCGCCGTGACTTTGGGCGCGGTAGCCTTCATCTATGACGTGCTAAAGCCGTCGGAGAGTTCGCATGCGTAAAACTGGTTTCACCGCCCTGGCCCTCCTGGCTGCCGCCACCACCCTGGCCGGCTGTACCTGGCTGCGTAATTCCGCCGGCCTTACCAAGCAGGCGCCGGATGAATTTGCCGTCACTACCAAGGCGCCGCTGGTGATCCCGCCCGGCTTCAACCTGATGCCGCCATCGCCGGGGGCCGCGCCCACCAATTCGCTGGCCACCGATGCCCAGGCCCAGGCCGCCATGTTCGGTGCCGGCGACACCACGGCCATTGCGGCCAATATCCAGGGCAATTACTCGCCGGCCGAGCGCATGCTGCTGGCGACCGCGGGCGTCAACCGGAGCGATCCGGGCATTCGCCAATTGCTGCAATCCGACGAAGGCAAGATGCAGGGGGCCGATCCCAGCTTTACGGCCCGCCTGATGGGCGCAACAGCGCAGCCCAACAACGGCCAGCCGATTGATCCCAATGCGGAAGTAAATCGTCGTGCCGCTGCACCCAAACCTGCCGCTGCCGCGCCCAAGAAATCGAGCGGCTGGTTTGACTGGTTCTAAAAAGTTTCTGCTGCTTGCGGCGCTCTCGCTGACACTATTGTCAGGCGCCGCTGCCGCGCCCCCGCCGAACAAGGGCACGCAGGCTTTCCAGTTCGCTCTTGCCAATGGCTTGCAGGTGCTGGTGCTTCCCGACCACCGCGCCCCGGTCGTTACCCAGATGCTGTGGTTCAAGGTGGGCGGGGTTGACGATCCACAAGGCATTTCAGGCCTGGCACATTTCTTTGAGCACATGATGTTCCGCGGCACCAAGAAAGTGCCGGGCGATGTCTTCTCCCAGACCATTGCCCGGAATGGCGGCCAGGATAACGCTTTCACCACCCATGATTTCACGGCCTTTTTCGAGCGTATCGCCAAGGACCGTTTGCCCCTGGCCATGCAGTTGGAGGCTGACCGGCTGGCCAATCTTGATCTTTCCGACAGCGCTGTCGCCACCGAGCGTGATGTGGTGATGGAAGAGCGGCGGCTGCGCACCGATAACGAGCCTCAGGCCCTGTTCAGTGAACAGTTGCGGGCGGCGCTGCATTTGTCTCATCCCTATGGCCGGCCGGTGGTGGGCTGGGCGGCAGAGATCGGACATATTGACCGCGCCTCGGCGGCGGATTTCTACCGCCACCATTATGCGCCCAACAATGCGGTGCTGATCGTCGCCGGCGACGTCACGCCCGACGAGGTCCGCCAGCTGGCGCAGCAATATTACGGCCCGGTGGCGGCGCGGCCGCTGACGCCGCGGGCAGAGAATTCCGCCCCGCCGCGCCTGGCCGAGACGCGGATGACCATCGCCCGGCCCGACGCCAAGGTGCCGGTGCTCCAGCGCATTTATCGCGTGCCCTCCTACGCCACGGCGCGGCCCGGCGGCGCCGAGGCGCTGGAGACGCTGG
>JAFAVT010000198.1 GCA_019242275.1 Alphaproteobacteria bacterium
GCAGGGGCAGCCCTAACAGCGCCGGCAGCAGGGATGCCGACGATGGGGTCACGATGGCGGCGCGGCAATTTTTCAGCCTGACGACAAAGCCCGCATTCTCGCACAGCGCGATGCCGGCAGCTTCCAGCAATTGCGGCGTCTGCGTGAGATATTGCGCTGGATGCAGCTTGACCACCAAGGCGAGGCCCTGGCTCCGAAGCGACGCTTCCATCTCTGAAAGGAAGGCCACGAAGTCTGCCACCGAACGAAACACGAAGCCACAGGTCGAGCCGCCATGGTCGATGAACATCACCTCATTGCCGGTCTCCCGACCTGGCGTCGCCGCGATGCCGAAATCCCCGGTCTCCAGTCCGAACTTGTTTAGATCAGGATTGCCCACGACGCGGACCCGGGACTCCGGAACGTGGTACTTTGAGACGGCATGCCAGACATCGGCCTTGGTATAAACAGCGCAAAAATCGGTGCTCGCATCTTCGCTCGCCTCCTTCCGATAGCGGCCAAGGCCCTGCGCTACCAAGTCGGTCGCGAAACGGCGCCATTCCGAAAAGCGCGCCTTCGTTACCCAGAGTGCACGCATGTAAAGCGGCCAGACTGTGAAAGCGACTTTCATCGTTCGCGCGAGAATGATCTTTAACTGGGCCAAAACGCGGTAACGGTCGGGCTGGCCGCTTTCGACCGCCTGCACGCCGATCAGGCCGTGATAAAGGTGCAGAGTGGGCACGCCCACGGCACGCGCATAACGATTAAAAGCGCGATGCAGGAAAGATTCCGTGGACAGGAATATCACCGCTGCCGGCTTTTTCCGGCCGAGCACGCCGGGAAAATCGAGGCCCTCGAAGTAGCTGATGTCATACACCGGAAGCGGACCGATCATTTCGCTTTTGGCGCGTCCCTTGTCGTGCCCCCAGGAACCGAGATGAACCAGTTCGAGCCGGAAACCACGCTCTTCCAGCGCCTTGACTAGACGCTGGTAGTTGATGCTGCCCTCCGTCCATCCATCGAACCCAAGGACAATCCGCAGGCCTTCGCTGGTCGATACCGGTGCCGGCGAATAACTCATTCAAACAGGTCCCAGCGTGTCGCGGTGCCCCGTGCGACGTCCTGCTTCAGGCGACGTCCCAGCAGTGCGTCGAAATGTTTCGGCAGTAGGCCCATGCCGGGCCGAATGCGGCGAATGTCTTCCGCCGTAACTAACTGGCCCGCCTTCACATCCCGCACGAAATAGATCGAGCGGCGGAACTGCAGATTTGCCTTCTCGGCCTGCTGGCGGTCGAAGCCGGCCTTTCCGAGCGCGAGCCATGCGTCACGGGTTTCGCGGCAAAGGGTGCGCAGCTCGCCCGGCTCCAGCGAGAAGTCGCTGTCGGGGCCCTTGTCGGCCCGGCTGAGGGTAAAATGCTTCTCGATGAAGTTTGCGCCCAGCGCCACGGCGGCCACTGACGCCGTGGTGCCCAAGGTGTGATCCGACAGGCCGGGAATGGTGCCAAAGCGCTTGGCCAGGGTCTGCATCTGGCGCAAATTGATTTGCTCGATGGGCGTTGGATAGGAACTGATGCAGTGCAGCAGCACAATATCCTGCGAGCCGGCGCTGCGCGCCGCTTCCACCGCTTCGCCGATCTCCGCCTCGCTGGCCATGCCGGTGGACATGATCATCGGCTTTCCAGTCCTGGCGATATAACGGATCAGCGGCAGGTCGGTGACCTCAAAAGAGGCGACCTTGTAGGCGGGCGCATCCAGGGATTCCAGAAGGTCCACTGCTGTTTCGTCGAAAGGTGTGGAGAACACTGTCAGCCCAAGCTTGCGGGCATGCGCGATCATCGCCTCGTGCCAGTCATAAGGGGTCTGGGCCCATTTGTAGAGATCGTAAAGCTTGTAGCCATCCCACAAGCCACCGTGAATCCTGAAGTCCTCGCCATCGGCATCGATCGTCATCGTGTCAGCGGAATAGGTCTGCAGCTTGATGGCGTCGGCGCCGGCGTGCTGCGCGGCGTCGATCGTGGCGAAGGCGCGCTCTAGGCTGCCATTATGATTGGCCGACATTTCCGCCACGATGTAGGGTGGATGGCCGGGGCCTATCTCTTTTCCGTTTATGATACAGCTCATCTTCAATCTCCTTCCCGAGACCGATCAGTCTTTCCTGCAATTGCGGCCGATGCGGCGGAAATCCGCTCGAGAAGCACGGCGCGCGCCTGGCGCCACTCCTCGTTGGACAGCTCAAAGCATAGGACGGGAATGTGAGCACCGTCGATTTTGTGGTCTTCCGCACGGCGCCCCTGTTCGCGGAAGCCCAACTTGCGGTGAAACGCCAGACTGCGGTCGTTCGATGACAGAACCTCGGCAAAAACCGCCCGCAGGCGCAGCGACAGGAAGGCGTGGTCGAGCGCCTCAAGGCTGAGCTGCGTTCCCGTACCCGGAGGACTGCCGGGAGCCGCATAGAAACCCCAATGCGCTGTCCCGACCGCATTGTCCATGCGGGTAAAATTCACGACCCCCGACGGCACGCCTGGCGGATTCGCATAAATTAGCCAGCACGCCGACGCATCCTTCCGGATGCTCTCAAACCAGGCCAAGTGCTCGGCCTCGGAGATCACATGCTGTCGAAACATATTCAGACGGATTTCCGATGCATTGCGCCAGGACAGGAGAACACCCAGGTCGCCCTCTTCGAGCCTTCTAAGCGACATGGCCACCAGCCCTTGCCGGGTTAGGCCGAAGCTCTTTGGCGACTTCGTGCATGGCGTCAACGACATGGACGCAGCCGAGACCGTCCGTGACGGCAGCGGCGGCACGGGACATGGTCAGTCGCGCCTGCGCATTGGAAGCCAACTTTTCGATCTTTGCCGGCAGCTGTGCGACAATTTCCGTCCGCGCAACTACGGTCACCACGCCGGCGGCGGACAGATTTTCTGCAATGGTTTGCTGGTTTTTCGCCAGCAC
>JAFAVT010000067.1 GCA_019242275.1 Alphaproteobacteria bacterium
GGGTTGGATGCCTATCAGGCCAATTACCGCCTGGCTGCCCGCACCATTCCCATAGGCGGTCAGGCCAGTGTCACCCATCGTCTTTTCGCCGGCGCCAAGGTGGTGGATATCTTGCGCGATTATCAAGACCGCCAGCAGATCGCCCGCTTCGACAATGCGGTGGACTGGGGCATGCTGTCTTTCCTGACCCGGCCCTTCTTCTGGGTGCTGGACAAGCTTTACAAGCTGCTGGGCAATTTCGGCCTCGCCATCCTGGGCCTGACCGTGGTGGTGAAGATTCTGTTTTTCCCGCTACAGACCGCGGCCTTCCGCTCCATGAGCAAGATGAAGAAGCTGCAGCCGGAAACCGAGCGGCTGAAAAAGCAGCATGAAGGCGATCCGCAAAAGTTCCAGATGGCGATGATGGAGCTTTACAAGCGGGAGAAAGCCAATCCGGTCTCTGGCTGCGTGCCCATCCTGCTCACCATTCCGGTATTTATCGCGCTGTATAAGGTGCTGTTCGTTACCATCGAGATGCGACATGCCCCTTTTTACGGCTGGATTCACGACCTTTCGGCCCCCGATCCCAGCTCATGGATCAACCTGTTCGGGCTTCTGCCCTTTGATCCCCATGCGCTGCTGCCCGGCTTCCTTTTGATCCTCAATATCGGGGTATGGCCAATCCTTTATGGCCTGACCATGTGGCTGCAGCAGAAGCTGAACCCGGCGCCCACCGATCCGGTGCAGGCAAAAATGTTCGCCTTCATGCCGCTGATCTTCACCTTCCTGTTTGGCAGCTTCCCGGCCGGCCTGGTGATTTATTACACCTGGAGCAACAGCCTCAACATGCTGCAGCAATACATCATCATGCGGCGCGAAGGCGTCGAGATTCATCTGTTCACCAATCTGGGCCTGAAAAAGAAGCCGCCTGCCAATGACGGCTGAGGCCGATGTCTGACGCGGGTGAAGCGGCGCGCAAGCTTTTCGCCGGGCCTTGCGACTTTGTCTGGGGCATACAGAGAGTCGGTGATGCGCTGCCGCCGGCGAAATTGCCGGAAGTGGCCTTTGTCGGCCGCTCCAATGTCGGCAAATCCAGCCTGTTGAACGCACTCACCGGCCGCAAGACACTGGCGCGGGTTTCGCAGACGCCGGGCGCAACCCGGCAGATCAATTTTTTCGATCTTAGCCACAAGCTGATGCTGGCCGACCTGCCCGGTTATGGCTTTGCCAAGGTCTCCAAAAGCGAAGCCGCCGCCTGGCAGGAAATGATTTTCGATTATCTGCGCGGCCGCAGTTCCCTTTGCCGGGCATTGCTTTTGATTGATGCCCGCCGCGGTCCCGGTGACAGCGACCGCCAGGTGCTGACGCTGCTGAACCAGGCCGCGGTCTCGACCTTGGTGGTGCTGACCAAATTAGATGAAGTGGCAGAAAAAGACCGCGCCGCGGCGTTGACAGGGACGCAAGACGAAGCCCGCCGCCATACCGTGGCGCTGGAGCAGATCATCGCCACCTCTGCCAAAAATGGACACGGCATTGCAACATTGCGCGAGCATCTGTTCGGCCTGACTGCGCATTAAACGGTTGGAAAGGCGGACCGGTTTGCCTTATATGGCCTCGCCTTCACTTAGGTTTTGCCATGGCCGGAAGCGATGATACGCCCGAAGACCGCAATCTGCGGGTGATGGCGCGCTGGCGCCAGACCGGTCGGGTGCTGATCGAGGCCCTGCCCTACATCCTGAAATATGACCAGAAGACCGTGGTGGTGAAATATGGCGGCAACGCCATGACCGGCACTGGCACCGATGATTTCAGCCAGGACATTGTGCTGATGAAGCAGACCGGCATTGATCCGGTGGTGGTGCATGGCGGAGGCCCGCAGATCGGGGCCATGCTCAAGAAGATGAACATCCACTCGACCTTCATTGACGGCTTGCGCGTCACCGATGAAGCGGCGGTGGAGATTGTTGAAATGGTGCTGACCGGCTCCATCAACAAGCAGATCGTCAGCGCCATCAATGCCGCCGGCGGCCGCGCCGTCGGTCTTTCGGGCAAGGACGGCAATCTGGTGGTGGCGCGCAAGGTCGCCATGAGCAAGGCCGATCCCGATACCGGCGAGCGCGTGCCGGTTGACCTGGGCTTTGTCGGCGAGCCGGAAAAAATCAATCCGGAAGTGCTGCACACCATGATGAAGTCGGAAATCATTCCGGTGATCGCGCCCATCGGCGCCGGTCCCAAGGGCGAAACTTTCAATATCAATGCCGACACGGTGGCGGGCGCGGTGGCCGGCGCCGTCAGGGCCGAACGCCTGGTGCTGCTCACCGATGTCGAAGGCGTGCTGGACAAGGACAAAAAGCTGGTGCCGCGCCTCAGTGTGCGCGAGGCCCGCGCCCTGATCGCCGACGGCACCATTTCCGGCGGCATGATTCCCAAGATCCAAACCGCCATTGACGCGGTCGAAGCCGGCGTCTCGGCCGCGGTTATCCTGGATGGGCGCATTCCCCATGTGCTGCTGCTGGAACTTTTCACCGAGCACGGCGCCGGAACGCTTATCACCGCCGAATGAGGTGCCTCTGGCTGGCGTTGGTGCTTTTCTGCGCGGCGACCCCCGCAAGGGCAGCGCTGACACTGTGCAACCGCACCAGCTTTATTCTCTATGCCGCCACCGCGGCGATCAAAAGTCCGCAATCGCAAACCCAAGGCTGGACCCGTATTGCTCCCGGCGAATGCCAGGCGGCACGCAGCGAAGAGCTCATGGCCGAGACTTACCTGGTGCATGCCCGCTCAAGCCTTGCCCATAGCGGACCGGCCAAGGCCTGGGGCGGCAACTTTCCGCTCTGCGTCAAGGACGGCAATTTCCATTTTCAGCAAAACGGCGCCTTGGCGGTGTGCAAGGAAGAAGGCGCCTTTGCCCTTCCCTTTGCGCCCCTGGACATCAAGGGCAAGCGCAGTTGGACCACGACCCTGGACGAGAGCCCGGCCCTGGCTTCGCTGACCGCGGCGCAACTGGTCGGGGTGAAGCGGCTGCTTAAGGACAACGGCTTTGATGTGGGTTCGCTTGACGGTGCGCCCAACAAGAAAACCGGCGCCGCGCTCGCGGCCTTTCGCAAACAGGCGAAGCTTCCCGAAAGGGCCGGTAACAGCGAGTTGTTTGCCGCCCTAGAAAAAGAAGCGCTGAAGCATAACGCGGCAGCCGGCTATGCCATCTGCAATGACGGAAAGGCGGCGCTGCAAGCAGCCCTGGCCACGATGGAAGGCGGCGCGTCCGTGGCGCGGGGCTGGTGGGCCGTGCCGCCGGGCGCCTGTGCCCGGGCCATCACCATGCCGCTGGGCAAGGGCTCCTATTATCTTTTCGCCCGGCGCAAGGGCGGGGCAGCGATTGTGACCGGCCCGGATAAGTTCTGCATCGCGCCGACCGCCTTTGAAAGCAAGGAGCGGGACAATTGTCCCGCCCATGGCGCGGCGGAGGCAGGCTTTGCACAAACCCAAACCCGCGCCCTGTCGGGTTATGTCGCCCATATCGGTGACAAGGGCCTTCTGCCGGGCGGCGCCGCGGGCTCGCCTTAAACCGCAATCCCGAAATAATTGAGATGCCAGCGCATCTCTTCCTTGGACAGGGGAAAATTGATGCCGCCCCGAGCCGGCAGCAATTCGTGGGCAGGCAGGCGCATCACATAAGTCTGGATCTTGAATGCCGAGCGCATGGCCAGATGGGCGTGCCAGATCAGCGCCACCACCGGCTTGGCATTGCCGGCAGCCAGGATGCGCCGCACCTTGGCCTCTTCGACGCCTGACAATTCCGCCAGAGTCAGCGTCACCAGTTCGCGATTGCCACCCTGGGCCGCCTGCTCGAGGAAAACACTGTCCAGCCGGCCGGCCGCCTTGGCGGCCGCGATCAGTTCGGCCGGGCGCGTGCCGGCCGATTGGGCGGCGCCCTGTTCGGCCAAGCGGGCCCGCAACTCCCGTGACAGATGCTGGCGGGTGGTATCGCTGAGATCATGGCGTGCCGCCAGTTGCTCGATCAGAGAAGCGCCCACAAAAGATGCGATGCGGCGGATGGCGCGGGCGGAAAGATCGGCCCGCAGGGTCAGCGGCAAATGCCACGCACTGACATCTTCGGCTTCCAGAGCAATATGATCCAGGGTTTGCTTGCGGATGCGGGCGTCGGGATTGACCAGCAAAGCGGCTACCGCCGGAATGTCCAGCGTCTTGACGATGGCGGCGCTGACATCCTCGCTCACCGGATGGCGCCGTGCCACTGCGGCCAACACTTCGTTGGTCTGGGCGCAGGCAATGATCTCGATCAGATCGGCATCGGAGAGCAGCGGCGAATATTCCAGGATCGGCGCCGCGACCAGGGCTTGGGCATCCCGCGCCAGGCGCTTGATGATGTCCGGCGGCACGCAGGTCAGGCGCTTGATTTCCTCCGCCAGCACGGCACGCACGGAAGCGGTGGCATCGTGTGCCAGACGCTCCAAAGTCTCCACCGTCAAGGTGAAGACATGGGCGTTTTCTTCTCGAGAGAGGCCGGGGAGCAGGCGTGCGATCTTGGCTGCCAGTTCGGCCCGCACTTCGGCATCGCTATCGTCGGCCAGCAACCGGTTGGTGGCAGAGCCGGCACCGACATTGGCGGCCACCGCGGCGCGGGTGGCCGGCGCGCCATGGGCGGCAAGGTAATGCAGGACATCCTCGCCGGCATCGCTGCGGCGGGCGAGCACGTCCTGGGCCTCGCGGGTGCGGTTTTCCAGAATTGCCAGTGCCGCGCCGCTGTCGAGCGTTCCGCTCGCGGGATTTTTCCTGTTGAACTGCGTCATGGCCGCCTTCTTTGTCCGGCGATTGTCAGGCCTTGCGCTTTAACGGCAGCTAAAGAGGCATGGTAGATGGGCGTTAACGCTGTCTTGCAAGGCCTTGCGGGGCGGGCCATGGTCCGGCCATGACGATGCTTGCCCCAGCAGCCGGCCAGGAAGAAAGCGGCCCCGTTTCGGGGCCGGATTTCCGACATGTCCGCCACTGGCTGTTTGATCTGGACAATACGCTTTATCGCGCTGATTGCGGAATTTTCAGCCAGATCGAACGCCGCATGACCGATTATGTCGCCCGCTTTCTTGGCCTGCCGCGCGAAGAAGCGCGCCTCTTGCAGAAAGCGCTTTACCGCAGCCATGGCACCACCATGAACGGCCTGATGCGGCTGCACGGGGCCGATCCGGACGACTATCTCGCCTATGTGCATGACATTGATCTTTCGGCGCTGGCGCCTGATCCGGCTTTGAATGCGGTGCTGGCGCGATTGCCGGGGCAGCGCACCATCTTCACCAATGGCTGCCGCCATCATGCGGCGCGTATTCTGGAACGGATTGGCGCCGGCCATCTGTTCCACGCCATCTGGGACATTCGCACCCTTGGCTTTGTGCCCAAGCCTGATCCCGCCGCCTATGCCCATGTGGCGGCGGCCGGGCTAGAGCCCAAGACGACGGCCATGTTTGACGACATCGCTCACAATCTGGCGGCGGCGCGGGCGCTTGGCATGACAACCGTATGGCTGGATACGGGTTCGGACTTTTCCAGCGGTGCTGGTCTTTTTGAAGCGCCGCATTACCAGACCCGCGATCTGCCGCAATTTCTAAATTCCATCAGGATTTGACCATGAGCCATGATCTTGCCGCCGCCATTTCCGCCGCCTGGGAGGGGCGTGAAAGCCTTTCCACGGCGAGCAAAGGGCCGCATCGCGATGCCGTGGAAGCCACGCTGGCAGGTTTGGACGCGGGCGAACTGCGTGCTGCGGAAAAGGTCCATGGCGAATGGAAAGTCAATGAATGGGTGAAGAAGGCGATTCTGCTTTCCTTCCGACTGGATGCGATGCGTCCGATTGAGGGTGGCCCCGGCGGTGCGCCCTGGTTTGACCGCGTGGACTCCAAATTTGTCGGCTGGGACGAAGCCAAATTCCGCGCTGCCGGTTTCCGCGCCGTGCCCGGCGCCATCGTGCGGCGCAGTGCCTTCATCGCCAGAAATGCGGTCCTGATGCCCAGCTTTGTCAATGTCGGAGCCCGTGTCGGCGAAGGCACCATGATTGATACCTGGGCCACCGTCGGCTCCTGCGCCCAGGTGGGCGCCAACTGCCATATTTCCGGCGGAGCCGGTCTTGGCGGGGTGCTGGAGCCGCTGCAGGCGGCCCCCACCATCATCGAGGACAATTGCTTCATCGGCGCCCGCGCCGAAGTGGCGGAAGGGGTGATTGTCGGCGAAGGCAGCGTTCTTTCCATGGGAGTTTATCTTTCCGCCTCGACCAAAATCGTGGACCGGGCCAGCGGCCAGGTGCATCTGGGCAAGGTGCCGCCCTATTCGGTGGTGGTGTCGGGCTCGCTGCCCAGTGACAAAGGCCCCAATCTTTATTGTGCCGTCATCGTCAAGCAGGTGGACGAGAAAACCCGCGCCAAGACTTCGATCAACGAATTGCTGCGGCCGGAATAGGCATGCTTGATCCCGTTACCCTGGCACAGGAGCTGATCCGCCGGCCTTCGGTGACGCCGGCGGATGCCGGCGCGCTGGATGTGTTGCAGGCGGCGCTGTCGAAGCTGGGATTTGTCTGCCAGCGCCTGCCCTTCGGCGATGTGGACAATCTTTATGCCCGGCTTGGTGAGAGTGGCCCCAATTTCTGCTTTGCAGGCCATACCGATGTGGTGCCGCCGGGCGAAGGCTGGCGGCATGCGCCGTTTGAGGGCGTGGTTGAGAATGGCACGCTCTTTGGCCGCGGCGCCGCCGACATGAAATCGGCCATCGCCGCCTTTGTTGCCGCGGTGGCGCGGCATGGCAAGCCGAATGGCTCTATCAGTTTGTTAATTACCGGCGACGAGGAAGGTATCGGCATCAACGGCACCCAAAAGGTGCTGGGCTGGCTGAAAGAGAGAGGTGAGACGCTTAATCACTGCCTGGTGGGCGAACCCACCGCCACGGCGCGCGCCGGCGACACCATCAAGATCGGGCGGCGCGGCTCGCTGAACGTGGAACTGGCGGCAATGGGCGTGCAGGGCCATGTCGGCTATCCGGCCAAGGCAAAGAATCCGATTCCGCCGCTGGCGCTGCTGGTGACGCGATTGTCGGCCCGCAAACTGGATGACGGCAGCGCCCATTTCGACCCCTCCAATCTGTGCTTTACCACCATGGATGTGGGCAATCCGGCCACCAATGTCATTCCCGGTGAGGCGCGGGCGCGGTTGAACATCCGCTTCAATGATTTGCATACCGCCGAAAGCCTGATCGCCTGGATCGAGGACGAAGTGGCCAAAGTGGTGACGGAAACCGGAGCGGAAATCTCGGTGACGCCCCAGATCAGCGGGGTTTCCTTTCTGACGCCGCCGGGCGCGTTTACCGCCTTGGTGGCACAGGCGGTGGAAAGCGTCACCGGCAAGGCACCGGAATTTTCCACCAGCGGCGGCACGTCCGATGCCCGCTTTATCCGGCAAGCCTGCCCGGTGCTGGAGTTGGGCCTCGCCGGCACCACCATGCACAAGGTCAATGAGTGCGTGCCGGTGGCGGAGATTGCGGCCCTGGCTGATATTTATGCCGCCATCCTCAAAACCTATTTCGAGAATCCGCCGAAGTGATCGGCATCTTTGATTCCGGCATGGGCGGTCTCACCGTGATGCGGGCGCTGAAGGCACGTCTGCCGGGCGAATCCTTTGTCTATCTCGGCGATACGGCGCGGCTGCCTTATGGCACCAAAAGCGCCGACACGGTGGCGCGCTACGCGCTGCAGGCGGCGCGGGCCTTGCTGGCGCATGACATTAAGCTGCTGGTGGTGGCGTGCAACACTGCCAGCGCGGCGGCACTGCCGGCGCTGTGCGAAGCCTTGGCGCCGCTGCCGGTGGTCGGCGTGATCGCGCCGGGCGCGGCCGCGGCGGTGGCGGCGGTGCCGGAGGGACCAATTGCGGTGCTTGCCACCGAAGGCACGGTGAAAGGCGGGGCCTATGTTCGCGCCATCCAGGCGCTGGCGCCGCGGATGCCGGTGGTACAGCAGGCCGCGCCCTTGTTCGTGGCGCTGGCGGAAGAAGGCTTGGCAACCGGCGAGATCGCGCGGCTGGTGGCGGAACGCTATCTGAAGCCGCTGCTGGCAACGCTGCCTAGGCCGAAGGGCCTGGTGCTGGGCTGTACCCATTTTCCGGTACTGAAGGACGTGATCGCCGACGTGGCCGGGCCCGACGTTACCATCATTGACAGTGCCGAAACCACCGCGGCGGCGGTGGAGGCCATTCTGAAGGAGAAAAATCTGCTGGCCGCGGGGCCTGGACAGCAGTGCTTTCTTTGCACCGATGCGCCGGGACGCTTTGCCCATCTGGGGGAGATTTTTCTGGGCGAGGCGATTGATCCGGGCAGCGTGGCGTTGGTGGATCTTTGATCTCTATTGTCATGGCCCGCGAATGCGGGCCACCCAGGTGACGCCAGCGTTTTTCCTGCCAGCATCGCGCCTGTTTCACCTGGATGGCCGCTCTCCGGCGGCCATGACAAAAATGCTTTCAGTAATCCACCTTCACCAGATAAAGCCCGTCCGGCGGGGAGACCGGGCCGCAGCGGCTGCGGTCGCGCGCCTCAAGCGCTGCTTTCAGGTCGCCGGCGCTCCATTTGCCTTCGCCCACCAGCTTGAGCGAGCCGACAAAGGAACGGACCTGGTGGTGCAGGAAGGAGCGGGCCGAGGCTTCGATATAAATCTCATCTGCGCGGCGTGAGACATCGAGCCGGTCCAGTGTCTTGACCGGAGACTGGGCCTGACATTCGGCAGCGCGGAAGGTGGTGAAATCGTGCTGCCCCAATAATTGCTGCGCGGCCGCGTGCATCGCTTCCGTATCCAGCGGGACCTGCACATGCCAGACCTTGCCGGTCTCCAGCGCCGGTGGAGCACGGCGATTGAGGATGCGGAAAAGATAACGCCGCCCAGTGGCGGAAAAGCGGGCGTGAAAGTCGCCGGGCGCAATCGCCGCCTCCAGCACCACAACCGCATCGGGGCGCAGGAAATGGTTTAGCGCATCGCGCACCTTGTCGGGGGAAAAATCCTTTTCCAGGTCGAAATGCGCCACCTGCCCCAGGGCATGGACGCCGGCATCGGTGCGGCCGGCGCCGGTGACGGTGATGCGCTGGGCGCTGAATTTCTCGATGGCGTCTTCCAGCGCCCCCTGCACCGAGGGCGCACTGTCCTGCCGCTGCCAGCCGGCGAACGGGCCACCGTCATACTCGATGGTCAGGCGATAGCGCGGCATCAGCCCAATACTGTGCCGGGCGAAAGCGAAAAGCCTTTCAGCAATTCGTCGGCCGCCATGACTTTCGAACCGGCGCGTTGCACCCGTTTGAGGCGCAAGGCGCCTTCACCGCAGGCGACCAAGAGATTGTCGCTGATGATTTCGCCGGGCGGGCCTTTTCCGGAAACGGGTTCGGCATAGAGAAGCTTCAGCCGCTCACCCTTCACTTCGGTCCAGGCACCGGGCCACGGCGAGAGGCCGCGAATGAGGCAGTCAATCTCGGCGGCGCTTTTGGTCCAATCAATGCGGGCTTCGTCCTTGGAGATTTTTTTCGCATAGGTGACGCCGGCTTCGGCTTGTGGATGGGCCACGACATTGCCCCGCTCCATCGCCGACAGTGCCCGCAGCATCAGATCGGCGCCCAAACGGGACAGTTGCTCGGTGAGTTCGCCGGCGATCTTGCGCCCTATCGCCATGCGTTCGGCCATCAAGACGGGGCCGGTGTCCAGTCCCGCTTCCATCTTCATCACCATGACGCCGGTTTCGGCATCGCCGGCCATCACCGCCCGCTGGATGGGAGCGGCGCCGCGCCAGCGCGGCAAGAGCGAGCCATGCAGGTTAAAGCAGCCAAGCCGCGGCGCATCGAGAATGGGCTGGGGCAGAAGCAGGCCATAGGCGACCACCACGGCGGCATCGAGATTGAGGGCGGCGAAGGCGGCCTGTTCGTCTTCGCCCTTCAGCGACAGAGGCGTGCGCACTTCCAGCCCCTGCGCGCTCGCGAATTTGTGCACGGGCCCGGGTTCGGTTTCCATGCCTCGCCCTTTGGGCCGCGGCGGCTGGGAATAGACTGCGGCGATGTCATGGCCCTGGGCCAGGAGTTCGGCCAGCGTCGGCACCGCGAAATCGGGCGTGCCCATGAATGCGAGCCGCAGAACCATCTCAACCCTGCTCTCTGGAAAACAAGGCCATAGCGGCAGCGTATGGCCGGGGGCGGCGAAGCATGAGGCGGAAAGTCATGTCAGCTCATCCGGCCGCTCGCTCAAGCTCGCGGCGTTCGTCGCTTTCTCAGGTCCACCGGACCTGCTCACGTGCTTCGCGCGCCGCTCCTCACCCTTCGACAAGCTCAGGGTGAGGATTTTTGTTTTTTCCTCATGCTGAGCCCGCCCCCGCATGAGGTTAGCTCGCCGCTTCCAGCTTCTTGGCCTTGGTCAGCTTCTTGATCGCCATGCTGCGCTTCAGGCGCGAAAGATGGTCTATGAACAGCACGCCGTTGAGATGATCCATCTCATGCTGGATGCAGGTGGCCAGCAGGCCGTCTGCTTCGAGCACCTTTTTGACGCCGTCGCGGTCGAGATATTCGACCTTGCAGCGGGCGGGGCGTTCAACATCGTCCCAGATCTCCGGCACCGAAAGGCAGCCTTCCTCAAAGGTGGCCATTTCCTCCGACACCCAGAGAATCTTCGGATTGATATAGGCGATTGGGTTCTTCTTGCCATCCTTCTGATCGAGGTCAATCACGATTACCCGTCTGGCCACCCCGATCTGCACCGCGGCCAGGCCAATGCCTTCAGCGGCATACATGCTGTCGGCCATGTCGTCCACCAGCGCGCGAATCGCGCTATCCACGGCTTCCACATCGGTGGAGACCGCTTTCAGGCGAGGGTCGGGGGCGGTTAAAATGGGGCGGATGGCCATGCGGTTGAGATAGGCATTTGCGCCTTGAGGGTCAAGTTTCGCCGCCCGATAACATCAGGTCCCGGCCCCCTTGCGGAAACTTGATCACCGTATCAACGCTTCCCAACTCCGCCAGCGGTTCCCCTGTCCCTTCAACGCCTAACTCGTGAAATTTGCGCGCCTGCGGCATCACCTTGGTTTCCAGGCTGCCCACCATCTTGTTGTATTTTTCCACCGCGCCGCCAAGATTTTTGCCCAACGCCAGGACGTGATCGCCCATAGTGCTTAGGCGCGCATAGAGCTCCTTGCCCATGCGCCCCACTTCGGCGGCATTGCGCGCCAACTTTTCCTGGTTCCAGCCGTAAGAAATCGCCTTGGCGAGGGCAATGAAGGTGGTCGGGGTGCAAATCAGCACGCGCGCGTTAATGCCGTCCTGAAACAGATCGGGGTCGCGTTCGAAGGCGGCGGAAACAAAATTATCACCCGGCACGAACATGACGACGCAGTCGGTGGTACCGCCAATCCGCTCCCAATAGGATTTCTGGGAAAGGTTCATCAGACGCTCGCGCAATTGCTGGGCATGGCGCTTGAGCAGCAATTCCCGCTCTTCATCGGTCGCCGCCCCGATGGCATCAAGATAGGCTGAGACGGGTGCCTTGGCATCAACCACGATGGCCCGCCCGCCCGCCACGCTGACAACGGCATCGGGTCTGAGACTTTCATCGCCCGGAAAAAACTTTTCCGTTTCGAAGTCACAGCGTTCCACCATGCCCGAAAGCTCCATCACCCGGCGCAGGGTTTCCTCACCCCAGCGGCCGCGAGTCTTGGGCGAGGCCCGCAGGGCCCCGACCAGATTGGCGGTGACGGCCCGCACCTGGTCCTGTTGGGTCTTCATGTCATTGACCAGAGTGGTAACCGCGCTGACATCCTTGATGCGCTTGCTTTCAATGTCCTGCAGGGCCTCATCATAGGCTCTGAGATGGACGCTCAAGGGTTCGAGCAAGGTGGAAATATCCGCCTTGGCCGTTTCCTTCTGCTCCTTGAGGACGTCCGCGGCGAGAAGCTTGAACTGGTTTTGCACCTCTTCGCGCAATTGGGTCAGATTTCTGATCTGTTCGGCGAAATGGCTTTCGCTGCTTTCCAGTTTTGCCTTGAGGGCGGCGTTGTCGCTCTCCGCCCGCTCAGCGCGCAGACGCAAGGGCTCGATCAGGCCTATCTGGGGCTGCATCGTTTCCCATCGCGCCGCTTCCGCCGCCAGTTTCTCCCGCAAGGCCGGCACCTGCTCGGCGAGCGGCTTCAGTTGGGCGACTTCGGCTTCGCGGCGTGCCAAGCCGGTGTCGTCGCGCCGGCCGCGCCCCAAGAGAAAGCCGACTGCAAGTCCGGCGAAAAGCGCCGCGGCCGCGGCCAGGATAATGGTCAGCATGGGATGCCCCGTTCCGGTTTTGTCCCATACTGCCATAGCCTCATGGGCGCGTCTGCTATGTTTTTGCATCCAAATGCCGGCGGGGCGGCCAAGAGCGGATGAAACGAAAGGGCTTAAGCGATGAGCAAGACAATGCGTGCAGGGGCTGGCGGGGTGACACTGGTGCTGACCGCCTTATTGGCCATGACCGGGGCCGCACTGGCACAGCAAACCGGCGGGAGCGAAATGGGGGCCGTGCCGCCGCACGATTTCTGGTGGCTGTTCAACCGCTATTGGTGGCTGCTGTTCCCACTGGGCTGGGCGATCGGCCAACTGGTGAAGAACATCCTGCGGCACAAGCGGGCGCAGGCGGCGCTGGAGGTGCTGCAATCCTATGCGGCGCAGGGGAAAGAGCCGCCGGCCGAACTGGTGGCGGTGCTGCGCCAGCCCGAACAGGTTGAAGCGCGCAGGAACCGGATAGGCGGCTATCGCCATTATGGCTGGGTGCCGGTCTTCCTGTTCGGGGCGCTGGCTTGCGGTTTTGCGCTGATGGCCGTGTTCCCGCCTGACAAGGGCATTCCCGTCGCCGTCATGCCGTTCGTGGCGCTCCTGATGGCCGGCCTCTGCATCGGCAATCTGGTGGCGATGAAGGCGCAGCAAAAGGATCAGGAGCGGAATCCGCCACAGTGACCGCATCCGACAGCGAAACGGCCTGGGTGCAGGGTGCCCGGGCCGCTTCGGCCGACGATTTTTCGCAACTGGTGCGCCTCAATCAACAGGCGCTGCGAGCATTTCTGCGCCGGCTCACCGGCAATCATGCCGAAGCCGACGACCTGGCGCAGGAGGCGTTTGTCTTTGCCTGGGAAAAGATACATCGCTTCGATGCCACCCGCCCCTTCCGGCCCTGGCTGTTCGGCATCGCCTGGCGCAAATATCGCGAACGGCGGCGGGGCTGGCGCCGCTTGCTGCTGCGCGAAAGCGGCTGGGCGGAAAGCCAGGCAACGGTGACAGAGGCCGATCCCGGCCTGAAACTCGATCTTGCCGCCGCCTGCGCCCGCCTGCCCGCAGAGCAGCGGGCGGCGCTGCTGCTTTGCCTGGGGTGCGATTTCAGCCATGGCGAAGCGGCCGAGGCTTTGTCGCTGCCGCTGGGCACGGTAAAGTCGCATATCGCGCGGGGGCGCCGGCAACTGGCCGCCTTCCTGGGAGAAACGCCATGAGCGAACGCAACGACAAGGTGGCGGCGATGCTGGCGGCCGATGCTCCGGCGGGCCGCGATTTGGCCTTCGAGATCGCCGTGCTGACGAAGATCGAGCGGCGGCGGTTTGTGCGCGAAACCGCGCGCAATCTTGCGGTGGCGACGGGTGTGGCTTTGCTGCTGGGTTTGCTGATGCCGCAGTTCGACTGGGCGGGAG
>JAFAVT010000155.1 GCA_019242275.1 Alphaproteobacteria bacterium
TCGTTAATAGCGCAACGGAAACCTTGGTATCGTTCTGAAAAGCGCCGCCCGCCCCCATGGTTTTTCGCGTACCTTGGGCGCCGCAATTGTCGGTTTATAAAAAACGAGACAGAGGCGGTCCCGCTTACGGGATTTTTGGCCGTTTACCCGAGGCCGGGTTTGGGTATTGACGTTGAAGTGTTCACACGCGTGCTTAACGATCATCGCACGTTAGCTAATCTTCCGCTTGTGGCAAAAAGTTATGGTAGCGGAGCTCTAAAAGTTGAGCCGCGAAATCTGGAACGTCTCCTCGTCCCAAAGGGGGTACTCCGTGAGAACGGCATAAAGCTAAACGACCTTTTCTTTTGATCAGCAACGCACCTCGTTATCTTTGTTTCCGCGCCGATACCTAAGTCCTAAACCAGGTGCGGCAGGCCAATGGCGCTGCTTAAATCAATACACACTAAAATCCCGCGCCTTGATCAAAACGCGCCAGTCCGACACTTCCGCCAGCATGGCATCCACCGCTTCGCCGGCCACCCGCTCGACCTGGCCCGGCGCCGTGCCGTCGCGCCCCAGCCGTGCCTGCATCTGGCCCAACTGGCGCATCATCGCCGCATAGCGCTGCGACAGGCGGAAATATTCCCGCTGGGCGCGAAAGCCGGAAATCGCCGGCCAGATGGTGCCGAAAATGGTGGCCGAGCCCGCCAGCAGAAACAGGATGCTGATCAGGGCCGTCAGCGTGCCCTTGGCGCCGCCGGCGCCGGCCAGCGCCTCCTCGACACTGCCGATGCCGGTCAGTTTCAGCATGCCGCCCAGGAACCCCAGGCCAAAGGCAATGAAATAGGTGATCATGGTGGCAAAGCGCAGCCGCTTGGCCAGCAAATCCGCCTCGGCGGTGCGGGCGGCATAGAAGCTGATCTGGCCGCCAATCTCGACCAGCAGAATCTCGCCCATCTCGCGGGAGAAAGCCGCGTCCCGCCTCAGCGAAACCAGCCCCAGCTTGCGCAAGGCAAAGCGCAGATACCAGTTCACCCAGTCGGAATTGGCGGAGGACTGATAGGGCGGCAGGCGCGGCAGCGTGCGCGCGGAGCCGAACATCGCCATCATCGGGGTATAGCGCAGATGCTCGGCCAGGAAGCGATAGTCCAGAAAGCGGCGGTGCCAGCCGGAATGGCTGTCATTGAAGCCGACCAGAAAGGTGATCAGGCTGGTCAGATAGGCGATCAGGCTGAGCGGCGCCGCCCACGGCCCTTGCACATAGATCAGCACCAGGGCGGCGAAGGCGGAAGGAAGCACCGCCAGCCAGCGCAAGGTGATGGAGGCGCGATAGAGCATGGCGTAACGCACCGCCAGTTGGTCGGCCGCTTGCAGCGCCGGCGCCAAGGCATCCTGCAGGCCGGCAAAGGGCGCCTGGACGGAAAGACTTTGCGGCGGCGTATCGTCCTCTTGCGGTGCCGCTTTTGGCGGCCGGCGAAAACCCAGCACCACCCGTTCCAGCCGCGCCAGCCTGACCGCCAGCGCCGGCGCGCGAAAGCGGCTTTCGCCATAATAGACCGCCAGTTCATCCACCGTGCCCGCTTTGCGGGGCGGCGCCAGCAGTCTCTGCACGATATCGGCGATCGTCAGTGAAGCGGCATCGGTCAAAAGCCGGATTGCATAGGGTGGCCTTGAGTCAATCACCACCACGGGAATATCGGCGGCGCGGGCATCGCGCACCACTTCGGCCGTGCCGCCCGGGCCTTTCTCGCTATCGCCGCTCCAGACCGCCACCAGCATATCGCTTTGTTGCAGAATAAGATGGCCGACGGCGCGATAGGCATCGCCGCGGCCCGGCACGCCATCCAGTTCATAGACCGTGGCCGCCGCGCTCAGCAGGGCCTCGAAATCGGGCTGCTGCGCCTCGGTAAAGTCACCGCGATAAATCTCGCGGGCAAAAGGCAGGGGCGCGGCCAGCGGCCAGCCCGCGGCAAGAACTTCCCGCGCCGCCAACTGGTCTGCCCCAATGGCGAGGGCGCTCAAGCCCCGCACCGTCAGCGCGGCTTGCGCTTGGGCCGCCGAAAGTCCCGGCCAGCCCCCCGCCAACGCCTGATGCGCGCCCTGGCCGATGTCGGCAATCACGCGCGCCAGCGCCGCCCGCAAAGGCTCCAAGGCTTCGGGGGCAAGCTCGCGGTGACCGGTAAAGCCGATCTGCAAAACGGGAGTGACTTTGGGCGGCGTCACGGCAGTCTCACAATCGCGGATGGCACCAGCGCCGCCTCGGCATCACTGCGCGCGGTATATATCAGTGACAGGCCCCGGGCGGTGACATAACGGGACAGGGCGCGGGCAATGTCATCCCGGGCCTCGTCATGCAGCCCCTCGAACGGTGTGTCGCAAAGCAGCAGCGGCGGATTGGTAATGGTGGCACGGGCCAGAAGCGCCCGCCGCACCAGCCCGGACGGCAGCTCCGGCGGCATCGCCGCCCGCCAGGGATAAAGATCAAAATAGGCCAGGGAAAATTCCAGGGCAGCAGACAGCGCCTCGTCCCCCTCGCCCCGCGCCAGGAGCGGATAGGCGATATTTTCCGACAAGGTGAGATGGGAGATGAGGCCCGCCCCGTCCAGCGCCACGCCCATCTGGCGGCGCAATTTCCGCCAGGCGCCTTCGCCGTAACCACGCACATCAACACCGTCATAGAGAATGCGTCCTTCCGACGGCCTTTCCAGCCCGCACAACAGGCGCAACAACAGGCTCTTGCCGCTGCCGCTGCCGCCTTCAAGGCAAAGGCTTTGGCCCCGCTCCAGCGTAAAGCTGATACTGTCCAGCTCGCGTGCCTTGGCCGAGACAAAGGCAAGGTCCGCAACCTCCAGCAGCGCGCTCATGCGTTCAGTCCGGCAAAGACCGCTTCGGCCGCGAAGATCAGGATCAGGGCATAGACAAAAGTCTTTCCGGCCGAGTCTTCCACCACTTCGCTGCTGCCGCCGGCGCGGCTGCCTTCATAGGCGGCAACCAGAAAGGCCAGCAGGCCAAAGACCAAAGCCCGCACCAGGCCATAATAGATGTCGGTCGCGGCGGCGGCGGCCACCAGATCGCGATAGCGGGCAATCGCCACCACATGCCGGGCATCCAGCACCAGCGCCGCGGAGAAATGGGCAATGAACAGGCCCCAGAGATAAAGCCCGGCGGCGGCGGCAAAAAAACCCAGCAGGGCCGGCGACAAGACATAGCGGGCGGGACTTTCCCCCATCAGCCGCAGGGCATCCATTTCCCCGGCCATTGCCATGCGCCTGAGCCGCACCGCTAGCGCCACGCCGGAACGGCCGGCGACAAAGATACCCACCAGCAAAGGCGCAATGTCGCGGGTGAGAATGTGGCGCAAGGCGCCGAGCAGCAGGGCATCCACATCAATCACGCCCAGCGCCAGCCCCACCGAAAAGGCGACGGCCGCGCCCAGCGAAGCCGCCAAAACGGTCAGCAGCGACAGCGGCCGTGCGGCAACATCAAACAGCGCTTCCACCACCCGCCGCCGCGTCAGGCGGTGCGCAAAAAGAAGCCCCGGCAGGCCGGCAATAGCGGCGCCCCCCAGCCACAGTGCCACACCGGCATGACGCAGCCCGCTGCTCCAATTCAAATAGCGGGGCGTCAAAGCCATGGCGCCACCCGCAAGCTGCCGCCCGGCGTCATCGCCACCAGCCGGCGTGTGCCGGCCGGCACGTCATCGCCGAGATGGATGTGCAGGGCAGCTTCGGCGCCCAGCGGCGACGCCATGAGAGTTTCGGCCTGGGCAAGCAAATGCTCAGCCTCCGCCGGTGCCGCCAGATCGGGCGGCAGCGCCACGCACAGCGACGCCAGCTTTTTCTTCAGGGCGATGACCACGGCACGCCGTTCCAGCGCCGAGCGCAACGATGTGCACAACACCAGATGGCGGTCCGGATAATGGGCCGCAATCTGCGCCAACAAAGCGCGAAACTGATAGCCAAAGGCAATGCCCGGCACCGCTTCGGCATTGGCGCTCAGCGACACTTTGAGGTCGCGCCTCACCGCCTGGCCGATGCGCGCCAGTTGCGCCGGTATCTGGCGCACCGGCATGCGATCGCGGTCCTGGATTTCCGGCGGCAGCGAGTCATAAGGTGCCAGGAAGGGCGTCAGCCGGGCCGCGTCATCGCGCTTTTCCCCAAAGCGCCAGCCGTCCAGCCGTTGCACCGCCGACCAGCGTTCATGCTCGGCCCGCGCCAGGGCTTCGACTTCGCCGGCGGAAAAGCGGAAGCGCCAGTCCTGCCGCCCCGCCACGGCGCGGGCGCCGATCGCCGCCAGCTTGGCGGCCACGTGATCGCCCTGATAGCGCGAGGCCTGTCGAAAGCGTTCCGGCAGCGCGGCCCATGCCATCATGCTGGGGCGGCTGCCCGGCGCATTGCCGTCACGTAGCGCCGCTTCATAATAGAAGTCATGAATCGCCTTGGCGCGGCTGTCGTTCTTGGGATCAAAGAAGCTTTGCGCGGCAGAGGTCCAGTCAGGCCTTGCGCCGCGGCGGGCATGGGCCGGCGCTTCGCCACCCGCCAGCCAGACCAGCGGCACCGCGGCAGAAAAAGAAGTTATCTCGGCAGACGGCGCCGTTGCATAGATCACGCACGCTTCGCTCACTTCCGTCGCCCGCACGGCGCCGATAACGCTGCCGATCTCGTCCAGCGGCGGCAGTCTTTGCCGCAACCCTGCCACCCACCCGGGCGCATCCGGCGCCACCACCACCACCTGCGGCATTCGTCCGGGCAGATGCATGGCGCGAAAAAGCGCCACCACCAGGTGTTCGCCAAAACTGCAAGTGCCCAAGATCACGGCCGTGCCGGCGCCGCCATCGTTTAGCCGCCACCAGGGGTGCCGGCGCATCACGCTGCGGGCGGCATCTTCGGCGGCACAAAGCGGGCGCACCCTGACGCCGCCCGTGCCCAATTCGGCATCCAGCGCCAGGGCGGCGGTAAAGCCGTTCCAGCTTTCCATCACCACGGCGATGGTGCCACTTTCCAGGCGGCTCGCAGTGCGACGCGCTTCGGCCAGCGTTGCCGTTTCACTGCCGGCATCAAGGATCAGGGTGCCGCTCACCACCCCGCTTTGCAGATAGCTGATGTCGTGCCGGCTGACGCGGCAACCGGCGCGCGCGGCGCCGCGTGCAACCTCACCTGCGATGTCAGTGTCGCCGAAAATCATTACCCGCCGGGCGCCGGGCACCAGGCCGCCCAACCGGCCGAGATTCAGCATGTGCCAAGCCGGCTGCCGCGCGGCACAAAGGGCGGCATGGCACCGCCGCCGGCGCGTGCCGCCAGATCGGAAATCAGATGCGAGGTCACCTCCGCCAGCGCCGCGGTGAAAGCGACCTGCACCGCCGCAACGCTGCGATCCCGCCCCGGCACCGCCGCGCAATAAGAAGCATTCAGCCAGGGCTGGAATTTAAGATCGTCAACCCGGATATCCATAGCCACCACCGCCATGCCGGTATTGCCGCCGCCCACCAATTCAAACCGCTGCACCGTGCCCGACAGGTTGAAGGCCGGGGTGCCGGGCGTTTCCACCGCGATCACGCCGGCGCCTGCGCCCCGCAGCGCCGCACTCAGATAGGCGGCGGCAGCGACATCCGGCGAAGATTCCCAGGTGATGGTGGCGGCCTGGCGCACCTCGGTGGGCGCGCCGGCCTCGACATAAGCAAGGTTGCGCTCCTGCAACACGCCCTCGGCGTCCAGCCTGAGCAGGCGCAAGGAGAGATTCTTGCCCGCCAGGGGCTGCGCGGCGGCGGCAGCCGGCAGGTCAATGCGGATGCTGCGCTCCGCCGGAAGGCTGCCGCAACCGGCGAGCAGGACGGCAAGCGCCGGCAATATGCGCTTCATTTATTTCTCCGCCGGATCAACAAAGCTGGGATCGCTGCGCTCGCGCCGGCGAATAAGCTGGGTGGGCTCGTTGCGCACCTGCCCGGTAATAACGCGCATGTCCTCAGCCGCCTTTTTTAGATCGGTCACCACGCCGGGCAAAGTCGCAGCCGTGGTGGCCAGGATGCTGCTGACATTGGTGATTGAGGTATCAAGCTGTTCCTTCTTGGTGGTGAGAAAATCGTCCACCGTCTTGGTGGTATTGCTGACATTGCCAAGGGTGGTGTCGGCCTTGGCCAGGATCGAGGTCAGCTTGTCGCCATTGGTGTTCAGCACCGACAGAGCCTTGTCGCTAACGGCTTTCATGGCCGCCATGCCCGAGGTGGTGGCGGCCACCGCGCCTTCCGTCTTTTTCAACAGCGCCGGCAGATCGGCCTTTTGGACGGCATCTCTCAGCGCGGTGATCTGATCCCTGGCCTGCAAGGTGGTTGCCAATGCCGCGTCCACCAGATTGGGGCTGACGCCGCAACTGGCCAGGGCGACTTCGCCGGCATCGGCACTGGCATTCGCCAGCGCTTCGGGGCAGCAACCGGCACTGGGCATGGCGCCCGGCGCGGCAGCCCGGCACTGGCGTGCCACCGCCAGAGCCGGCGCCTGCAGCGGATTGGTTTCATCCACGGTGAGGCCCTGGTCCGGCGCCATCTGCCAGCCCTTTTTAATTTTCATGTGCACACGGTAATAGCTGCCCTTGGCCTCGACGGCGGTAACATTACCCACGACATTGCCGTTTTCGCGCACATTGGCGCCCTGCATGAGAAGGCCCAGGCTGCGGAAATTCGCCACCGCGGTTTGGCGGTCATCCAGCCAGGCGGGCGGGAAAGCCAGCACCAGCGCCACCGCCACCACCGCCAGGATGGCGGCCAGTCCCAACCAGAACTCAATGACAGGATCGGGCCGCATGGCCGCCTTTCGCACTTTCCCTTTGGTATAGGCTAAGAACAGCCCCCGCGGACAGAATAGTCTTCAACCGGGGCAATTGCTGTCAATCCCTGCCCGACCTCGCAAACTTTTGCGTCTTTTTTGGTACGCCGCGCCGGTCCCACGCTTTCCTTGACCCCCTAAGCGCGGCAAGATGATCAAAACGGGAGGCCCAAAATGAAAATCCTGCTGCCGCTTCTGGCCCTTTCATTCATCGCGCCGGCGCTGCTGCCGGCCGCCGCCCAGGAATTGTCGGGCCCCTGTCCGGTGGGCAAGATGGTGAGCGACCGCCAGGGCAAGACCGGCAAGGTGGTAGATACCGATGCGGTCGGCTGCCATGTGCAGCTGCCGAACGGCGAGAAGACCTATTATCTCTCCTGGATGCTGCATCTGGCCGGCACGCCGGTGCAGACTGCGGCCGAAACCGCCGCCATCCCCCGCAAGAAATATTCCTGCTATGGCAGCGGCCATTATCTCTTTATGGATATCACCATCAAGGATGCCGGCAACTATACCGATGTGGAAGGCAAGCCCGGCAAATACCGCTATGACCCCAAGACCCAGGCAATCACCTTCCTGTCCGGCAGCTTCCAGGGCAGTTACGGCAAGTATCTG
>JAFAVT010000081.1 GCA_019242275.1 Alphaproteobacteria bacterium
GCGCCGCTCACCCGCAGCCGCGCTACGCCGGACGCCCGCATCCCCACACCATTGCAGGCGGAATATTACCGCCAGCGCGCTTCTGCCGGGCTGATCTTCACCGAGGCTACCAGCGTGTCGCCGCGCGGCGTTGGCTATGCCGGCACCCCCGGCATCTGGTCGGACGAGCAAACAGAAGGCTGGAAGGCCATAACCGAAGCCGTCCATGCCGCCGGCGGACGCATCGCCCTTCAGCTTTGGCATGTCGGGCGTATTTCTCACCCTATGTTCCTGAACGGCGAACTCCCGGAATCGGCAAGCGCGGTTAAGCCGAAAGGTCATGTCTCTCTGGTGCGCCCGCAGACCGAATACGTTACCCCGCACGCGCTTGAGCTTTCTGAAATCCCCCGCATCATCGCCGAATTTCGCAAAGGTGCCGAGAATGCGAAGAAAGCGGGCTTCGATGCCGTGCACATCCATGGCGCCAATGGCTATCTGCTAGACCAGTTTCTCCAGGATTCCACCAACCGCCGCACGGACAAGTATGGCGGGTCAATCGAAAATCGCGCCCGGCTGATGCTGGAAGTCACCGACGCAGTAGCCGAGGTGTGGGGTGCGGATCGCGTTGGCATGCATCTGGCGCCGCGCATGGACAGCCACGACATGGGCGACAGCGACCGCCTCGGCATTTTTACGTACGTCGCGCGCGAACTGGGCAAGCGCAACCTCGCCTGGATTGCGGCGCGGGAGGCCCACAAGGACGACAGCATTCTGCCACGGCTGAAAGAGGCATTCGGCGGCGTCACGATTGCCAACGAAGGTTTCACCTTCGAAAGCGCCCAACAAGCCTTGGCGGAGGGGTCGGCTGACGCCGTGGCGTTCGGGAAACTTTTCATCGCCAACCCCGACCTGCCCCGGCGATTCGCGGAAGGGGCGCCGCTCAACACTTGGGATGCGGCAACCTTCTATGCCGGCGGTGAAAAGGGTTTCACCGATTATCCTGGATTATAAAACAGGAACCAAAAATTCCGTCTGTACGTTTTCCTCCCAACGCTTCTCAAGGAGGATGCGATGAAATCTTTTGGCAAAATTGTGGCAGCCGCAGCCTTGGTCGTGACTACCGGCACCGGCGCGGCCTATGCGGACGCCTGCAGCGGCCATAGCCATGACACCGGCACGGCACTGGGCGCGGCCGGCGGCGCCGCTATCGGCGGCCTTGCTTCGCACAGCATTGCCGGCGCCCTGATCGGCGGTGTGGCCGGCGGTTTCGCCGGTAACGCAATCGCCCGCAGCAGTGACTGCAACCGTCGCCGGGCCGCGGCCGCCACCCGTCATTACTATGTAGATCGCGACGGACACCGGCACTATTACTATCGCTAAGACCTCCGTCCTCTGAGCTAAACCCCGCCGGTTCGTATTGAGCCGGCGGGTTTTTGCGCCCTCTGGACAGAGCCGGTGAAAACGTTTCTGCTCCCTGCCAAGAAAACAATCTTGGAGGGTTTTCATGCGGCGTATCACGCTTCCGGCTTTTCTGTTCTTCGCGGCCACCTGTTCCGCGTTGGCGCAGGCCCCGGCCGGTGCCCCACCGGCGGCTGCCGGCCGCGGCGGGCCCCGTCCGCCCCCGCTCATGCTGTCCAGCTCCGCCATTCAGGACGGAGGCATGGTGCCCGACAAATATACCGCCGCCAGTCAGATGCCGGTGACGCCGCCGCTGTCGTGGACCAACGTTCCTGCCGGCACGCAAAGCTTCGTGCTGATCGTGCACGATGTGGACGTGGTAATGGGAAGGGGCCTCGGCGACAATCCGCACTGGATCGTCTTCAACATTCCAGCGGCCACCACATCGCTGGCGGAGGGTCTGCCTTCGACGCCCACCTTGCCGGACGGCTCTATCCAGATGGGCCGGCCCGGCCGCGGCGGCGCGCCGGCCACGGCGGGCTATTTCCCCTTCGCCCCGCCGCCCGGCTTCGTCCATCACTACAATTTCGACCTTTACGCGCTGGACACCAAACTGCCGCTGGATACCGGCG
>JAFAVT010000084.1 GCA_019242275.1 Alphaproteobacteria bacterium
AGAATCAGCAGTCCGCAGAACGACAAAGCGATCGTGGTGCCGCTGGACAAGCCGGATGACATCGCCGCGCTCCATTCCGCGCTGGAAATCTGCCGCAATCAGAAGATCGAGGTCTGGGATGGCGGCCGGCAGATCGGAGCAGTGATGCTGTCGGGAAAGCCTCGCCTGGCGCTTTGATTTACCTATGTGAATCGCATTTCGCGATTTTCTGAATCGTCAACGTGACGCAGGAACAAAGGCGGGTGCGTGACGTTCGCTGCTGCATGCGAGTTCTCTTTGTCACCCCGGAAATGTCCGATTACGTGCAAACCGGCGGATTAGCGGCCGTTGCTGCTGCATTGCCACGGGCATTGCGCGCGCTCGGTGACGTGCGCGTCATCCTTCCCGGTTATCCTGCTGTTCTGAAGCGGTTGGAGAGTGCTGAAGCGGTCGGTCACTGTCCGCCAGAGGGGCAGCTTCCTCCGGCGCAGATGTTACGGGGTGAAACAGCTGATGGTCTTCCGGTCTATGTCGTGCGATGCGCGCCGCTGTTTGAGCGGGATGGTGGTCCTTATTGCGATGGATGCGGGCGGGACTGGGCTGACAATGACATGCGGTTTGCCCGCTTCGCCTCGGCGGCTGCAGCGTTGGCGGCGGGCAAAGTTGATCCGGATTGGTCGGCCGATCTCGTCCATGCCAATGACTGGCAGGCGGGATTGGTGCCAGCCTATATCAAATGGCATGGCTGGAACGTCCCGAGCCTGCTTACCGTCCATAACCTGGCCTATCAGGGAAATTTCCCGCCCTGCACCCTGGGGCGAATCAATGCGCCGGATGGTGCCTTTCAGATCGAGGGCGTAGAGTTTCACGGCAAGGTCTCCTTCTTGAAGGCAGGCCTGCAATATGCCTCTCATCTGACTACAGTGAGCGAAACCTATGCTCGCGAGATCACCACGGCCGAACATGGCTGCGGGTTGGAAGGCCTGTTGCAACGGCGGGCAGGGAAAAGCGAGCTGACCGGCATTCTCAACGGCATTGACGAAAGCTGGGATCCCCGCGTCTGCCCTGATCTTGTGCGGCCTTTTGCGCCCGGCGGCTGGGAGGAGAGGCAGGAGAACGCAGACCATTTGCGCCGGGAATTTGGCCTAGCCATCCGGCGCGGGCCCCTGTTTGGCCTGATAGCGCGTTTGGTGCACCAAAAAGGGGTTGATCTGGTGCTCTCGGCCGCTGATGCCATTGTCCAGGCCGGCGGCCAGATCATTGTCATGGGTCGGGGCGATCCGGTTTTTGAGCAGGAATTGACCGAAGCCCAGCACCAACGGCCCGATGCCTTCGCCGCGGCGTTGCGCTTCAGCCCTGGTGAGGAGCGCCGCATCCTGGCCGGCAGCGATTTTTGCATGATGCCGTCGCGGTTCGAGCCGTGCGGCCTCACCCAAATGTATGCCCAGCGCTTCGGGGCGCTGCCGATCGGACGGCGCACCGGCGGACTGGCCGATACCATCCATGACGGTGAGACGGGATTCCTCTTTCCCCATGCGTCGGCGGCCTCATTCCTGGGCGGGATTGTCCGCGCTTTTGCCACCTACGGCAGCAAGCAGCGGCTGAACCGGATGCGCGAACAGGCCATGGGACGTTCTTTCAGTTGGTCGGAATCGGCGTCCGATTATGGGCGGCTCTATCGCAGCCTGCTCGGCAGTGCCGTCGCCTAAGCGCCCCGGCACAATCCGCATTGGCATCTCGGGATGGCGCTATGCCGGCTGGCGTGGCAAATTTTATCCTTCTGACCTCAGGCAAAAGGAGGAGTTGGCTTTCGCCGCCGCCCAATTTGGCAGCATCGAAATCAACGGCACCTTCTACTCGTTGCAGGCGCCCGAGAGCTTTCGTCGCTGGGCCGCAGAGACACCGGAAGATTTTGTATTTGCGGTGAAGGGGCCGCGCTTCATTACGCACATGAAGAAACTGCGCGATGTGGAAACACCATTGGCGAACTTTTTTGCGTCCGGAGTCCTGGCATTGGGGCCAAAGTTGGGGCCGATCCTCTGGCAACTGCCGCCCCGCTTCCACTTTGATGAGGACAAATTAGCCGACTTCTTCCAGTTGCTGCCGCGCTGTACTACGGAGGCTGCAACCTTGGCACGTCGCCACGACAACAAGCTCAAGCATCCCGCCGTCTTGAAGACAGATCGCAAGTGTCCCCTGCGGCATGCGCTGGAAATCCGCGACGAAAGTTTTCGCAGCCCCGATTTTATCCGGTTGCTGCGCCGCCATCGCATCGCCCTGGTGGTGGCCGATACGGTGGATTGGCCACTGCTGATGGACGCGACAGCAGACTTTGTTTATGTCCGCCTGCATGGCAGCGAGGAGCTTTACACCAGCGGATACAATAAAACCGCACTGCGACAGTGGGCCGAACGGATCAGGGCGTGGGCAACGGGTGGGGAGGTCGCTGGCCAACATGCCGGGCCCCCGGCACCTCGGCGCCGGCGCGATGTCTATGTCTATTTCGACAACGATGCCAAAGTGCGTGCCCCTGCTGATGCCAGGGCGTTAACGCGCCAGTTGCGCGCTTAGCGCACCGTCCGCCAGGGGCGGCTTAGGAGGGCAGCGCAGTTGATGATGCCCACTAGCGAATAGGTTTGGGGATAATTGCCCCATAACTCGCCGGTGGCGAAATCCATGTCTTCGGACAAAAGGCCGGCGGAAGTGCGCCGCGACAGCATCTCCTCGAACAATTGTCTGGCGTCTTCGGTGCGACCGGTGAGGTAAAGCGCCTCGATCAGCCAGAAACTGCAAACGGTAAAGGCCGTCATCGGCACGCCAAAATCATCCTCTGTGGCGTAGCGGAGCATATAATTTCCCCGGCGCAGGCCCTTCTCCACAGCCGCTAGCGTTCCCAAAAAGCGCGGATCGTCGGGGGCGAAGAAATGCAAGTCCAGAAGCTGGATCAGGCTGGCATCCATATGAACATCTTCAAAGCGTGCCGACATGGTGTTGGCTTCGGGCTTCCAGGCTTTCGCCTCGATTTCCGCACGTATGGTGGCTGCCCGCCCTGACCAGAAAGCGGCGCGGTTCACCAGGCCCAGCACCGTTGCAGCCTTGCTGAGCCGGTCACAGGCTGCCCAACACATGGCAGCAGAATATGTGTGGACATTCTGCCGGGTTCTCAGTTCCCAAAGGCCGGCATCGGCCACATCATGCAGCTTCCAGGCATGCTCGCCCACTTTTTCAAGCGATTCGAAATCTTCGCGGCCGGAAAGGCGCAGCAGCCGCCGATCAAAAAAGGCATGAACGCTGGAAAGCACAATCTGGCCATATACATCATGCTGCACCTGCTGATAGGCCTGATTGCCGATGCGTACCGGACCCTGGCCGCGATAGCCCGCCACGGTGGCAAGTTCTCGCTCTTCCAATTCCTTTTCGCCCAGAACGCCATAAAGCGGCTGGATGGCACCGCCATGGCTGGCATCAACAATGTTGCGCAGATAGCCGAGATAGGATTCCAGCACATCCAGCGCTCCTAGCCGGTTCAGTGCCTGTACGGTGTAATAGGCATCACGAATCCAGCAATAGCGATAGTCCCAATTGCGCTGCGAGCCGTCATGCTCGGGGATGGAGGTTGTCAGCGCGGCTACAATGGCGCCGGTTTCTTCGTGCTGGCAGAGTTTGAGGGTAATGGCGGCGCGGATCACTGCCTCTTGCCATTCCAAGGGAATGGCAAGGCTTCGCACCCATAGCTGCCATTCGGAAATGGTCTCCGTCAGCATGTGCTCCATGGTGGGACCAATGTCGCCCAGGAAGGGTTCGTTAGGACCAAAGAAAAAGTGCAGCGGCTGCTCCACCCGAAAGAGCCGCTCCTCGTCCACCAGGCTGGCAGAGGCGTTGGTGGTGAGCCGCATATCGGTGCGTTTCAACGGGTAGTGGATGTGATGCGAGCCGAAGGTCTTTCGGCTATCACTGGCCAGCCAGGCAGCGGGGCGTAAGCGAACGCGGATGCGGGGCGCGCCCGAGAGAGGCCGCAGGACGCGCGCAAAAGCGGCCGGGCGGTAGCCCCGGTTATCACGGCGCAGGCGGGGACAGAAATCCACCACCTCGATGGTGCCACCATTGGCGTCGGTATGGCGGCTCACCAGGACCGGAGTGTTGCGGATATAATGCTGCTCAAGCGAGACGCAGTTTTCCAGCGTAATGGACCAAAAGCCGGTGGCGGTGGGGCTCTGCGGATCGGCCGTATCGAGCAAGGCGGAAAAGACCGGTTCACCGTCCACTCGGGGAACGCAACCCCACACTATTGTACCGGCGCGATCAACCAGGGCGCTCACTTGGCAATTGCCGATGGGCCAGAGGTCGAGGGAACGCTGCATGATTCACCTTTGTTGGATGTATCTTGCGCATGGCGGGGGCGGCCTTCAAGTCGCCATCAATGCTGGCTGCCCGGGGCAGCTTTGTGATCGGGTGCCTCTTCCAGCACCATTTCGGCGCGTCGGCGGGGAAGGGAGCGGGGGTATTCCTTGAGCAGAAAGGCGACCAGCTTTTCCCGCACCTCGCAACGCAGGTCGAAGGCCTTGCCAGAATCGGCGGCACTGACCAGCGCCCGCAATTCAATGGTCTCCTCGCGGGCATCGGTTACCTGCAGATTGACGACCTGGCCGTCCCACAGCGGATGGCCTTGCACGATCTCATTCAGCTTGCGCCGGACAGCATCTACCGGAACCGAATAGTCCACATACAGCATGACCGTGCCGATGATCGAGGCTGAGGTCCGCGTCCAGTTCTCGAAAGGGTTGTCGAAGAAATAGGAAAGCGGGATGATATAGCGGCGCCAGTCCCATATTTTAAGCACGACATAGGTGGAGGAAATTTCCTCTACCGTGCCCCAGTTGCCATTTATGACCAGAACATCGCCCAGGCGGATGGGCTGGGTGATGGCGATCTGCATGCCGGCAATCAAGTTGCCCAGGAAAGGACGTGCCGCCAGACCGGCAGCGATACCGGCAACACCCGCCGAGGCAAAGAGGCTGATGCCGAACTGGCGCACGGAGTCGAACGACATCAGGGCGAAACCCGCCGTCAACAGCGCCAACAGCATATCCAAGGCGCGCTTGAGCACCCGGACCTGGGTGATTGCTTTGCGCGCCGTCAGATTGTCGGCCACGTCAATGCGGAAATTCCGGGCATAGCGATCCAACGCGATGTTGGCGCTGACCACCGCCAACCAGCCCGCCAGGACAATAAAAGCAGCCAACAAAAAGCGGTTCGTGTCATCGCGCGCTTCTTTGGAAAGCGGCGCCAGAGGCAGAAGGGCGCTGACTGCCAACACGA
>JAFAVT010000119.1 GCA_019242275.1 Alphaproteobacteria bacterium
AAGGCACGTTAACATTGAAACACGATCGATCAGCGCGCGCCTAGACCGCCGCCGAGGCTTGGCGATCTCTCGCCTGCGCTTCGAATGCAATGAGCACGCGGTGATCGGCGGCTTGCCGCATAGTTATTTCGACGAGATTGGCTTGCAGGCAGATTGGTACACCGGCGACTGCGTGTTCGAAGCCCCAGGCGAGCACAAGGTCACCGATTTAGAATGGTGCGAGGCGCGAATTGAGAAGCTGCAAGACGGCGGCATCATAACTCAGGCCCGTACGCCCACGGCGAATGGGATCATTGATAAGCGGATGCATTTTCGCAGTGATAGTCCTTGTATCGATTTTGATATCACTTTCGAGTGGCAGAAGTGGGAACCAGGCAGCCTGCGTCTTGGTCACTTCACGCTGCTGCCGGATGCCTTCCATCTTGATCGCCTGCGAGTTGCCACCAACAATGGCGGAAGCCGGGAGGTCTTCTCCCTACCCGGGCACACGATTGATCATGGGGCGCCAGTGTCCTTTCTAGTTTCGTCAAGCTTTGGCCTCGGCATGACCGAGGGGTGGCTTGAGATCGGCGATGATAAGACGAAATTAAGGATCGAGGTGGACCGAGGCTGCGCCCCAATGCTGGGAATGCTGATTCACCGGCCGGCCAAACGGTATGCAGACTCCACTAGTCTTTTTTGTCAGGTACAGCTTTCCGCTTTTGAACTGGACGATACCCGCAGACCCACCCCTTACCAGGGCGGCTTTCGTCGGTTTTGCTTCCGCGTTCTGGCAATTTAATGCAGAACATGCGTGTCTAACGGGTCTACCAGGATAATCCTTTTGTCGTGAAGCAGGAAGGACGCGGTTAATCGTTGATTGTTGTCAGTTATTAGCTATCTAAGCAGTATGTATTTCCAGTTTCTTTCCTTAATTGCCGTGCTGGTAACCTTGTTGGTTTGCCTAAATGCGGAATCCCTAGGCCGGTTGTTTGGGGTGATGGCGGTCCCCGATGGGCGGCGCAGGACCCACGACACTGCCACACCGCAAGTCGGAGGTGTTGCCATTCTCTGTGGTTTCGCTGTCTGGCTGATGGGCTCGTTGTGGCCAGAGAGAATCCATGATCCGATCCTCGGGGCGGTCTTACTTTCGGCCGTGGGCTTGGGTCTGGTCGGGTTTGTGGATGACCGACATGAGGTTCCTCCGGTCCTGCGTATCCTGCTGCTACTAATTTTCGTGGCCATTGCTTTCGCACTAGATCCAACACTCATCGCTCAGAAACTCCATTGGTATAGTTTTGGCGATCTGACGATTTCGAATTGGTTCTATGTGTTATTGATGGCTATAACCGCTATTGGCCTTGTCAATTCTGTTAATATGGCAGACGGCCAAAACGGACTGGTCGGTAGCATGTTCGTCACCTGGACCGCCTGTCTCGCAATGCTGACGAATGGTCCTCTAGCGATGACTTCCGGCATACTTTGCGCGACTTGTATGGTTTTTCTTTTTTTTAATCTCAGGGGCAAGATTTTCCTGGGTGATTGCGGCTCTTATGGCGTGACGTTCGCTATAGGCTTGTTGGTTACGCTAGCGCATGCTCGCGGTGCGCTCCCACTGGAAACAGTGGTTGTCTGGTTTTTCATCCCAGTAATTGACTGTTTGCGCCTGATTATCGCCCGCCCGCTGCGAGGTCGTTCCCTATTTCAGGGCGGGCGGGACCACTTTCACCATCGTCTCACTGACTCGCTAGGCCGCCGGCTGAGCGCGGTCGTCTATATCGGCGCTGTATCTGCCTCATCTTTGGTCGCTACTCTGGCACCACAATTTTCCTTGGTCTGCCTCTGTGCTCTGACCGGCTTTTATTTTAGCTTCGCTCATCTAAGTGATACGGATGTTGGCCAGGAGGGCGAAGGTAAGCGCCCCGTTGATCACAGCAATAAAGTCATCCCCTTAGCCGGTGACCATGGGCGGAAGCGCTGACAATACCTCTGTAAATAGGTCTGCGCGCTACAAAGTGCGCATCGCCGCTCTCCTTCGTGATGTTGCCACATTCTGCGCCAACTTCTTGCGGCGCAATTTTGGGCGAATACTTTTGCGACTTTCGCTTCCTGGTTTCGCCAGCGGAGCCGTGCTTTACTTTTTGCTCTCCGGTTATTGCGAGCGTCTGCTGGCGTTCATGGCGCGACCCAGCGGCGGAATTGCTAGCCAAGTTCTGGGTATCGTAGCAGTCGGATCACTGGTTCTCCTCTTATTGCATGCGATAGTCGCCGCATTGGTGGCTGATCTCATATGCCAAGCGGAAGCGCCCTGGTCTCTGCTGCGTGTTGGCCTTTTTGCCTGGCGGATTTATTCTGCCAGTCTGCGGATGGTACTGACATTGGGCTCGGCGGCGCTTTTGCTGGGATTGACAGATCATTTCGCTGGACAGCTTCTCCCCGCGCTTGGGCTTTTTGCTCACCTGGGAGTCATCGCTAGCATCTTGTGGCTATGGGCACGAATGGGCTTCTTTCTGGTGCCGGTCTGCGCGAAGGAGACGGAACGGCGGACCTTGCAGACTGCCTGGCGAACTTCAGCCGGGCATCTGCTTCTCATTGCGGTGGTTTTGGTCACGGCGCTCGCACTGGCTGCCATAATGCAACTGGCGGGAGAAATCGTGCTTCGCGCTACTGGTATTGGGGCGCCCCTAAGCACCGCGACGAATCTCACCGATCTCATTGCCCTATATCTTGCCAACCTTGTAGCTGTGACGGTTTTGCTGAGCGTGACTTATCTACTTTTGACGGTGGTGCTCGTAATTGCCCAAGTATATATTTATGATCGACTAGTGGCCGCGGTATGGGTCTCTCCGCCTGATGAAGGTGAATCTGTTTGAATTTTTACTCAGTAGGAACTTGAGCGGTCAGGCTCAGCCACGTCACAGTTCCGCCTGCTAGGGGTTGACGGTGGGCCTTGGGAGATCATCGCTTCCGTGCTGGTCACTGTGGGATAGTTGGAGGTCAGATCACAACTTGATAGCGGTGCCGGGCACCCCGGTCGCCAGCGGCCCGGTACGCGCCCTCGCCAAACTACTCGCGGCGGCCTATGCCGGCGGGCGGGAGCCGGGCGCGTGAACTGGTGCGTCGTCTATACCAAGCGCGGGCAGGAGAGGCGCGCCCTGGAGAATCTGGAACGGCAGGGCTTTGCCTGCTACCTGCCGGTCCTGCGCCTGCAGAAATTGCTGCGCGGCGTCGTAACGAATGCGCAAGAGCCGCTCTTCCCCCGCTATCTCTTTGTCCAGCTCGACGCCGACAAGGGCTGGAGCACCCTGCGCTCGACCAAGGGCGTGACGCGGCTGGTGAGTTTCGGCACCGATCCGGCGCTGGTCCCGGCGGCGCTGATCGAGCGGCTGCGGCTGGAAGAGGCCGCGGCGCGCGTCGCCCCCGTATTCCAGGCCGGGGAGGCTGTTCGCATCGGCGCGGGGGCTTTCTCCGGAATCGAGGGCATTTTCCTCATGCAGGATGGCGAAAGCCGGGCCCTGGTGCTGATCCAGCTGCTGCAGCAGCCGGCCAGGTTGCAGGTCGAGCTCAGTTCTATCAGACCGGCAAACCGCTGATTTGTTTTACATTTTTGTGAAATGCGGGCGCGTTGACAGCATCCGCTGGCGGGATTAGAAGGCATCGGTGTTCAATTTTGAACGCAAATGTGTTCAGCGTCTACACCGGCTGGTGGAAAAACCGGCAATGGCGGTAGCGTGCCCGCGAGGCCGCGCCTGACCCCGCGCCAGAAGAGCCGGCGCGAAGACACGGATTTCCGCATCCTGAAACTGGTGCAGGAAAAACCGGACCTCACGCAGCGCGAACTGGCCGATGCCCTGGGCCTCAGTCTCGGCGCCATCAATTACTGCCTCCGGGCCCTGCTGGACCGGGGCCTGATCAAGGTGCGCAATTTCTCCCACAGCGACCGCAAGCTCACTTATGCCTATCTGCTGACGCCATCGGGCTTTTCACGCAAGGCCGAACTCACAGCGCGCTTTCTCAAGCGCAAGATGGACGAATACGAACAGCTGAAGGCCGAA
>JAFAVT010000191.1 GCA_019242275.1 Alphaproteobacteria bacterium
TGGTATCAATGGAGCTACAGCGCAAAAGCGGCAGCGGCGGATGGATTGCAAAATCTCGCCGGCCTGATGCGGGCGCAGGCTGAGCCGCCCCGCCAAGCCGCGATCGCAACGCCCACCGCGAAGGCGCCTGCCACGGTGCCGGAAATCCTGTCGCGCGTGCAGGAAATTGCCTCGAATGATGACGTGGTGCTTGAGAGCGTGGTTCCCAACGCCACGGACAAGAACCAGTTGGACCTTGCCGCGACCGGCCAATTCCGCGACGCGATGCGCTTTCTGGCGCGGCTGGAAACCCTGCCCGTTGAGCCGGCGGGTTTTGATCTTGCCCCTTCGGCGGACGGCGGTGTCGCCCTGACGGTCAACGTGATTCAGAATGGGAAGCCCGCCGCACCCACGACCTTCGCTGATTATATTGATGCGGTCTCGCTTTATTCGGCGGTGCGCGATCCCTTCGCTGTCGGCGACCCGGTGACTTTGCCCAATACCGGCGCCGATCTGGGCGATCTGAGCTGGTCCTATCACCTGACCAGCATTTCGCTCTTGGGTGCGGTGCGGGTCGCGACCATTGACGGCAAGGACTATGAAGTCGGTGACGTCCTGAACGGGATGGCGATCACCGCCATTGACCCTTCCAGCGTCAGCTTGCAAGGCAGCGGCAAGTTTCCCCTGCAGAAAATCCATTTCCGTCACAATCCGGGTGGCCGGTGATGGGCGCTGAAGCCACCATTGATCTGCGCAAGGTTCGCCCGGCTTCCTCGGGCCGGCCCCTGATGCTGGACATTTGCGCCATCAGCCATACCGGCACCACCCGCGCCCGCAACCAGGATGCCTGGTGCGTTGATCCGGATATGGGTTTGATGCTGGTGGCCGACGGCGTTGGCGGCCAGGGCGATGGCTCCTGGGCCAGCCGGCGGGCCGTGACCCTGATGCGCCGTTTTCTTGGCCACGCGGCAGCCATGCTGAAACCGGCCGGCGCGCGGGACCGCGAAAAGGTCGTGCGCCGCAGTTTGGTCTTCATCAATCGCGCCATGCAGCGCGCGCCGCTGGCCGCCGGTCAGAAAAGAAGCGGCACCACGCTGGTGGGTCTGTGGGTCCCCCCGTGCGGCGACGGCCAGGCGACTGCCTTCAATGTGGGAGACAGTTCGCTCTTTCGTATTGCCGCTACCGGCGCCGTCAAAGTCAGCCGCGACCATTCTCTGCATCAACTTTGGGTGGACGGCGGCAAGGTCGGTACGGAACCGTCCAAGCGGGTGATCGTGCAAGCCTTGGGAATCTCGCCGGAAATTTCCCCACACCAGGCGTCTTTCGCCCTGAAAACGGGCGAAACTTATCTCGCCTGTACCGATGGGCTGACCGGTTCGGTTCCCTTGAACGAGATCATGGCGATTGCGGGCGCGGCAAATCCCGCGGAATCGGTCACGCAAAATCTGATTCTCGGCGCCTTGAAGGGCCAGGCCCGCGACAATGTGACGGCTGCTGTGTGTAAAGTGGACCAGCCCTGAGCCGGTGGGTGCAACAACCTTGTTCTTGCGAAAGAATGTGAGGCGCGAGCCCTGATTCGCGCTTTCGCAGTCTGGTTCGCATGACCCGCCGCAAAGCCGCATCATTCTGGATGACCGCCGCCGTGATCGGGCAGCTTGCGACCGCCCCGGTCATGGCCCAGGGCAACGACATTCCCTGGAACCGCGGCCTCACCATCACCCGGACCTCATCCGACGACAATATCCGCAACGTCTTTCGCACCATTCTGCAACAGAACGGGCTGTCGGTGGTTTTCGGCCCCGGCGTCAACCAGACGGTGTCGTTTCATCTGGAGCAGGTTCCGCTGGATGTCGCCTTCACCCAACTGATTGACCAGTATCATCTGGTCTATAGCTATGATCCCCGCACCCGGGCCGTGACCATCAACACCCAAGGCAGCGCCGGGAGCGAAGCCAGCCGCACCACGGCTTTCGTGACCCTCAACTCCGCCAGCTATTCCGAAGTCAGCCAGGCCGTCACCAATCTGGGTCTGGGGCTGGGTGGCCTGCGCTATGACGAGCGTTCCCGCACCCTTGCCATCACCGGCGATGCCGAGCGCATCAAGCAGATCGAGACACTGGTCGGCAATCTGGAGGCCGCCCGCAAGCGCCAGCCCACCGGAACAGAAGCAAAGGGCCTGGTGCCGGATGAAGTGAAAGTCATTCCGCTCCGCTTTACCGATGTCGGGCCATCCACCCGGCAATTCCAGGGCAAGACCGTCACCGTGCCCGGCATCGCCGATACGCTGCGGGCCATTCTGGGCCTTGACCAGCCGGCGGGCGCCCCACCGGGCCCGGATGCGGACAAGAACGCGGCGGCCCCGGCTCTCCCCATCGGGCATCCCCGCATTTCGATTGACCAGCGCACCAATTCGGTGGTGGTCCAGGGCTCGCCCGACGCCATTGCGGCGGTGGAAAAAATCGTCAGCCAACTGGACCGGCCGCTGCAGATGGTCCAGATCGAGGTTCTGATCGTCACTGCCAATATCGGCGTCGCCAAGGAACTGGGCATTCAATGGCGCGGCTCCCTGGTCAACAATGGCGGCAGCAGCGTGGCGGTGGACAGCGGCACCAGCGGCGCCCAGATTGCCAATGGCGCCACCGGCACGCTGTTCAACACCAACGGACTTGATGCCCTTTCGCTGCTGCCGGCGGTCACCACCCCGGGAGCCACGGCGGCATCCTTTGTCATTCGCGGCGGCCAGGCCGCCATCCAGGCCCAGCTTGAGGCCCTGGCCTCCAAGGATCGCGCCCGCATTCTCTCCGCGCCCAAGCTGGTCACGCTGGACAACATCACCGCCCGCATCACCCGCAGCCAGAATATCTATGTGAAAATTGACACCACCAATCCCAATGGCGGTTATGGCGGGGTGGGCCTTCAGGAAATCCAGACCGGCCTGACCCTGGAAATCACCCCTTCGGTAGTCCCGGCCCAGGCCGACCACGAACAATCCCTGGTGCGGCTCAATCTGCGGGCCGAAAATTCCGCGCCGGGCAC
>JAFAVT010000263.1 GCA_019242275.1 Alphaproteobacteria bacterium
CGGCAGGCCGCTAGTGTCGTGGTTTCGAAGTTCGCCATTATGGATATCAAGCACCGAGCGAACTTCGAAACCAGAACGACACTAGCATCTAATAGTTTTCGCGTGTCCTTCGATTCCGAAATTCGTCGGAGCCCGATATGAAGATAAACGAATTTCGGAACCGGGACACGCGATGAATCATTTCGGTTACAAGGGCGGTGTCCTCAGCGCCGAGGATGTGGGCCTACCCGCCTTGGCGGCGCGGGTGGGAACGCCTTTCTATTGCTATTCCCGCGCCACCCTGGAGCGGCATTACAAGGTCTTTGCCGGGGCGCTGCCTAAAGAGTCGCTGGTGGCTTTCTCGGTGAAGGCCAACGGCAATCTGGCGGTGCTGAAGACATTGGCGTTGCTGGGCGCCGGGGCCGATGTGGTGTCGGGCGGTGAACTGGCCAAGGCGCTGGCGGCCGGCATTCCGGCCGAGCGCATCGTCTTTTCCGGCGTCGGCAAGACCAAGGAAGAGATGCACCAGGCGCTCACCGCCGGCATCTATCAGTTCAATGTTGAGAGCGAGCCGGAATTGCTGGCGCTGGACGAAGTGGCGCGGGAGCTGAACAAGCGCGCGCCCATCACCTTGCGCATCAATCCCGATGTGGACGCCAGGACCCACGCCAAGATCACCACCGGCACGGCCGAGACCAAGTTCGGCATTCCTTTCGCCCGTGCCCGCGAAGCCTATGCCCGGGCCGCCTCGCTGCACAATGTCGAGATTGTCGGCATTGACGTGCATATCGGCAGCCAGTTGACCGAGCTTGCGCCGTTCGAGGCCGCCTTTGAAAAAGTTGCGGCGCTGGCCAAAACCCTGCGCGCCGACGGCCACAGCATTACCCGGCTTGATCTGGGCGGCGGGCTGGGTGTGCCGTATGAGAACAACAACATGCCGCCGCCGGACCCCGCCGCCTATGGAAAGATGGTGGCGCGCGCCACCGATCAGCTTGGCTGCCGGCTGATCTTCGAGCCCGGCCGGCTGATTGCCGCCAATGCCGGGGTGCTGGTGGCAAAGGTGCTGTATGTCAAAGAAGGCGAAGCCAAAAACTTTCTGATCCTGGACGCGGGCATGAACGACCTGATCCGGCCCGCCATGTATGACGCCCATCATGAGATTGTCCCGGTTAAGGAACCGGTACCCGGTGCCGAACGGGTGGTTTATGATGTGGTGGGGCCGGTGTGCGAAACCTCTGATCTGTTCGCCGCGGGACGGGCCTTGCCGGAACTGAAATCCGGCGATTTGGTGGCGATCCTTTCCACGGGCGCCTATGGCGCCACCATGGCCAGCAGCTACAATGCCCGGCCGCCGGCGCCGGAAGTGTTGGTCTCGGCCGCGGAATGGGCCATTGTACGGCCACGGCTGCGCCATGACGATCTTATCGGACAGGACAGACTTCCCGACTGGCTCGGCTGATCTTCTGGATCGCCGCATCAGGGTCGCGCGCGCCGTCGTCGGGGTGGAGCGGCTGCTGCCCGCACTGTGGCCGGCCCTGGGCTTTGCCGGGCTTTATCTGGCCGCCGCCCTGTTCGGGCTGTTCAAATATATTCCCTGGGAAATTCAATCGCTGCTGCTGGCCGCCGCCGTCACCGCCGTGGCGCTGACACTGGCGCAGGGGTTGGAGCAATTTGTCTGGCCGGGTGCCTTTGACGGGGCGCGGCGGCTGGAGCGGGACAGCGGCCTCTCCCACCGGCCCATTTCCGAGCGCGACGATATTCTGCCTGACGGGCGCGATCCCGTCACCGCCGCCTTGTGGCAGGCTCATCGCGCCCGCATGGCGAAGCTGGGCGCTTTGCGGATGGCATTGCCGGCGGCGGACCTCAGTGACCGCGATCCCAAGGGCCTGCGCTGGTATCTGCTGATTGTGCTGGTGGCGGCGTTGGTGGTGGCGCGGGGCGATATCGGCCCGCGCCTGATCCGCGCTTTTGACAGCGGCAACAGCGCCAGCATTGATGCCTGGCTTGATCCACCGGCCTATACCGGATTGCCGATGACGCCGCTGACGCTCGGCGATCACGACATCACCATACCGGCCGGTTCAGTGCTGAATCTGCGGGTGCATGGCGCACCGCACGCGCCCGGGCTTTCTGCCGGGATCAATCCGGTGCGGGCTTTCACCGGCAGCGACGGTGATTACGCCAGCGCCTTGGCCCTGCGCTATGACGGGCATGTGCGGGTGCGGGTCGCCGGCCATCTCATAGGCGACTGGCGGGTGCATGCGGTTCCTGACGCCGCGCCCAAAATTGCCTTTGTCGGTGTGCCCAAACGCACCGAGCATAATGCGGTGAATTTTCATTTCAAGGGTTCGGATGATTATGGCGTCACCGGGGTTGCGGTGATCCTGTCGCCCCATGGCCGCGCCAATGCGCCGGCCGTCACCGTGCCGCTGGATGGCGGCGGCAAAAGCTTTGACCAGACCACTTATGTTGACCTTACCGCCAATCCCTATGCGGGCCTGGCGGTGGAGGCGCGACTGGAAGCGCGTGACGGCGCCGGGCAGAAAACCTTAAGCACACCCGTCACCTTCACCCTGCCCGCCCGCATTTTCACCGATCCTTTGGCGCGGGCCCTGATCGAGCAGCGGCAGAATCTGGCCGCCGCCGCCAATGCGGCGGAGCGGGCGCAAGTGGCCACCATGCTGGATGCCTTCGCCATCGCGCCGGACAAGTTTTATGAAGGCAAGCGTCCCATCTATATGGCGCTGCGCAATGCCTATTTCGGCATCAAGTCGGCGCGGGCGCCTTCCGACATCACCCATGTCGAGGATTTGCTGTGGCAGACCGCGGTGGCGCTGGAACAGGGCGGGCTTGCCAATGCGGCGGAAGAATTGCGCCGCCTGCAATCGCTCCTGGCTCAGGCCATGGCCAATGGCGCGCCGCAGGACCAGATAGATGCGCTGCTGCAACGCTATAACGAGGCGATGCAGAAATATCTGGAAGCGCTGGCGGCCAACCCGCCCCCGCCTGGTGAGGCACGCCCCGACAATCCCGATGCCGTCACCCTGGGCGAGAACGACATCCAGAAAATGATGGACATGATCAAGAAGCTGTCGGAAGCCGGCCAGCGCGAAATGGCGGCGCAGATGCTGGCGCTGCTGCAGAACATGCTGGAAAATCTGCGCCTGACGCCCGGCAAGGGCGGCGGCCAGGGCACCGCCCAGAACAAGGCGCTGAACGACGCCATGAACAAGCTGGGCGATACCATGGGCAAGCAGCGCGGCCTTTTGGACAAGACCTTCCGCCAGCAGCAGGGGCGGGGCGATCCGAAAGATGGTGGGCCGCAGGGTCTGGCCAACCAGCAGCGGCAACTCCAGCAGCAGATGCAGGACGCCATGAAGGGGGTCAATCCGTCCCTGTCGCAAAAGATGAAGGATGCCGGCCAGGCGATGCAGCAATCGGAAGATGCCTTGCGCAAAGGCGATCTCGACAATGCCAAGAATGCGCAGCAGAAGGCACTGCAATCCATGAGCCAGGCGGCACAGGCGCTCGCCGACCAGGCCAAGAAGGAAAGCGGCGAGGCCAGCAATGGCGATCCCTTGGGTCGGGCCCGCAGCGATGAAGGCAAGAGTGTGAAGATTCCGGACGCCGACACCTTGGCCAAGGCCCGCGCCATTCTGGAAGAACTGCGCCGCCGCGCCGGGCAGATGCAGCGGCCGCAGGACGAGCGGGATTATATAGATAGGCTTCTCAAGTCGTTTTGAGGAAAGTGTCATGGCCCGGGAATCCGGGCCATCCAGGTGACGCCGGCGCTCGTTTCCCAGGACAAGCGATATTCTATTCTTCGACAGTGATGCAGCTTCACCTGGGTGGCCCGCACGAGTTTACACTCCGGCCGCGCGAAGCGCGGACCGGGGTGGCGGGCCATGACAAGAGGGGGTTAGGGTTCAACTTTCCCGATATAGGGAAGGGAGCGGTAAAGGCCGGCGTCGTCCATGCCATAGCCGACGATGAAGTCGTGCACGCCGGTGTAGAGCGCATAATCGGCCACCGCCGCAGCGTCAGGATGGTGCTTGTCCACCGCCACCACCGTGGTGATTGTGGCGGCGCCGGCTTCGCGCAGCAGGGCTATGGCCCGCAGCATGGTATGGCCCTTGTCCAGCACGCCATCCAGCAACAGCACATGCTTGCCGCGGACATGCTCGCTGGGCGCGGCCAGAACCGAAATGGCGCTGCCGGTGCGCGCATTGCCATAGGAGCGCAGCCAGAGCATTTCGGTTTCAAGCGGCACACCTTTCCGCGCCAGCGCCCGCATCAGATCGGCGGCAAAGACAAAGGCGCCTACCAGCACCGGCGCCGCCACTTGCGGAGGGCTGGGCAACGCCGCCAGCACTTTCGCCAGGCGCGCCACTCTTTCGGCGATATCGCTTTCGGAATAAAGCACCGGCGGCAGCGCGGCCATCCTAGTCCTTGGCGAAGCTGACCACCGCAAAGCGCGCCGCCGCCGGCGGGCTGGAAAGCCTTGTGCGGAAAGGCAGCACCCCGCCCGCCTTCAGCGTCGGCGCGGCGGGCTTGACACTCCAGTGATAAAGTTCGCGATTGTCGGCGTCGGTAAGGGTGATGCGCACGCTTTGCGGCACCGGCAGTTCGCGGCTGGCCAGGTTGACGATCTGGCCCGTCACCACCAGCACCGGCTGGCCGTCTTCCCGCTCGTACTTTTTGTCCACATTGCGGAAGTCAATCCCGCCGGCGTTTACCTTCAGACCCATGCCGGAATAGACCGAGGCGGTCTGCGGCCAGATGGCGGCAATGTCCTGGCGATAGCGCACCGCCGACCAGCCGATCAGCAGCACCACCGCGATCAGGCCGATCCAGCCGGCCGCCACCGCCACCATCTGCAAGGTCTGGCCGCGCGGCTCATCGCGCATCTGCGCCGGCGGGGCATAGGCGCGTGTGGTGGAAGCGGGTGTGAAGGGCACCGATTCCTCAGGCGGTGCCACAATGTCGGCCGTAGGCTCAATCGCCACCGGTTCCGGCACCGGCTCGGGCGCGGGCGCCGACTGGTGCCAGCTATGGCCGCATTTGGCGCAGCGCACGGTGCGGCCGGCGGGCGGGAATTTCGCCTCGTCAACCGTATAGCGGGTGCTGCAGGACGGGCAGGTGAGAATCATCGGCGCGCGCGGTGAATTCGCCCGCAAAATAGGGACAAATGCCCCATGACCGCAAGCAAGCCTTGAGGGTAAACTGACGCGCAATGGTCCGCTTTGAAAATGTCGGGATGCGCTATGGCGGCGGCCCGGAAGTCTTGCGCGATGTCAGTTTTGAACTGGCGGCGGGCTCGTTCACATTTCTGACGGGCCTGTCAGGCGCCGGCAAGACCACGCTGCTCAAACTGATTTGCCTGGCCGAGCCGCCGTCGCGGGGGCTGATCACCCTGTTCGGTGAGGATTTGGCCACCGCCCGCCGCCGCGACCTGCCGGCCTTGCGCCGGCGCATCGGCGTGGTGTTCCAGGACTTTCGCCTGCTGGCGCATCTGTCGGCCTATGACAATGTCGCCCTGCCGCTCAGGCTGGCCGGCAAGCGCGAGGCCGACTACACCCGCGATGTGCGCGAATTGCTGTCTTGGGTGGGGCTGGGGGACCGCATGACCGCCAGGCCCGCCACCCTTTCGGGCGGCGAGCAGCAGCGTGTCGCCATCGCCCGTGCCGTGGTGGCGCGGCCTGACCTGCTGATCGCCGACGAACCCACCGGCAATGTGGATCCCGAAATGGGAGCGCGGCTGATAAGGCTGTTTGCGGAATTGAACCGGCTGGGCACTACCGTTCTGATCGCCACCCATGACCGCATGCTGGTGGAAGAAACGCGGGGTCGGGAAATGCGGCTGGTGGAAGGGCTGTTGGTGGAAATGCGCCATCCCAAGGCGCGCACGGCATGAGCGAGACGGGCGAAACACGGCTCAGCGCCAGTCACATCATGCCCCGCGACAAGGGGGCGGCGCCGCTGGATTTTGTCATCGCGGTAATGGCGCTGCTGGCAGCGCTGGCGCTGGGCGCCTCGCTGATTGCATCGCGCGCCGCCGAAGGCTGGCAACAGGGGCTGTCGGATCGCGTCACCGTGCAGGTGCTGCCGCCGGAGACAGGCGATGTGACGGCGGGCCTGGCGGCTGAAACCGCCGCGGCGCTTGTCGTGCTGAATGCCACGCCCGGCATCGCCCATGCCCGCGAACTGAGTGAGGGTGAAATTGAAAAACTGGTGGAGCCCTG
>JAFAVT010000315.1 GCA_019242275.1 Alphaproteobacteria bacterium
GCGCCGCATTTCGGTGGGCGATGTTGTGCGGGTGGCGGAAAGCATCGAAGATGAGGAGGAGAAGAGCGCACCGCGCTCCGACCTCGGCCAGCGCATCGTAGCGCCCTTTGTCGCCACCTTGCAGGAGGAATTGATGGCGCGGCTGGATTCCGTCTCGATTGAGGATTTATGCCAGCGGGCACGGGGCCAGGGTGTTCCGGAAGCGCTGGTCAGCGGCACAGACTTCACGATTTAGTGGCCAGCTCTCGCGGTGAGGGCTGGCCATGGAGGAACGATCATGATTAACGGAAAACCCGGCCGCGGCCGCGTTTACAACTCCATCACTGAAACCATCGGCGATACACCGTTGGTCAGGATGCAGCGCATGCCGAAAGCGGCCGGCGTAAAGGCCGACATTCTGCTCAAACTGGAATTCTTCAATCCCATCTCCTCGGTGAAAGACCGCATCGGAGTCGCCATGATCGAAGCGCTGGAGCAGGCCGGAATCATCACCCCTGGCAAGAGCACCCTGATCGAGCCCACCTCCGGCAACACTGGCATTGCGCTGGCCTTTGTCGCGGCGGCCAAGGGCTATCGTCTGATCCTGGTCATGCCGGACAGTATGTCGCTGGAACGGCGCAAGATGCTGATGATTCTAGGCGCGCAGATCGAACTCACGCCTGCCGCGGCCGGAATGAAGGGCGCCATCGCCCGCGCCCATGAGCTGGTGGCGGAGAACAAGGACGCTGTCATCCCGCAGCAGTTCGAGAACCCCGCCAATCCAGAGGTGCATCGTCGCACCACAGCGGAAGAAATCTGGAACGATACAGCAGGCAAGGTTGATATCGTGATTTCCGGCGTCGGCACCGGCGGCACCATTACCGGTGTCGGTCAGGTGCTGAAGGAGAAGAAGCCGTCCGTGAAGATGATCGCACTGGAGCCGGAAGACAGTCCGGTCTTGTCGGGCGGTGCGCCTGGGCCGCACAAGATTCAGGGCATAGGTGCGGGGTTCGTTCCTGCCATCCTGGATCGAAAAGTGATTGACGAGATCATTACCATCTCAAACGAGACCGCCTTGGAAACGGCCCGGCGGGCGGCGCGGGAAGAAGGCATTCCGGTCGGTATTTCTTCCGGCGCGGCCATCGCCGCGGCGTTGGAAGTGGGAGCGCGGCCGGAGAATGCCGGCAAGACCATCGTGGCAATCATTCCGTCTTTTGCGGAGCGGTATCTCTCGACGGCTTTATTCGAAGGGCTCTAATCCTTGCCTGCTCTCGTCACTAGCGAGGAAGTCGAGAAAGTTGTTCGGGAAACATTGCGCTCTGAAGGTTATGAGTTGAGTGCGGCGAGAAAGTTTGGTGAAACCGGAACGGACATCATCGCCACGAGGGGCAAGGAAAGTCTTCATATCGAATGTATTGCTTTCAAATCTTCTCCGCCTGCCAGGGCAAAGGACTTTTACGAGATATTCTTCAGAGCGACTTCCCGGCTAAGCGTGGGCGCTACTTTATGCGTTATCGCTTTACCGGCGCGCTTTGGGATCGGCCTACATCAGAGGGCTCTTGCTAGTGGAGAAGCGTGGAGGCGAATTGGTGTCGCATTCTCTGAACTGGAAATATGGCTAGTAAGTACCGCCGAGCGCACAATCAAGCGGACTTCGTGGATTGCCTGGCTTAAAGGCGAAGAGCTTATTTGACCGCGTAGAGCAGGTCCGGCCGGTCAGTGCAGATAGCGTCTATACCCATCGCTATTAGACGGCGCATCTCCGCCTGATCGTTGACCGTCCAGGCGGCGAGCTTGAAGCCATGGCTGCGCGCCAACGCGGCGGCATTGTTGGTCAGCGACGAGAAGTGCGGGAACCACCCTGCCCCACCCATTCCCTTGATAATTTCGAAAAGTCCAGTGTTGCCTTCGACCTTTTCATCCGTTGTGCACCAGATTTCGGCCTTCGGCTGGCACTGCTTCACCCGTGCCAGGGCGCGCCAGTCGAAACCGACAAAGATGGCGCGGCTCAAAAAGTCTGCTTTTTCCACCACCGCCAGCGCCGCATCGGCCAACATCACTGGATCGGCGCTGTCATCGCTGAAATCGCATTTCAGTTCGACCAACAGGCGGAAATCAGAAGTTTCCTTTGCCAAGTTGACGACCCATTCCAGAGTGGGGATGCCAGCACCACTCGCGTCACGAATATTCGGATGCGTCTTGGCGTAGTCGCTGCCCGGACGAACGCAGCCAAGATCATACTGCCAAAGCTGTTCTAGCGTCAGGTCTTTGATCCGCGGTCCTGGACCTACCATCCAGTCGCCACCGCGCAATCGCGCATAACCTGCATTGAGGCGAAAGTCATGATGTATAACCGCGACGCCATCTGCGGAAAGTTGTATGTCAAGTTCCGCGCCATCACAGCCCAACGCTATGGCTTCTCCGAAAGCAGGCGGCGTGTTTTCAGGCCAGAGCGCGGCCCCGCCGCGATGGGCGATATTAAGAGTCTTCATTCCACCAGCCTATGCCGGTTTTGCGCGCCTGACACTGTCTTGACACACGTCACGCAGCCAGCGCATTCGATTTGCATGAGCGGTTTTGATCAGATTGACCTGTCCCATGCAGGGCCTGCGGTCGCGGGCGGCGCCCAGCATGCCGTTCGGCGAGAGGCTGCGGCATTGCTGCGCCTGGCGCTGCCGCTGGCGGTAACGCAACTGGCGCAGATGGCAATCCTGGCCACCGATACGCTGATGCTGGGCCGGTTCAGCAAGGAAGCGCTGGCGGCAGCAGCCTTGGGCAACACGGTATTCTTCTTTGCTTGGCTTTTGGGCTGCGGTCCGGCCAATGCGGTTTCGCCCGCCATCGCCCATGTGCTGGGGGAAAACGAGCGCGCAACCGGCGAAGTGCAGGCGGTGGTGCGCATGGGCTTCTGGGCCGCGGCGATGATGGCGCCCCCCTTACTTGCAGTGCTGCTGGCGACGCAACCCATCCTGCTTCTGTTCGGGCAGCAGGCGGAGCTTGCGGCCAATGCCGGCCTTTACATGACCGCACTAAGCTGGGGTCTGCCTTTCGCCATCCTTTTTCAGGTGCTGCGCAGCTTTACTACCGCCGTCGGCCATCCACTGGCGGCGCTGGCAGTCATGGTCCTGGCGGTAGTGTTCAACGGGCTGGGCGACTATGCCCTGATCTTCGGCCACTTCGGCCTGCCGCGGCTGGGGCTGCCCGGCGCCGGCATTGCCAGTGCCTGCTCCAACCTATTCAGCGCGGTTTCGCTGCTGATGGTCTGCGTCACGATGCCGGCGCTGCGGCGCTACCGCCTGCTCGATCATCTGGCGCGGCATCACGGGCCGCATCTGAAGGAATTGTTCCGCCTCGGTCTGCCCATCGGCCTTACCACTTTGTTCGAAGCCATGCTGTTCAATGCCGCAGCCCTGATGATGGGGACGTTCGGCGTCGCCACCCTGGCGGCGCACCAGATCGCCATCACCATTCCCTCCATCACCTTCATGGTGCCGCTGGGCATCGGGCTGGCGGCAACGGTGCGGGTGGGGCTGGCGCACGGCGCCGGCGACGGCGTGGCGGCGCGACGGGCTGGCTTTGTCGCCATCATCATCGCGGCGCTGTTCATGGCGGTGTCTTCGGTATTGTTGTTGCTCTTCCCAGAGGCGATCGCCAAGCTTTGGCTGCCGCAGGAGCCGCCGGGAAGCCCGGTGATAGCGCTGACTGTCAGCTTCCTGCATGTCGCCGCCGCCTTCCAGATCGTTGATGGCATCCAGGTAGCGGCAGCGATGAGTCTGCGGGGCCTGAAAGATGCGCGCGCGCCGATGTGGATCGCAGGCGGCGCCTATTGGCTATGCGGCTTTCCCCTCTGCGCCCTGCTGGGCTTCAGCGCCGGGCTGCAAGGGTTCGGCGTCTGGCTAGGACTGGCTTTTGGCCTGTTGGTGGCAGCGGTGGTGCTACTGTGGCGGTTCAATGCACTCTCGCGCCTAGAGATAGGCGCGGCCCAGCCAGAGCAATAGAAAGAA
>JAFAVT010000116.1 GCA_019242275.1 Alphaproteobacteria bacterium
CCAGATAGGCGTTGGCGGCGATCAGTTCACCGGGCCATTCCACCACCGTTCCGCCTTCCAATAGTGCGCTGTTGGGAGAAATCTGCGCCAGAACGTCATCGCCGGTGACGGCGGCGATTTTCAGCGGCCCCAGCCCCAGCCGGCGAACGATGGCGGCAACCGCGCGCGCCGCCGCCAGCGGGTTGGCGGCTCCCATATTCGAAATGATCCTTATTTTATTGGCGATGGCAGCCGGCAGCACCGCCGAAAGGCGCTCTTCCAGCAACGGATCGTATCCCGCTTCGGGATCGTCCCTCCTGGACCGCGCCGCCAGAGCGATGGTGCGCTCTGCCAGGCATTCAAAAACCAGAAAATCGAGCTTTCCGCGTTCGGCCAGGGCCACGGCCGGGTCAATCCGGTCGCCGGAAAAGCCCGCGCCGCAGCCGATCCTGATACTGTCGCGCCCCATAACAGGGACTGTGGCCGACTGCCCCGTCCTGCCCAAGCGAATTTTTCTGTGGTGCTGGGAAACGGGGATTTCCCGGCCGGGGCTTCGGGAGCAATATCCTTGAAAAAGCCGGGGATCGCCATGCCTACACTCAGCCCTCTGTTGGCCCTTGCCGCTGGAGCGGTGCTGGCAGCCGCGATCTCCACTTGCGTGCACCGTGCACAGGCGCAAGCCGCCGATCCCTGCGCCACCTTGGCGAACAGTGTGTTCTCCGATGCCAAGGTGGAGAGCGCCGAGGCCAATCGCAGCGGCACCTTGGCAGGCGGTCGGGGTTCCGCCTTAACCGGTCTGCCGGGTTTTTGCCGCGTACGCGGTCTGGCGACACCGACACCGCGGTCGCGCATTCATTTTGAAGCCTGGCTGCCTCTGGCGAGCTGGAACGGCCGTATCGAGATGATCGGCAATGGCGGCTACAGCTCCGCCATCAGCACCAATGAACTTGCGGCCCTTATGCGACAGGGGACAGCGTCGGTCGCAACCGACACCGGCCATGAGGGCGGTGAGCTCGATTTCGGCTATGGCAATGATGACGCCATTGCCGACTGGGGCAACCGGGCGGTGCATGAAAGCATCGTTGCCGCCAAGGCGCTGGCGGCGCGTTTTTATGGCCGCGCTCCGCGCTATTCCTATTTCGCCGGATGCTCGACCGGCGGGCATCAAGCCCTGATGGAAGCACAGCGCTATCCCGCCGATTTCGACGGCATCCTGGCGGGCGATCCGGGCAACAACCGCACCAATCTGAACTTCGGCTTTCTCTGGCAATTTCTGGCCAACCATGAACCGGGCGACAACAGCCATCCAATCTTGACCGCGCAGGATTTGGTCCTTGTCAATCGCGCCGCTGTCAAACAATGTGACGCGCTGGACGGCGTTACCGACGGGGTCATTGCCGATCCGCGTCAATGCAAATTCACCCCCGCACAATTGCGTTGCACTGCCGGCAAGACGACGGACTGTCTAAGCGACCGCAAGGTACGGGCGCTTGAGCAAATGTATGGGGGTGCACGCCGCCGTGACACCGGCGCGACCATCTATCCTGGATGGCCGGTGGGCAGTGAAGCGCCGGAAGGCGCCGGGGGCTGGCAGACCTACTGGGCCAATCCGGCGCGGCCGGAGGAACCGCAGCGCGTGGAATATTTCCGGCATTGGGCGTTCAATGATCCAAACTGGAATTGGTGGTCCTTCGATTGGGCAAAAGGCGTTGACGCCGCCCGGGCGCGCATGGCCTCGCTGGTGGATGCTACCTCGCCTGATCTGTCCGCGTTTGAGCGCCGGGGCGGCAAAATCATCCTCTACCAGGGCTTTGCAGATCCCGTCGTCTCCGCGAGCGACACCATCGCCTATTACGAGCGCATGACGGCAGTGACTCCAGGCGCCTTATCCTTCAGCGCACTTTTCCTGGTGCCGGGGATGGGACATTGCAGCGGCGGGCCGGGCGCGACGGATTTCTCTTCGGGCCCTGACGCCTCTGGAAATATCGGGTTGGCATTGCAGGATTGGGTTGAAAAGGGCAGCAAGCCGAACCGCATTCTGGCTGTCCATCGTCAGTCGAGGGCTGCTGCAAGCGGAGCGTCTTTCTCTCGGCCGCTTTGTCCCTGGCCGCAACTGGCGCATTACAATGGCAGCGGCGATACCGCAGACGCCGTCAATTTCACCTGCCGCTGAAAGATGCTGGTTGTTGTCGGCATTCTGGTGATCTGCGGTCTTCTGGCCGCCATCCTGCTCAACCGGCTCTCGCCCATGGCTGCGCTGATCCTGATGCCGGTGGCAGGCGCGCTGGCCGCCGGCTTCGGCTTGCAAACGGCAAAATTCATGGTTGCCGGCATTTCCGAAATCGCCCCGGTGGCGGGCATGTTCGTTTTTGCCATCCTCTTTTTCGGGGTGATGACCGATGCCGGCCTGCTTGAGCCCCTTTTGCAGCGTATTACCCGGCTGGCAGGATCGCGGCCTTCGCTGATCGTCCCGGCCACGGCGCTGCTGGCGCTGCTTGTGCACCTGGATGGGTCCGGCGCGGTCTGCTTCCTCGTCGTCATCCCCGCCATGCTGCCCCTTTATAACAGGTTGGGCATGGATCGCCGTATTCTCGCCTGCGCCGCATCTTTGGCGGCCGGCGTCAATGTCCTGCCCTGGACCGGGCCGACCTTGCGCGCCTCAGCCGCGTTGAAGTTGCCGGTAATGGACATCTTCCGTCCCCTGATTGGAGTTCAGCTTGCCGGTCTGGCATTCGTTTTCACCGCCTGCTGGTGGCTGGGGCGCAAAGAGGAGCAGCGCCTGGCGACGATTCCCGCCGGCGCCGCCGCCGCGATTACGCTGACGGCTTCGGCGGACTCCACGTTGCAACGGCCGGGGCTTTTTATTGTCAATCTGCTCCTGACCGGAATAATCCTGGGTGCGATGATCTTCAGCCCGGTGCCGCCGGTAGTTCTGTTCATGGTGGGAACGGCGCTGGCGTTGGTTGTCAACTATCCCAATGCCGCCGACCAGCGCGCCCGCATTGATGCCCACGCCCGCGCCGCACTACTGATGGCCGGGATATTGCTGGCGGCCGGCGCCTTCACCGGCATCATGACGGGCACCGGCATGCTCAAGGCGATGGCCGGCGCGGCGGTGGCGGCGGTGCCGCCCGGGGCGGGCAGCCATATCCCCTTTGCTCTGTCGCTGATCGCCATGCCGCTCAGCCTGGTCTTTGACCCGGACAGTTTTTATTTCGGGGTCCTGCCGGTGGTGGCGCAGACCGCGCAGAATCTCGGCGGCACCGCGATGCAGACGGCGCAGGCGGCCTTGCTGGGCCAGATGACCACAGGGTTTCCTGTCAGCCCCCTGACACCTGCCACCTTTCTGGTCGCGGGGCTGAGCGGCATTGATCTTGGCGCGCATCAGCGTTTCAGCTTCCCGCTGCTCTATGCGGCTTCGCTGGTGATGGTCATGGCCGCGCTCGTCCTTGGAGTCTTTCCCATCTGATGGAGCCTTCCATGTCCCGCCGCCTGCTGCCGGCTTTGCTGCTCCTGGCAAGTATCGCACCCGCAAATGCCGCCCTGCGCGAACTTTCGGTAGAAAGCCGCAAGCCTTGGCCCGCAGACCCGGCACATTTCGAGTTGCTGGAGGGCCATTTCACGGGTGATCTTGCTCCTGCAGTGCGGCAGAACCGCATCATCAACGATCTGGCGCTGGCGCCGCGCAACGCCCAGGGCCGCGTCCCCTATCGCGCCACCTTCGCGATTTTGAAGCCCGTGGGAATGATGTCCGGCTTGCTGGTCTATGACGTCGCCAATCGCGGCCGCATCAATCCGACCGCCTTCGCCCAGGGCCATGTCAGCGTCATCAGCGGCTGGCAGGGCGATCTGACACCAGGGCCGGGTATCGAGTCTATCGAGGTTCCCGTGGCGCGTGGCCGCGATGGTGGCGCAATTACCGGCCCGGTGATCGCCCGCTTTCTCAACATGCCGGCCGGCACCACGACGCTCGACATCAAGGGCGGACCCGCCGGCGGTATTGGCGGGCGTGCATTCGCCCCCATAACCCCCGACGGTGCGCGCCTGATAAAGGCCGAAAGCGACAGCGCCGACCCGGTCGAGGTGCCGCGTTCAGACTGGGCATTCGGCGATTGCAGCTCTGCGCCATTTCCCGGGAAGCCTGACCTCGGGAAGCTCTGCCTGAAGGGCGGGTTCGACCCTCACTATGCCTATACGCTGTCTTTCACGACGCAAGACCCTAAGGTCCTCGCCATCGGCTTTGCCGCCACCCGCGATCTTGTCGCTTTCCTCCGCTACGGCACAAGCGACGCGAGCGGCAATCCCAATCCAGTGGCCGGTAAAATCGGCAAGGCCGTCGCGCGTGGCGTATCCCAATCGGGCAATTTCCTGCGCAGTTATCTGCATCTGGGATTCAACGAGGACGAGGCGGGCCGTATCGTCTTCGACGGTCTCAATCCGTTGATCGCCGCCCGACAGAACCCGTTGAATTTCCGCTTTGCCAACCCGGGCGGCTCGGCGGACCTTTACGAACCTGGCAGCGATGGCGTGGTGTGGTGGGCCAGCTATGCCGACGCCGCGCGCGGATTGCGCCGGGCCAGCCTGCTGGACCGCTGCACTGTCAGCCGCACCTGCCCGAGAATTATCGAGATCATGGGCTCCTCCGAATTCTGGGGTTTGCGGGCTTCACCCGATTATGTCGGCACAGACGCAAAGGCCGACTTGCCATTGCCTGCCAATGTCCGCCGCTATTTCACGCCGGGCGTCACCCATGGTGGAGGGCGCGGCGGCTTTACCTATGAAACGCGCCCGGCGGGCGGCTGCGTGCTGCAAGCCAATCCCAACCCGGCCTCCGATACCTATAGCGCCCTTTTCCAGGCGCTTGTGGAGTGGATCATGACCGGCGCGGTGCCGCCTGCCAGCCGCTATCCCACTCTGGCGGCGAGCGATCTGGTGCAACCAACCGCCTCCGCAATGGGGTTCCCCGCCATCCCTGGGTATCCCAGGCCAGAGGGGCACCTCAACACCTTGCTCCAATATGATTTCGGTTCTGGCTTCCACGCCGCCGATCTTAGTGGTGCGATCAGCCGCCAACCGCCCCGCGTCGTAAAAGTCTTGCCGTCGCTGGTGCCCCGTACCGATGCCGACGGAAATGAACTGGCAGGGGTTCGTTCCGTGCAGCTTCAGGTGCCGCTTGGCACCTATCTCGGCTGGAATGAGACTGCGAGCGGCTTCGAGAAAGGGTCTGGGTGCGGATTCCAGGGCGGCTATATTCCCTTTGCAGCAACCCGCCAGCAACGCCTTGCAAGCGGCGATCCTCGCCCTTCGCTGGAAGAGCGCTATGGCAGCCACGCCAACTACGTCGCAAAAGTGCGGCAGGCTGCGCTACAGCTTGTGGCCGACCGTTTTCTTTTGCCGGCTGATGCCGAGCGACTCGCGCAGGAAGCCGAGAAGGCTTCTATCCCCCTGCCCTGATTTGAAGTGCCCCGCGATCGGGATCGGCATGAGCATGGGCGCCGGGAGGGCAACTTTTCAGGAGAATCCCTATTTCACGCCAAATGCCCAAACTGTGCGGGCGTGGAAGGTTTCGTTCGGCATCAAGGTGGTGCGCGGAAAATGGGTTTGATGCGGTGCGTCCGGGAAATGCCCTATTTCCATCGCCACACCCGCCCGCAATGGATAGGTGACGCCGCCTTTCATAAGGCGGGTCGTGTTGATGAAATTGGCCGTGTACAGAAAAAGGCCGGGCTCGGTCGTGGAGACCGTCAGGGTACGGCCGGAAGCCGGATCGGTGAGGACCGCGGCCTCCGCCAGTTCGCCGGGAACGGCAGAGCGGCGCAGCACATAGTTCTGGTTATAACCGCGGTTAGCCTTCATCTGAGGATCATCGGCTTCGATATCCTGGCCGATCGGCTTTGCGGTGCTGAAATCAAACGCTGTTCCCTTCACGGCCCTGACTTCACCCGTTGGGTTGTTGTTGGGCAGAGCGAAAGTGAAAAAATCGGCGTCAATTTTCAGAAGCTGATTGAGTACATCGCCATGGCCCGCGCCGGCGAGATTGAAATAGCTGTGGTTGGTAAGGTTCAAGACGGTCGGCTTTGTCGTGGTGGCGGCATAGTCCAGGATCAGCCGGTTATCCGCGGTCCATACATAGGTAAGAGAGGTGGTCAGTTTGCCGGGATAGCCCTGATCCCCGTCCGGGCTGACCAGGGTAAACCGCAGGCCGTCACCATCCTTGGTGTGCACCCTTGCAGCTTTCCACACACGGTTGGAGAAGCCATCCGGTCCACCATGCATGACCGATGTCGCCGGCGCGCCGCCGCGGCCCGGCGGGGCAGCCAGGGTGAAACTCTTTCCCCCGATCGAGATTTCCGTGCCGACGATGCGGTTGGCATAGCGGCCAATAGTCAGGCCATACATCGGCGAGTTGTTGGTTTTATAGTCTCCCGGCGTATCGTAACCCAGCACCACATCGGCCATCTGGCCACCCCGATCAGGCACGCTTATTGACAACACAGCTGCGCCCAGGGGCATGACGCTGACGCTGGCGCCCGACCCGTTGGTCATGGTGAAGCGGCTGATCTTGGTGCCGTCTGCCAGCGTTCCGAAGGGCGCCTCTGCGATCGTCACCTTGGCCGGCGCCGCCCGTGCAGCCATTTGCGCCGGAAGGATGAGCAAAGCTGCGCATAAAAGCGCCCGCACATTGGGGAGCCGGATTGATCGGGCCGATGTCATGCCGCCTCGCTTTTGCCGGAGAGGTGATGGTCCCGACCGATTCAAGAGCTTCAAAAATCTTTTTGCCAGCACTCTGGATCGAGGCGCGCCCCTACTTCGCGTTATTGCGCAGCTTTGAGGCCGTGGCGCATTCTTCCATCACGGTGAAGTATCTCTGAACCCCATCAGGGCCGACGATGAAGGGATTTTCGACACCGGGATCGCGCTTTGCCGCGATCAGCCGCGCCTTGGTGTAAGCATTGTCATATTCGCTGTGGTTGGAAATAATAACGCTGGCACCCGCCGCCTTCGCGGCCTCTGCAATGCGCTTCTGCGAGTCAATATATTCGTCCCAGCGCTTGGCATCGCTGCCGAAGGCGCCGGTCAATGTGCCGCCGGAATACGCCACCATCACCGTCTTGCCGTTGTCCTTGACCGGGAAAATATAGGATAGCGTGCCCACCGTATGTCCCGGCGTGAATACGATGTTCACCGTCGTGTCGCCCAGGGTGAGCTTGTAACCTTCCGGTCCGACCGAGATGTCACCGGCTCCGCGCTTGGGGACGCCGCCGGCATAGCTGGCATCGCGCTTCAGCGTCGCCTCCCAGTCCGGTCCACCCATGATGACATGGGCGCCATAGCGGGACTGCAGCAGTGCCACGCCTTCATCATGGTCGCCATGGGCGTGGCTGAGAATGACATACTTCACATCCCGGGGATTGAGACCTAACTGGGTCATGCCCTGGATGATTTCGGGCTCAATCGCATAGTCGAAATTCGTGTCAATGATGATGATGCCGGCACTGGTGCGCAGCGCCCAGGAGGAAAACTGCCGGCTGCCCAGCCAATAAAGGTTGTCGAAGACCTTGTAAGGCGAGGCGTACCAGGTGGCGCGGTCGGGGGCGGGGCGCGGACCGGGCGCCGCCGCAGCGCGGCCGGCAGCCCCTGCGCCGCGACCACCGGGGGCTCCGGCGCGACCGCCGGGCCCGGCCGGAAAGCCGCCGGGCAGGCACAGATTGACGAAGGTGCCGCGGAAATCGAGCCCCGCCGCCGCCTTGGCCGTGGCAATATGAGCGTCAATCTCGCTTGGCGCAGGTTGGCTGCTCGCGGCCGTGCAGAACGAAAGGGCAGCAGTGCCGGCAATCAAATAAGGGCGAATGCGCATGTTTCCTCCAAGGATTGTTTGAAGCCAGTCTTTTTGCCGGCGATGATGATTCCAACTCAGCTGTGCCGCTGAAATAGCCCGCGCCATGTATATTCCACTGCGCTTTTGCCAGACAAGTTGCCTGGTTACGCAAAGCTATTGCTGCGGCTGCGAAGGTTCAGCCGATGCGTGGGTTCGTCACCAAAGGCAAACGCCAATCTGTGCGCGTCTTCACGGTGCAAGGGCGGATTGGCCCGTGACCGTAAAGCCGGCGGTGATTGAGGACACGCCGGTGCCCGGCTGCCCTCCCCCCACGGCCAGCCTATAACTTCCCGGACCCACGGTGCGATCGCCCGCGGATGTCACGTTGGAAAGATCCCGCGCCGACAGGTCGAAATGCAGCCTGCGGCTTTCGCCGGCATTCAGCGTCAGGCGCTTGACACCGCGCAGCGCGCGAATGGGCATTCCAGGGGCGGCTGGAAAGCTGAGATAAAGCTGGGCCACTTCGTCGCCGGCCCGCTTGCCCGTATTCCTCACGGTTACGTCCACGCCGAGATTGCCGCCGGCCTGCAACGAAGCTGATGACAGTTTCAGCCCGCTATAGGCGAACCTGGTATAGGAAAGCCCATAGCCGAAAGGATAAAGCGGTTTTCCCTTGAAGTAGCGATAGGTGCGGTTCGCCATGCTGTAGTCCTCGAAGGCAGGCAGATCGTCCACGCTTTTGTAGAAGGTGACAGCCAGGCGGCCGGCCGGATTGTTCTCGCCGCTCAGGGTCTGGCCGATGGCACGTCCGCCCTCCTCACCCGGATACCAGGCATCGAGGATGGCGTCGGCGTTGGCCGCAGCCCAGTTCACGCTAAGCGCCGAGCCGTTCATCAGCACCACGGCCAATTTCTTGCCGGTCTTCTTCATGGCCTTGAGAAGGTCTTCTTCCTCTTTCGGCAGGTCCAGGCTTGTGCGGTCGCCCCCCTTGAAGCCGGGCAGGTTGACATTCATCTCCTCGCCTTCGAGTTGGGAGGTGATGCCAACGACGGCAATAACCACATCGGCGTTTTTCGCCGCTGCGGCGGCCTGGCCTTGCGGATCGGCGGTGATGCGGCGCCAGGTGAGACGCACCGGCGTCCCGCGACTAGGGGTCTGCTCAACACGCAGCATATAAGAGTGGCCGGCCTGAAGCGCCATTTCCACGGTCCTTGGACCACGCTGAGTGTCTTGATTGACGGTGTTGTCCAGGACCAAACGGCCATCCAGCCAAAGCTTTGTGCCGGGCGTGGCAAGGCCGATTTCGTAGGAGCCCTGCTGGTCGGGCGTCAGTGTACCGCTGAAGCGCGCGGAGCGGGCACCCGGTGCATCCACACCGGCGGCAGGGCCGCGAAAGGCAAAATCAAGCTGCGGATAGACCTTCGTCACCGAAGCCGCACCCGAAAGGTCGGCGGAGGTGAAATATTCCCCCTTGACGCCCGGCTGCCCTTCCGGAGTCTTCAATGCCGATGTCGGCACAGCTTCCGCGTTGCGCAGGAAATTGGTGCCGGTGACGTAAGTAATCTGCGCCCTGGGGAAAGCTTGCTTAATGCCGTCCAGCGCGGTTACGGCATGGCTGGGCTGATTGTTGTAATTGCCCAGCAGCACAGGAACCTGGTCGGCCAGCGGCCCCACGACCAGGATACGCTTCACGGAAGACTTAAGCGGCAGAAGGCCGTTGTTCTTCAGCAGCACCATGCTCTCGCGCGCAGCGCGCAACGCCAGCGCACGATTGGCGGTGGAATCCAATTCGCCGTCCGGCAGCTTCGACCAGGGCACCATGGCGGGCGGGTCGAACATGCCCAGCCGGATGCGGGCGGTGAATAGCCGCCTCAGCGATTCATCCATGGTTGCCTGCGGCAGCAGGCCTTGGGTTACCGCGTCGGCATAGGCCCTGGAGGCAGCGACCGGTCCTTCACCAAAGTCGGCGCAATCGGTATCCACCCCATGCTTCATCGAAACGGCGGCGGCCGCCGCCAGGCTGTCGGTGAAATGATGACCCTGATAGATATCACGGATGGCGCCACAATCGGAGGTCATGTAGCCCTTGAACCCCCAGGCGCCGCGCAGCATCTCTGTGAGCAGAAAATCGCTGGCACAGGCCGGCTGGGCGTTGACACGATTGTAAGCACACATGGCCGATTGGGCCTTGCCGTCTACAATGGCGGCACGGAAGGCCGGCAGATAGGTATCCACCTCATCATGCTTGCTGATGGGAACGTCCATGGCGTGGCGGGTGGGCTCCGGCCCGGAATGAACGGCATAGTGCTTGGGCGTCGCCACCACCTTGATGTAATTCGGATCGTCGCCCTGCAGGCCGGTGACAAAGGCGACGCCGAACAGCCCCGTCAGGAAAGGATCTTCGCCATAGGTCTCCTGGCCACGGCCCCAGCGCGGATCGCGAAAGATGTTGATGTTCGGCGACCAGAAATCCAGGCCGGCATACTGGTTCTGGCGCAATTCCATATTGTATTCCACCCGCGCTTCGGTGGAGATCACCGTGCCCATCTGGTGCACCAGCTCGGGATCGAAGGTGGCGGCCAGGCCCACCGGCTCCGGAAATACGGTGGCGGGGCTGCGGATGACCGCGCCATGCAGCGCCTCGCTCCACCAATTATAGGCCGGCACGCCCAGGCGCGGGATGGCGTTGGCCCGGTTCACCAATTGCTGGCTTTTCTCCTCCAGCGTCATTTGCGAAACCAGGGCGGCGGCCCGTTGTTCCACCGGCAGAGAAGTGTTGTACCAGGGCGCATCCGGCGGCGTGCTGAGCGTCACCGCCGGCATGGTGCCGGGCTGGGCCGAGGCTGCCAGCGGCATCGCCAAAACGAGCGCGGACAGGAAAAGAAATCTGCGGACGAGCATGGGTGTCCTCTCTGGCTTGGGGCGACGGGCGCCGGCTTTTTGTCTGAGTTATATTTCACCCGTTGCAGCGGCGGCAATCCTGCGGCAGGGGTGCAACCGATTGCGTCAAACCGATGCCGAATGCCTGTCTAGGGCGTGGCCGTTTGCAATACGGCCGAGCGTTCTGGTTTCGCGGCGGACGGTTGCGGCAGTGGCCCGGGGCGGCGGCGTTGCGGCTCGGGTGATATGGCTTTGGTGTTCATAGCCTGCCAGAAGAGTTCGCGCTGCCGGTCGGCCTTGTCATCGGGCACAGGCTGAAAAATCGAAACCGGTTTGGCGGGATCAACAACGAAGGCCGCCCGGCCCAGAAAGCGATAGGCCGCTGATATGGCGGTGTTCTGGCCGGTCTTGGGATCGGGAATGCCATCGGCATTGCGCTTGAGGGAATAATAAAAACCGATCTGGTTCTGGTAATAGGTGGATTCGCGCGATTGGCCGCCGGAAGGGACGTTGAACGTATCCTTGGCGTAAATATCGCGCCAGTCGCGATAGCCTCCCAGCAATCCCGAAAGCGTGCCATCGGCTTCCCATACCAGGCGGACGCGGCCTTTCTGGAAAAGCGCCTCGCCGCGGTTGGTCTCGTACCAGGCAAAAGCAGGAACGCGCAGCTCGGCGACCTCTTCGGTTTCAACAACGCCGTTGCGGATCGTTGCTTTCAGCCTGGTGTATTGGGAGCTTTTGGCAAGGCGGAAGGAATAACCTTCAGCGGGCCTGCCGGTGGCGTCTTTAACCACCGGGTCTGGTGAATAACCAATCTCGACGATAGCGTTGCGGTCGTTTTTCGGATTCTGGCTGCCGGAAATGCGCACGACCATGGTGTAAAGGCCGTCCAGCATCTTGTCGTTGCCGCGATTGCTGAGATAGCCCTGATAGGCGACGCCGCGGTAAGACAGGCCGCAGCCCATCACGCGGTAAAAGGCATTATCTATGCCGCGCTTGCCGTCCGGGCTGGTGAAGCCGCCGGTTTTCGCATTGCGGTCCAGATCGAAACCTTCCGCGATGCTGCCCGTAACCTGCTGAAAGCCGGGATCGGGGGCGGCAAACGGATTAATGTAGGTCTCGATGTCGGCACGAAAACCGCGATGGGCAAGCGCGCTGTCCATAACCGTGATGGGATCGCGCCCGGTCTCGCTGACCGGCCGGTTCAGCGCATGCGCCTGGGCCGCGGTGCGGAACGGGGTCTGCAGCACGATGTCGTAATTGTTGTCGGGGTTGGCGCCCTTCGGGCAGTCAGTGCCGGGGTCGGAGGTGCCGGCCTTGGCGCCGTAATAGAATGCCGGCTCGTAATTGGAGATCACAAACCCGCGCACCCAGGGCGCGGCGAACGCCGGCGAAGCCATCAGCAACGCGACGCCGGCCAGCAGCAATATTTCCCGCGTTTGCCTTGTGCCTATCAATGCGGCGGTCCTGTGATAGAGCGCGGTCCGCTTGAGGGAACGCCCAGCGGCCATTGCTCCGGTCCATAATGCGGCAAAGGCTTGCCCAATTCCAGCGCGCCGAGATCGGGAGCGCGTCCGTTGAACCCGTCGGTAATGTTGGGCAGTTCCACGCCGCGATCAATGGCCGCCGAATCCGGCTTGAGACTGAAATCGTAATCTTCCGGATTATAGAGATGCGGCGGGTCGGCAGCATTTGTCGGCGTGACTTTCAGGAAGGTATCCAGGCCGACCTGGATACTATGGGCATCCTGGCCGCTGCCTTTCTGATAATCCGCCAACGTGTCATAGGTCTTGCGCGCAGGGCCGCCATTGCCGCCTTCGACAGCAATCACGTCCCAGGAGAAGCTGCCCCGCGGCGCATTGGGGCCGAAGCCGTTATAGTCGGATGAGGAATAGTCGGTGAAGCTCCGCGCCGGAAAGATCGCCCGCGCCGCGCCGTCGCCGACGATCAGATTGTTGCGGAAATGGAAATTCGACAAAGGCCCCAGCGCGCCGGCGGCGCCGACGAAGGTGTTGTTGTAGATCAGGATTCCGGAAGGATTATCCAGCAGCTTCAGCCCGCCCGAGGCTACAGTGTTGTAGGAAATATTCCGGTAGATATAGGCCGGGCCGCCGAAGATGGGCTGAGTGCTATAGGCCGGCTGCGCCGTGTTGAAGCAGCGATTCTCGAAGGCGCGCATGTTGTGGACGCCCCCATCCAGTTCGATGCAATTGTCGGTGATGTTGAACATGTCATTGCCGTAGAAATCCACCGATGAACCCTGGTCTTCCGGCTTGGCGCTGGGGTTGCCGAAAGTGGCGTTGTCAATCGCGTCGTGGAAATTGGCGACATAATTGTGCGCCACGACATGGCCCTGACCATAGACCTTGACGGCATATTCGCTGGTGATGGGCGCGGGAAATTCGCCGAATTTCGCCCAGACGTTGGGGGTGATCCAACTGGTCAGGCGATTGGGGTTGTGGCGACCGATAAAGACATTGTTGGCGATGTAATAGTCCTTTGATTTCGCCCAGTCATCGCGCACCACCCGGCCGATATTGTCGGCCCGGCTGTTGGTCAAGGTGAAACCATCGGCGCCCGTGATGTCCTTGATACCCAGCAGGAAGCCGACATTGGTGTTGCGCAGGCTGATGCCGTCGAAATAATTGTAATTGGCGGCCAGCAGGTTGAAGAGCGTGTCGTTGCCGTCGCCGTCGAACACCACTTCGCCGTCGCCGGCCGCCTTGATGACGATCGGCTTTTCCGGCGTGCCGCTGGCCGTCAGGTAATAGGTGCCGTCGAAGGAGGTGCCGTAATTCTCGATGCTGCGATCGAAGCCGCCATAGGCGAAGCGGTTGTCTTTATAGACACCGGCATGGACGAGAATGACATCGCCAGGCCGCACCCGGGGCGCAAAGACATTGCTGTGGTCGCTTTCATCGGCGCCCATGTAATAGGCGGCCAGCAGGCCGGTAAATTCATTGGGGCCGAGCGGGCCCTTGTGGCTGAACGGCCAGACCTGGAATACGCGCCCCCCGCTCGCAGGCGCCGGCACTTTGCGGGTGCGCACTTTCGCCATCTTCTCCGCCTTGCCCCGCACGCCGTCGGGATCGCGCATGACGAAATGAACTTCATATTCCGTGTTGGGCTCGAGATTGAGGACACTGCCGGCAAAGCCCGGCGGCACCTTGTAGTCATAATAATTGAGGCCGCCATATTGAGGCTTCGGCCCGGCAATGAATTCGCCGCCCAGGCGAAAAAGCGGCAGCGCCTTGCGCCAGGTATTTTCGCCCACCTTGCGATAGGTCACGGCCACGCTGGCGTTGCGGTTGTCGTCACCCTTGATGCTCCAGTCAAATCCCAGCGAGAGCAGGGTCGGCCTCTCTATATGGAAAGCGCCCGGCGTCACGGCATTCACTGCCGCCTCGGCGTTGCCGCAAAGGCCGCAGAATGCCGCTACAGCCAGCAACATAAGGCGCATATCGCCCTCAAACGTCGAAAATGGATTTTGAGAGCGTGCCGGTGCTGTCGGAGAAGGACTCTTCGTCAAAACCCATGCTCCGCAGGATGCTTAGATGCACATTGGTCATCCGCGTTTCCTTGTCGCCATCCCTCCAGTAGGCGTCATGCCGAATGCGCATGGCCCCGCCGCCGGCGATCATGGTCGGAATATTGTGAACATTATGCGTGGTGCTGGCGCCGCTCCCGAACATCACAATGGTATTATCCAGCACGCTGCCGCTTCGATCCTCGTATTCCGTCAGTTTCCGCAGCAAGTGCGCCAATTGCTGGCTGAGGAACAGGTCGTAGCGTGAAAAATCGAGCTGCCCGTCCTTGTCGGTGGCGTGGGAGAGCCTGTGATGGGTGGTGGACAGGCCCAGGCGGATGGGGAAAGTGTCGCTTATGCCCATGCCGTCCTCGCGGTTCAGCATGAAGGTCACGGTTCTTGTGATGTCCGCGTCAAAGGCCAGGGCGATCAGGTCGTACATCGCCTTGTAGAATTCCGCCGGGTCGCCTTCGTTGGTGGCATCCAGATTGAGCTGCGAATAGTCCTGCTTCTTGAGGGGAATATCAATCCAGCGGTCGCTGGCGGACAGGCGTCCCTCAATTTCGCTCAACGACGTCATGTATTGGTCCATGCGCGCCCGATCGGTCTGACCCAGCTTCTGGTCCAGCGCCTTGGCGGATGCCGCCACCGCGTCAACCAGCTTGATGCGGCGCTGGAGGTCTTCATGCTCCGCGCCGTTCGCGCCGGCGTCGGCGCGGAACAAACGATTGAAAATGCGGCGCGGATTGTTTTCGGCCGGCACCGGGCTGCCGTCCAGAGCGTAGGAAATGGTGGCGGTGCGGGACAGATAGCCGGTACCGGCATCAATCGAGAGAGCGAGCGAGGGCTGGCGGCAATATTTCTTGGTGCGCTCCGCGATCACCTGGTCGAGACTGACGGTGTTGAAGGTGCCGGGCTTTGGGCTTTGCAGCGGCGCGCCGGTCAGCCACATGTCCGAACAGATGTGTGGATCATTCTTGGGACCGTTGACATGGTAGAGGCCGCCCAGAAAGCTGATCTGGTCGCGGAACGGCAGCAGCGGCTCGGTGGACTTGCCATAGACGAGTTCGCCGTTGTCGCCCTTGCGCGGGAACCAGCTCCATTCGGGGATGCCATGCTCGGCGCGCGGCATGGACATGCCATTAGCCGTGTAAATGGCGCAGAACCTTTTCGGGATGTCGTTTTCAACTTCGGCGCCCATGGCGTCAAGCGCCGGCAGCGCCAGCGCCATCCCGCCAACACCGCTAAGGAAGGCGCGGCGATCAAGTCGGAAACGCTTCATCGGACTGTCCTTTCGCGCTATTTCTCAAGAAACATCGGGCTGGCCGCAACATATTCGATCATGTCCCGCAGGCGATACCCGTTCTTCTTCAGCTTCAGGCCGTCGCGCCTGAGATAGTCCAGTTCAGCATAGGACAGGCTGCGCCCGGCGGCATAGGTGGTCAGCTGCTTCAGCAGGCTGAAAGCCACCTGGTCCATTCGGGGACCGGCAAGATACTGTTTCAGATCATTCATTCCGCCGACTTCGGTCCCGTCCGGCAGGGTGCTGCGCGTATCGGCAGCGACCTTTTTCAGCCGCCCACCGGCGTCATAGCCCTCCAGCGCGATCCCCCATGGATCAATCCGGCTGTGGCAGGAGCGGCAGGCGGGGGCGCTGCGGTGCTGCTCGATTCGCTGGCGCAGGGAAAGACCCTTATTATCCTCGGGCAGCGGCGGAACATTCGGCGGCGGATTGGGCGGCGGCTCGGCGATGATCTTGCGCGCCAGCCATGCACCCCGCCGCACAGGGTTGGATTCGCGGCCGTCCGACAGGCCGGAAAGCAGCGCCGCCTCGGTCATCAGGCCCCCAAGGTCGGGGCGATCCGGCTTGAGGGCGATGAAGTTGAAGCCGCTGCCGACCTTGTCACCCAGCCCGTAATAGCCGGCCACGGCTTCATTCACGACAACGAAATCGGATTTGACCAGGTTGCTGGCCGGAAGGTTATGCGCCACCAGATAACGCATATATTCCACCGGCTCCCGCGCCAATTGCGCCCTTGTGACATGGGTGAGATCGGGAAACTGGCGCCGGTCAGGCTCCAGAACCTGGAACTTGTCCAGGTTCAGCCATTGCGGCACGAACTCCCCAAGGAAGCCGGAGAATTTGGCGTCCGCCATCATGCGCCTGACTTCGGCATCGCGCTGAGCGCGCAGTGTCCCCGTCGCCGCCAACTGGAGCAGTCGCTGATCGGGCGGCCCATTCCAGAGAAAATATGAGAGTTTCGACGCGAGTTCGTAATTATCCAGCGGCTCGGGCGCAGGCGTGGCGCTTTTCTCGACCAGGAACAGAAATTGCGGCATGGTCAGTGTCACCAGCAGCGCGTCCTTGACGCTGTCGCGGAAGCCGCGGCCCTTGGCGGAGGAAGCGCGGTAAACGCCGTAAAGTGTCTCTTCCTCAGTGGATGCGAGCGGCCGGCGGAAGGCGCGCGTGGCAAAGCGCCGAATGATCTGCCGGGCCTGGGACGTTTCGCTGCCTGCCGCCGCGCCAAATATGTTTTTGTACGCTGCTGTCGGCCACTGGTCGTAATAAGGTCCCTCGAACTCCACCGAGCGGATCAGCAGCCGCGGCATGTCGCGCCCGTCTGTGTACTCGCTGCGCAAGGCGATCTGGCGGATGCCGGCAATGTAATTGACGTTGGTGGCGGGATTGACGTCGGGATTGGGATAATTGCGCAAGGCGCCTTCAAAAACATAGCGCCGCAGATTCGTGCCGGCGATTGTCTGGGGACTTCCGACCTGGATCATGGTATCGCCGCAGTCGCGGCGAAATCCCATATAGAGACCGATCTTCGGCGTGCGCTTCTCGAAGGCCACAAAGCGCTGATAATTGCCGTTCCTCTGGTCCAGTGGCGTGAGCACGATCCGGGCGGCCTGGCTCATCGTGCCGATGGCGGCTTTTACGGGATAAGTCCCCGCTTCCAGACGCGCCACCAGGAAGGCCGGCTGCTCCAGCCCGCCTGTGAATTGGCGGCTGCCAATGCTCAATTTTACCTCGGGCGCGGCAGGCTCCGGCGCCCGCCCAAAGCGCGGTGTCGGTTTGGGTAGCTCCACCTTGGGTGTGGCCAGGCTGCGAACTTCCGCCGCGCCCAGCGCACGGCGGTAAAAACGGAAGTCGTCGAGTTCGTTCAGATAGGACTCCTGGCCTGGGCTGGCGCCGATCAGGGTGTCGCCTTTGTAGCCAAGGTCTGCCGGCCCCGTGGTGCCGCGCCCCACCAGCACGCCATCCACATAAAGTCTGATCTGGCCGGCGCCACGGCTTACGGTCACCGCGAAGTGCTGCCAGCTATTGAGCAATACGCTGTTGTTGCTCACCACAACGCCGTTGCTTTTGCCGTCCTGCCCATAGGACAGGAACTGGATGCCGCCGCCGCTGTTGGATTCGACTACCCATCCCGGACCGGTCTCGCCCTTGGAACTGATGATGCCCGCAGCCCGGCTGCCGACCTTGATCCAGCCCGTAACGGTAAAATCGCCGGTGCCGACATTGAGCGCGTCGGCATAGGGGACCGCGACCTTGTCCGTTTCGACGCCGAAATGAATGCCGTGACCAAAGGGCGTCGCCACACGGACGGTTTCGCCCGTCAGCTTCCAGGCCGATGCATCTTCGAAATTCCAATCGCCGACCAGCCCTTCCGCAAGTCTTGAGGCATCGGGAGCCGGCAAGGGTGGATTCGGCTGCGGATAGACATCCACCTGATAGACGCCCGCTTTGCCGATGGTCGCCGTCGGATTGGTAGCGGTGACAGTGACCGCATCGGCAGCCCCAGGCGACGCCGCCCCGCCCTTGTCCAGCAATAATCCGTCAT
>JAFAVT010000167.1 GCA_019242275.1 Alphaproteobacteria bacterium
CAGCATGTCGCCAGTGACAAAGGGATCAAGCTTGGCCAGCGCCACGACATCGCCTTCCTCGGCCGTGGCCCGCTTCAGGGCATGATTGCCGACCAGGGAGGAAATGCCGGCAATGCGGGCCTCGCGCCCGGCCGGGCCTTGCAGCACCTGGCCTTCCTTCAGGCTGCCGCGCAGCACCCGCACCAGGCTTTGCTTGCCGCCATGGCCGCCATGCATGGTCTTGAGCACCTGCACCACCGCCCCGTGGTCGCGTGAGGCCCCCAGGCACGCCGCGGCGGCGGAAACATCGGGCACTTCATGGCGCAGGGCTTTCAGCAGGCGGCGAATGCCGTTATCGCCTTCGGCTGAGCCGATCAGCACCGGCACCACCTGGCCATTGGCAAATTCGCGGGCCAGATCGCCAAAGACTTCGGCGCGGCTGGGCTCAACATCACCCAGCAATTCTTCCATCAGATGCTCGTCATGGTCGGCCAGCTTTTCCAGCATCTGGAAGCGGGCTTCCTTTTCCTTGCGGGCGTCGGCGATATCCACCACTTCCGATGGCGCATGGGCCTGCCAGCGATGTGCCCGCTCCAGCGCCAGATCAACCAGGCCCGCGGCAACACCTTCCTCCCAGATGGGAATTTGCCGGAGCAGCAGCGGCAATTCGCTGGCCGACTGCAACGCCGCCAACAGGCCGCGGAAGGCGCCCCGCGCCTTGTCGAATTTGTTGACGAAAATAATGTGCGGCACCCGCTTGTCGGCCAACAGCCGCAGCATCGGTTGCAGCAGCGCTGCCTTGGCGGGATCGGGCTCGGCCACCACAATGGCGGCATCCACGCCCGGCAAAACGCCCAGCGTCTCGCCGGCCAGTTCGATTGAGCCTGGGCAATCCAGGAAAGTGAAATCCTCGCCCATGAAGCGGGTGGAAAGGACATTGAGTTCGGTGCTCATCTGGCGGCTGCGCGCTTCGGGCGCGCTGTCGCCCAGGCTGGAACCGTCGGCCACCGCGCCCTTGCGCGGGCAAGCACCGGTGATGACGGCGATGCTTTCCAGCAATGTCGTCTTGCCGCTGCCGTAGGACCCCAAAATGGCCACGGCGCGCGGCCCGGCTTTTATACGTTGCGTGTTTCCTGTGGGGATATGGTCGGACATGAAGCGCCTCCTGTCTCGAAACCGTGTCGCGGGTCTCGGGGCGCTTCAGCAACCTTTCGGGCGCTCCAAGCACCCCTCCAGCGTCCTGATGCTCGCGCCGCGCGGGCGCCAAGGCAAGGCCTATCGCAGTGCAGCGGACGATTTTTGTGCGTCCTCCGCAGCCCTCTTTTCGGTTAAAGTTGCGCCGATTTCGAACAGCAAATTTGGGGGTATCATGTGTAGCGAGACAAACCGGCGCCAACTATTGGGCGCCTTGGGCGGAGCGCTTAGTGTTGGCCTGATTACCACGCAAGCGGAAGGGGCCACCGTGACGGCGCTGGCCATCACCTGCATTGACTACCGGCTGGTGGACGACGCGGTGAAGTTTTTCGACAGCCACAAGATGACAAATGACTATGACCAGGTTTCTCTGGCCGGCGCAGCCCTGGCCGCGGTGTCGGCCAAGTTTCCGTCCTCCAACGCCGCCTTCTGGGATCACATCGCCATCGCCAAGCAGCTTCACGCCATCAAGAAAGTTATCGTAGTGGATCACCGTGACTGCGGCGCCTACAAAGTGGCCTTCGGCAAGGACTATCACGGCGACGGCGCCGCCGAACTTCAGCAGCACAAGGGCGTGATGACCGAGGTCCAGACCAAATTGAAAAAACTGCATCCCGATCTGGCCAGCGAGTTCTGGCTGATGGGCGTGGATGGCAGGACGGAGCGGGTGATCTGAGGCTCAGATTTCACCTATTGTCATCCCGGGCGCGGTGCAGCACGAAGTGATGCGCCGCAGACCCGGGACCCATGAAGCAAGCGGCTCGATGGGTCCCGGCTCGCGCACGCTGTGCGTGCTTGGCCGGGATGACAGGCGGGTTAAACGTCCGAATCCCTGCCGCTGGTGGCCAGCGTGACCGCGAAAAGCACCGCCACCAACGCCACGATGCAAACCCCGCGCTCCACCGGGTCGAGCGGCAAAAGCTCAGGATCGGCCACACCGAAGACGGCAGAGACAAACAGCAACGTCGCCAGCCAGCCTTCCCAACTGCATGGCGTCCAGCCATAGCCGAAAGTCTTTTTGCGGAACCAGCGGGGCACACCAACCTCCAGAATCCAAGAAGGGACAAATCGCTGCTGCTTTCCCGGCCTCGCGTCGCGCTTGGGCGCGCGCCGCTGCGGCGTTCGCCGGGGCGAAAGGTCCACTGGACCTTTCGCTTCGCCCCGGCTCACCCATCAGCCATTGCCGCCTTGCGGTTTCTGCCCCGCATCAATCTTGGCCATGTTAAGCGCAAAAGCCGCGGCGCCGGGATTCATCGCATCCACCATGGACGTCGGCATCAGAATGGTGGCCCCGCGTTCCTTGGTGGTCTCATAGATGATGTTCATGGCCCGCAATTGCAGCGCTTCCGGGCTGGAAGCATAGATTTTGGCAGCATTGAGGAATTTCTGCGCCACTTCCTCTTCCGCCGCGCCCAGGGTGACGCGGGCCTGCTTCTCCCGCTCGGCCTGGGCCTGGCGGCTCATGGCGTCCTGCAACGTGTCAGGAATGGCGACATCGCGGATCTCCACGGAATTGACGGTGACGCCCCATTCCGCCGTCTTGGTGCCGATCACTTCTTTCAGTTCGGCGTCGGCGGTCTTGCGGTCGGACAGCAATTCCGACAGCACCGAGGAGCCGATCATTTCCCGTAAAGAGGTCTGCGCCACCCGCTGCACGGCGCTGGCATAGTCGGCAATTTCCAGCGCCGCCCGCTCGGCGTCATGCACCATCCAGAAGACAATGGCGTCCACGTTGACGGGCACGGTATCGCGCGTCAGGGCCTGCTCGGCATTGACTTCGGTGGTGCGGATGCGCTGGTCAATCCAGGTCGCCACCGCGTCAATGATCGGCACCAGGATGAAAAGGCCGGGGCCCTTCACCGCATGCAGCTTGCCCAGGCGCAAGACCACCGCCCGCTCCCATTGCTGCGCCATCTTCACCGAATAGCCCAGGAAGATGCCGATCAAGGCCAGGGCGATGGGCACCGGCACCGGCATGCGGGCCAGGAAGGCAAGCACCGCCCCGCCGACGAAAATCACGAATATCAAGGCTGAAATGGGATTCATGCGAACCTCCGGTTGAGAATTGGGATTGGAAGAAATGCGCGCCTGCTGTGCGGCACGGGCTTTGGTGATCATATCAAATGCAACGGCGCCGCTTTCGAAGCGGGCGGCAGTGCGCACCGCCCGTTTCATCACTTGCGGCACGCCCGGCCGCTCTTTCGCCTGTTTGCGGGCGGCGGCGGCGATATTGGCGATGACAATGAAGGCCAGCGCGATGAAAAAAGGAAACAGGGCCCTCATCGCGCCGCCTTCAGCCGCGCCAGGGCGGCGGTGAGTTCGTCAAGGCCGATGCCGGCAGCACGGGCCTGGGCGGCGGCCTGCGCCGCCAGGCGGTCGGCGGTTTCGCGCACGCCGGCGCGCGCCTCGCGCGGCGGCGTGTGCGTCACAAAGGAGCCGCGCCCCCGCGTCAGGGTAATCAGGCCGTCGCGTTCCAGTTCGGCATAGGCGCGCTGCACTGTGTTGAGATCAATCTTCAGCGCCACCGCCACTTCCCGCATGGTCGGCAGCCGGGCGCCAGGCGCCAGGGCGCCGCGCCCCAGGGCGGCGGCGATCTGAGCCCGCAACTGGACATAGATCGGCACGCCATTGCTCTCGATCGCAAGATGATCCAGCAACATTGTTGTATTGTATGGTAAAACTCATACAATGGCAAGAGCCTCCAAACCCCAATCTCCGGCCGGGCGGCGAGTCTAAGAAGTAGCGCCCGCTCGGTTGGGCCGGAGCGCGAAGCAATGTTAGGGCTTTTTCGGCTTTGATTGATCCAGATTTTCCATAAATCTCACCATGGCCGGCCTCCGAGCCGGCCATCCAGAGTCGCAAGCACGCTGTTTGTTGCCCTGGATGGGCGGGTCGTGAAGTTTATCCTCGGGCCGCGCTTCGCGCGGACCCGGGGCCCGCCCATGGAGAGCGTGGGAGATTCCGTTAAATCCAAAAAGATTCTAAGATCGGTGCAGTCTTGAAGAGGACCGCCATGAAGAAGCTTGCCGCATTCGCCCTTCTTTTTCTTGGCGGTACCGCCGCCTTCGCCCAGCCTATGCGCGAACCGGAAACTGTCTACTCCGAGGCCCAGCGCAGCAAGGACCTTTTGGATTCGCGCCGGGTGGTGGAATTGATGCTGGCACCCTCCTTCTCGATCGAAAACCAGTATGCCCGCTGGAAGCACCCAGTCTGCCCCCATGTCTATGGCCTCACGCCTGTCAATGCCTGGTTTGTCGAGCACCGCATCAAGCAGGTGGCGGCCATGGTAGGCGCGCCGGTAGATATGGCCGACAAGTGCATTGCCGATATCGGTGTCATCTTCACGCGCGAGCCTCAGGCCAGCCTGCTTTCCATCGCCAGCGCCCGCCCCTTTTTGGTGCAGGGCGGCAGCCAGAAGCTGGTAGTGAAGTCGCCGGTGCAGGCCTGGTATGCGGCTTTCAAGGTGGATTATGACGGCTTCAAGACCATTGATATTGACTGGGATATCACCGAGCCCTGGCGCGGCGAAGGCGATTATCCGCAAGTCGCCTCCAATGACAGCAAGCTGCACAGCGGCCAGCATGCCGAACTGGGCGCCGCCACCGTTCTGGTGGATACCGCGGCCGTCACCGGCATGAGCCTGGGCGCCATTTCCGATTATGTCGCGCTGCTGACGCTGTCGCAGGCGAGCCAGTATGGCGCCTGCCAGCCCATGCCCACCATCGCCAATCTGATGGTGAAGGGCTGCGATCCTGAGGACACGCCGCACGCCCTGTCGCACATAGACATTGCCCTGCTCACCGCCCTCTATCAGGTGCCGGACAATCCGGAACTGCTGCAGAAGCAGCGCATCGTCGGCGCCATGCGCCGCAGCCTGGAGGCGCAGTTCGGGAAGTAGCCCCGTTTTGCCTCCCCGCGCGATTAAGGGACAATCTTGGGGGCCACATGAAACGCGCCGCGATCTTTTTTCTGCTTCTAACGGCCCTGCCCGCCCTCGCCCAGCCACAGGCGGGAAAGCCCCCGACCATCCGCGAGCCGGAGACCATTTATTCCGAAGCCGACCGCCAGAAGGACGAATTGCTGTCACGCAAGTTCGTCACCTCGCTGCTTGCCCCAAGTCTTAATCTTGAAGGTCAGTTCTCGCGCTGGAAACAGCCGCTCTGCCCCCGCGTCTTCGGCATGACGCCCCTCACGGCCTATGTGGTTGAACGGCGCATCCGCGATGTGGCGCTTACGGTCGGCGCCCCGCTGGACCGCGCCGATCCCTGCCGGCCCAATGTGGTGATCGCCGTGACACCCGAGCCCCAGGCCATGCTGGATGCACTGGTGGCAAAGGATCACTGGCTGTTCGACGCCGCTCCCCTGCGCGAGCTGAAAGTGCATTATCCGGTACAGGCCTGGTATGAGGGTCTTTATCGCGATTACAACGGCGTGTCGCATCTGGACGTGCCGTGGGAGCTTCTCTGTCCGTCCTGCCTGACGCCACCACCCACCCCGGTCAATGACACGCGACTGCGCCTGGGGGTGCAGCCGGAAATGGGCACCGCCACCATTCTGGTGGACGCGAATGCGGTGAACGGCCTGACATTGGGGACGCTGGGCGACTATCTGGCTCTGATGGCCCTGGCGCAGACGCCGGCCAACGGCCGCTGCCAGCCGGCACCGTCCATCGCCAATCTGTTCCTGACCGATTGCGGAAATGACCTGCACACCACCGGCCTGTCGGAAGCCGATCTTGCCATGCTGACCAGCCTTTATCAGACTCCCGATGAGCCGGAGAAATTGCAAATGGTCCGCTTGATCGGCAACATGCGGCGCAATTTGGAAGGTAGAAAATGAAGCCCGCCATCGTCCTGATGCTCGCCTTGGCGGCGACCGGCGCGCTGGCACAGGCCCCCACCGCTCCCTCGGCTGTCATTGTTGAGCCGGAGACTGTCTATTCCGACGCCGAACGGGAAAAGGACGACACCACGGCGCGCTACTTTGTCGGCTCCTTCCTGGAATCCGAACCGCTGCTGGACGGCGAATTTGCCCGCTGGAAGCAGAAGGTCTGCCCTCGCGTCTGGGGCCTGAAAGCGGTGGCAAGCTGGCAGGTGGAGCATCGCATCAAGGAGATTGCGCAGCAGGTCGGCGCCCCGGTGGACATGGACGATCCCTGCAAAAGTCCCAACCTGCTGGTGGTGGTCACCGCCGATCCGCAAGCCTCGCTGGACAGCATCGCCGACCGCGCCCCCGTGCTGGTGGCGATGCAGGACATCAAGCGGCTGAAGATCAAGTATCCGGTGCAGTCCTGGTATGTCTCGCTGGTGACCGACTATAACGGCCGCACTTTCGCAGACGTCGAAAGCCCCGACGGCAATCCGCCCACCGTCCATGCCAATCTCAGCCATCTCTTCACCGGCGTCACCGCCCAGATGGGCATGGCGACGGTGATCATTGACGCCAAGGTGGCGGAGGGCCTGACCATCGGCACCGTCGCCGATTATGCCGCGCTGCTGGGTCTTTCCCAGACCGTGCAGCGGGGCATCTGCCATCCGGCGCCGTCCATCGCCAACCTGTTGCTGCAGGGATGCGATCCCGCCCTGGTCAGCAGGACCATCACCGAGGTGGATTTGGCGATGCTGGACGGACTTTACCATTCGCCGGAGACGCCGGAAGTACTGCAGCGCCAGCGCATTGTCGGCGCCATGAAAGCCGCCATGGCCAAGGCCCATGGCGGGGCGCCGCCGTAACACAAGTGCGGTCGGCCTCACCCTTCGACAAGCTCAGGGTGAGGAATAAAATAAAATCCTCATGCTGAGCCTGTCGAAGCATGAGGGCAGCGAGCGAAGCTGAACGTATGCTCTAATCGAAGGAATAACGCAGCGAAAGCTGGCCTTGCGTGGAATCAAGCTGCGCCGGCCGTGCTTCCAGCGTGTATTCGCCGCGGCGGCTGTCCATGGCGATGACTTCGGCGGTGACGCGTAAGTGCGGCACACCGGTCCAGGAAATAGCGGCGGTGAAGGCGTTGCCGTCTTCCACAAACAGCGCGGAAGCAGGATCGTGGCGGGTCTGGAACAGGTCTTCGCGGGCGCTGAAGCGAAAGTCGTTCCAGTCATAGCTGGCGAGCAGGAAGGCCGACTGGAATTTGGTCACCATCTCGGCGCCCCGCACTTCCACCGCCGTGTAGCCGGTCAATTGCTGCGCGATCAGCGTGACACCGGCGATATCGGTGCGGGCGCCAAAGCTCCAGAACTTGGTTTCCCAGCCGGTGTCGCGCCCCGTCACGGCAGCAGGATCGCCGGTGTTGGAATAGCGCAGGGCCTGAAGTTTGCCCAGGCCCGCCGGCAATTGCCAGGTGAGGCCGCCATACCAGCCCAGCCTATTGTCAATCTCGTCAAACATGCCGCTGTAAAAAGGTGTCGGGGCGCGAAATAGCCGATAGGTGGCATCGGGCATGCGCAGGCGTTCGAACAGCCCGGTGGGGCGGTCATCCATTGCCCAGCCGCGGTCAGCCATCAGGATGCCGGCTTCGTCGTTGCAGCAGAGCAGCGCCCCGGTGGCGATCAGCGTGCCGGCGCCGCCTGTGTTCCAGCGCAGATTGGCTTCGCCGCCCAGGGTGCGGATTTCCTCGCCGATCCAGGAATTGATCGCTGACGGGGTCAATGTATAGGGGCTGGCCCAGCCGATATCGTCATTCTCCAGACTGATGGCGGGAAAGAAGGCGCCGGCCTTTACCGACCAGGAAACATCGCCCTCGGATTTGGGGGCATAGAGGGCGTAGGCTTCCAGCAGATCCACCACACTGGAATCGGTGGGCTCGGCCCGCGCCGTTACCTGCGCCGACAGACCATCGGCCACGGCGGCATTGGCCTGAAGCACCGCTTCACCGAAGCGGACATTCTCGCCATTGCCGAAGCGGAATTTTCCCAGGCCGCCCTTGTCCCAGGCCTGTTGGCCGGTGGGCGCGATCAGGCGCCAGTCGAGATAGCCGGAAAGGTCAACGTCGAGCGCCTGCGCGCCCTGGACAAAGCACAGGACAAGCAGCGGCACGGTCAGAAATGAACGGCCCCTCAGCATGGCAACATTCTGCCGCCAACATGCTTAAGGGCCCGTTTACGCAACAACTACCTGCTTTCGCAGAGGTCTCATGCAACGAGAGCTAGGTTCCGGCGCTGGCGAATCCGGTTAGCGTTTCCTTAAAGAAAGAGGCGCCCATGACCTACACGCTTTACGGCTCGCCGGGCACGGCCAGTTTCTGTGTCCACTGGATGCTGATCGAACTGGACGTGCCGTTTACTTTTCACGCGCTGGACTTCGAAAAGGGCGAACAGCGGGCGCCGGACTATCTGAAGCTCAATCCCACCGGCCATGTCCCCACCCTGGTGATGGATGGTGTGGCTTACGGCGAAGCCGGCGCGCTGCTGAGCCTGTTGGCGGAGCGTCATCCCGCGACCAATTTCGCGCCGGCGCCGGGCACGCCGGAACGGGGGCTTTATCTGCAATGGATGTTCTATCTCGCCGACACGCTGATGCCGGCCTTCCGCCTGTTCTACTATCCGGTCGAAGGGGCAGGGCCCGGCCAGGAAGAGGCAACCAAGGCGCAAGCCGTCATCCGCGTGGAACGCGTCCTAGCCCGCGCCGATGCGCTGTTGTCAGACGGGCGCAGTCATCTTTTGGGTAACCGGATGACAGCGGCGGATTTTCTTCTGGGCATGCTGGCGCGCTGGTCGCGCAATCTGCCCAAGACCGCTTTTGACTGGCCGCACCTGGGCGCTTATGTGCGCCGGCTGCGAGCCATGCCCTCCTATCAGCAAACCCACCGGCGCGAAGGTCTCAGCGGCTGGATTTGAAGATCAGATCGTTTCGTGTTCAAATTGAATCACTGAGTGTCATCCCGTGCGCGGCCCAGCGTATCCCCAATTGTCATCCCGTGCGGGGCGCAGCGTGAAACGGTGCGCCGCAGGTTCGTAGCGACAGCGTACGAACGGACCCATGGGAGGCGGCGCAATGGGTCCCGGATCAGCACCGCACCACTTCGTGCTGCGGTGCGTCCGGGATGACAAAATATGGATACACCGGGACAAACCGCACTACGGCGCCGCAAACAGAAACAGCACCACCACGGCGCTGAGATTGTTGAAAGCGTGCAAGGCAGCGGAGGCAAAGAGGGAGCGCGTGCGCAGCGCCACCAGCGCCAGCACCGCCCCCATCGCCGCCAGTTCCGCCGTCAGCAGCCAGCCGGTGAGGCCGCCCGGGGTCCACCATTTCAGATGCACCAGTCCGAACAACAGGGACGACACAAGAATGGCGACGGCGTTGCCGCCATGGCGCCGGCCCCATCCCATCACCAGGCCGCGGAAATAGGCTTCCTCGGACAGGGGCGCCAGCACGCCTATCACCAAAATCCCCACCGGCAGCTCGCGCCAGGTGTGCGGCGTGATGGGAAGCCGCGCCGCATCATCGCCCAGATGGGTGTGCAGGAAGGTGTCGCAAAGATACTCAAACAGCGCCAACAGCAGCATCACCGCGATGGCAGCGCCCAGCACCCGCAACAGGATGCGCCGCGAAATCGGAACAAAGCGCGCCGGCAAGTCCGGATCGCTGATGCGCGCCAACAGCCACAGCGCCGCTCCCAGCATGCCGATCTGGCTCAGCGCCTGCACCCCGCAAAGCACATAGAAATTGCGCAGCAGCCCATAATCAAAGCTGCGGCCGCCGGCGAGGTCCCAGCCGATCACCAGCAGGGCCACGATCAGCGGCAGCACAAGGCTGGCCAGCATGGGCGTGACCAGATGGTGCCAGCGCACCCGCCTAAGCGGCGGCGCGGCGTCCTCGCTCACTTCAAATTACCACAAAAGGCTTGGATGCGGCGGCAGCTTTCTTCCAGATTCTTTTCGCTGGTGGCGTACGAGATGCGGAAAAACGGCGACAGCCCAAAGGCGGCGCCATGCACCACCGCCACCCCCTGCTCTTCCAGCAGCGCCACGGCGAAATCTTCATCGCTGGCAATGGTCTTGCCGCCGGCGCTGGTCTTGCCCATCAGCCCGCGAATGCAGGGATAGACATAGAAGGCGCCTTCCGGCGTCGGGCACTCAATCCCCTTGGCCTGGTTCAGCATCGAAACCACCAGGTCGCGGCGGCCTTCAAACAGCTTCTGGAATTTCGGAATGAAGTCCTGCGGCCCGTTCAGGGCTTCCACGGCCGCCCACTGGCTGATGGAACAGGCATTGGTGGCGCTTTGCGATTGCAGCTTGGCCATCGCCTTGATGAGGGCTTCCGGCCCGGCGCAATAGCCGATGCGCCAGCCGGTCATGGAATAGGCCTTGGAGACGCCGTTCATGGTTAGCGTGCGCTCATACAGCCTGGGCTCGATTTCCGCGATGGTGCGGAACTGAAAGCCGCCATAGACCAGATGCTCATACATGTCGTCGGTCAGCACCCAGACCTGAGGATGCTTCAGCAGCACATCGGTCAGGGCCTTGAGGTCGGTTTCGGAATAGCAGGCGCCGGTGGGATTGGAAGGCTGGTTGAAAACAAACCATTTGGTCTTGGGCGTGATTGCCTTTTCCAGCGCCTCGGGCGTGACGCGAAAGCCCGATTCCAGCGTGGTCTCGATGATAACCGGCTTGCCGCCGCCCAATTGCACAATGTCGGGATAGCTCACCCAATAAGGCGCCGGGATGATGACCTCATCGCCCGGATTGATGGTCGCCAACAGGGCGTTGAACAGAATGGACTTGCCGCCCGGCGAAACAAAGGTCTGGGCCGGCTTGTAGTCCAGCTTGTTCTCGCGCTTGAACTTGGCGGCGATGGCGGCCCGCAGCTCGGGAATGCCTTCCACGGCGGTGTATTTGGTCTCGCCGCGGCGGATGGCGGCGATGGCCGCTTCCTTGATGTGCTCGGGAGTGTCGAAATCCGGCTCGCCCGCGGCCAGGCCGATCACGTCCTTGCCGGCCGCCTTCAGCTCCCGCGCCTTGGAGGTGATGGCGATGGTGGGCGAAGGGTTGATGCGGCCCAGCGAGGCGGCCAGGAAATCCTTGGGAAGCGACATGGAAAGCCCGTCAAAAATGCGGCGCCTGCCTAACAACCCAAGGGGGGGTGGGCAAGGGTCTTTCCGGCATGGCGGACCCGCCGGTAGAATAAGCCTGAGATCAGCGAGGCTTGAGAGATGAAACGGGCGATTTTGGCAATGGCGATTCTGGCGGCGGCGGCGGGCACGGCGGCGGGTCAGATGCGCCCTGTCCGTCCCGCCACCGTGCCCGATCTGGCGCCCATTCTGGAAAAAGTCTGCCTGCCGGTGGCGGCCGGCCAGCCGGTGGCGGCGGGCGTGGCGGCCGGCAAGTCGCTCGGCTTTGCGGTGACCGCCACCTACAAGCAACTGGTGACGCTGGAGCGCGAGCGCATGATCCTCAATCTGGGGCCGGGCAACTGCCAATTGACCATGGAGCGGGCCGCCAGCGCCGCCTATCCCCATGTCGAGCATGAATTGCTGGGCTGGCTGCCCAGGCTGGGCCGTTATTGGGCCGGCCCGCTCGAAGGCGACGCCGCCGGGCTGTATTCCCGCAAGTTTCGCGCCGGCGGCCATACCGTGAACCTCTGGGAAGCGGTGGACGAGGACGAGCGCCAGGTGAACGTCAATATCGGCAAGTAGAGTATGCTGGCGCCTGTCTCGCCGCGAGTCGCCCCATGCGCAAGGCCCTGCTTCTTTCCCTGCTGCTGCTTGCCGGCTGCGGCAAGCCCACACCGCCGGCGGGCAAATGGGAAGGCGGCTATCAGAGCGGCGGCACCATCGTGGTGGCGCGGGTGGAGATTGGCGGCAATGGCCTGGTCAAGGTCAGCGCCCCCGACATCACCAATTTGGACACCACACACCCGGAAGCGATGTTGAATGAACGGGCGCGGCTGCAATCGGCGCTGGTCAATGGCTGGGAAGATGTGGCGCCCCGGGCTTTTGATTTCGACGGCAAGACTTTCCGCAAGCCCGGCGGCGTGGCGCCGCAAATGGTGTGGGACAAGACCACAAACCAGATGACGCTGGAGCTTTACATCGGCGCCAATCCCGCCCTGCCGGTGACGTTAAGACCGGTCGGCGATTTTCATGATGATCCCTTCGGCTCCGGCTAGGGCATTTTTGTGTCGAATTCGATCGCCGCTCTCATGCTTTGTCCCTCGACAAGCTCGGGGTGATGAGGCTCAGCATGAGGTATTATATTTTCCTCACCCTGAGCCCGTCGAAGGGTGAGGGCACTGCTTCTGTCTAGGATCAAAATGCTTTAAGCACCAGTCGGGGCGCCACCCCGCAAAGCAAACTCTTCCAGCAACGCCCAATCCTGGGCGGCTTCATCCCAGCGGAAAATCGCGGCATAGGCATACCGGCGCTCCCGGAACAGCGTGTGGATGCGCTGCTTCAACTCCATCGCATAATCGGAATATTCGGCCGCGTCGGCGTCCTCGCTGATCCGCGCCGGATCGCGCCAGTAACAGGCTTGAAACGCGCCGTCTGTGTCGTTTATCGCCATGGTGTCCGCAGAATATCACCAATTCACTGTCCCGGCTTGGGACGTCTGGATTGTTTTACAGAACCTTAAGCGAGGACGCGCTTAACTGGCGGCCTTCTGGCCACAGGACGACCAACCTAAATGTCCGAAACAGCGATGCAGCGGGCGCCGCGCTTTGCGCAGTTGGCGAAGTTTGACAACACCGCCGGCAGCCAGGCGCGCCGCGAATTGCTGCGCCAGGTGACCGAGGCATTGGACGGCCCTGCCACCAGCGAAGGCGACCTTGCCGCCTTCGACGAGGCTCTGGCAGCCGCGGCGGCCGATTATTCCAAGCAGGTGCGCACCGAACTCGCCCAGTTGGTGGCGGGCGCCCCCGGCCTCAAGCGGGTGGCGGAGAATTTCGCCTTTGACGATATCGAAATTGCCGGGCCGATCCTGCGCCGCTCCAGCGTGCTCTCCGAAGCAACGCTGCTGAAGGTGGTGGAGGAAAAATCGCAGAACCATCTGCTGGCCGTGACCCAGCGCGCTCATGTCAGCGAAACGCTTTCCGAGGCGCTGGTCGCCCGCGGCGACGACCAGGTGGTTGGATCGCTCTTGGAAAATGAACGCGCCGAGATCGGCGAGGGCACCTATGAACGCATCGCCGAACGGGCGGAAGCCAGCGCGGCGCTGCAGGCGCCGCTGGTCCGCCGCAAGAATGTGCCGCCTGAACTGCTGAACGGCCTTTATCTCAAGGCCGAAGCGCAACTGAAGCATGAGATTATGACCAAACTGGAAGGCATCTCGCCGGAGGAAATGGAAACCGCCTTTCAGCGCAGCCGAAGCCGCGTCACCCGCGCCTATGCCGCCCATCCCGACGATTTCGACAGCGCCGCAAGCCGGGTGGACAGCTTGCAGCGGGCCGGCGCCCTCACCTCGGCGACGCTGGTGGCCCTGCTGCGGGAAGGCAAGAGCGCGCGCACCGCCTTCAAGCTGGCCCTGGCGCGGATCGCCGATGTCGAGCCGCATGTGGTGGAGCGGGTAGTGGATTCCCATGATCTCGACACCCTGGCACTGCTTTGCCGCGGCTCCGGCGTGGACCGCGCCGCCTTTACCACCCTGGCGATTGCGCTCGATCCTGATCCCAACCGTGCCCTGGGCGGAGCGGAAGGCTTCATGGCGCTATATGAAAGCGTCCCGGTGGCGGCGGCCCAGCGGGCCCTGCGCTTCTGGAAGGTGCGGGCGGTGGCGTAAGCGGTTCGAAACCGGCCGGGCCGATGCCGGCCGGATGCTTGCCGTGCCGGGCGTCAGCGGCTAGAGGATTGCGGCGGACGGCAGGTCTGATGGACCTCCCCGCCCAAGACCCGCCCCCACGGAGCTCCTCTTGTCGCGCAAGAATATTGTCATTTCCGCCATCGCCGCCCTTGCCCTGCTGGCCCTGGGCGGGCTGGGTTATTACCTCTTCCAGCGCTATCAAGGGGGCCAGGCGAGCGCGCCCGAACAGGAGGCTTCGTCCGCCGCGCCCGGCGCCGGCGCCCCCGTCCGTCCCGCCGGCAAGCTGCCCGATCCCGTCTTCGTGGTGCTGGACAAGGCCGCAGTGGTCCGCGAATCCAAGGCCGGCAAGGACATTGCCCGCCAGTTGCAGCCGGTCGTCCGCCAGATCGAGGCGGGGCTGCTGGCCCGCCGTGAGGCCCTGGACCGGGATGCCCAGGCGCTGGAACGCGACAGCACCATCGCCCCTGCTGACCGGGAAAAGCGCATCACCGCCCTCGGTGCCCGGCAGAATGCCATCAATGAGGACGCGCAGAAGCGCCAGCAGCAGGTGCAGACGGCCCTGGCCGCGGCCAATGGCGAACTCAGCAAGGCGATGGTCCAGATCGTTCCGGGCATTGTGAAGGCGCACGGCGCCAATATGGTGCTGGATGCCGCCGTCCTGCCCAAGGCCGATCCGGCCTTCGACATTACCAAAGAAGTTATTGACCAACTGGACGCGCGCGTCACCGCGGTGAAGCTGCCGCTGGAAGGGCTGAAATAACCAGAGCGTTTCTGTCTCATTTCGATCGGCGCTCTCATGCTTCGACAAGCTCAGCATGAGGATTT
>JAFAVT010000256.1 GCA_019242275.1 Alphaproteobacteria bacterium
TACAAGGTGCAGCTCGACAGCGTCGGCAGCAAGACCCAAGGCTATCTCGCCACGCCGAAAGGCGGCGGCAAGCATCCGGCGATCCTGCTCTATCAATATGCCGGTGTGTACGCGCTTGATCCTCGTACCGCCGCCGACCGCGCCGCCGAAGGCTGGCTGGCATTTAACGTGGACTCCCATGACCAGGACCCTGCAAGTGCCGACGGCGCGCCGCGCAACTATGCCATGGTGGGCGCCGACAATCGCGACACTTCTTATTTCCTTACTATGTATCTGCGTGATACCCGCGCCATTGATTATATCCGCTCTCGCCCCGATTGGGACGGCAAGACCATCGTGGTGATGGGTACATCCATGGGCGGACAACAAAGTTTCGCCACGGCCGGTCTCAATCCGCAATATGTCACCGCTATGGTGGTGAATGTACCCGCGGGTTTCGACGTCAATGGCGAAAAGGCAGGGCGGCGCACCGGTTATCCCAACTGGCCATCCGACAACGCCGCCATCATGCAGGCCGGCCAGTATTTCGACCCGGTCAACTTCGCGTCAAAGATTAGCGCCAAGTCGGTAGTGGCGTTCGGCATGATTGACACCACTTCGCCCCCCGCGGGCGTTTTCACCGCCTTCGACCAGATTCCGGCGGCCAAGGAAGCGATCCCGATGGTGGAATCGGATCACAACCACATCACGCCGCAGAAGCAGGAAGCCTATCTGCAGCGCCAGCAGGAAGTTCTGGCCGCGATCTTGAAGAGCGGCAGCTTCACACCGAACGCGGATTGGGCGAAGTAGTTTAGCCGACCGTATAAGCCGGCTTGTCCAGCCCCCTGGGAGACAGAGTGAAAATCTCCACGCCGCTCTCGGTCACACCCACCGAATGCTCGAACTGGGCTGAAAGTGAGCGGTCGCGCGTCACTGCCGTCCAGCCGTCACTCAACACCTTCACGCCATAGCCACCCAGATTGATCATCGGTTCAATGGTAAAGAACATGCCGGGTCGCAAGCCAATGCCGCCGCCCGGCTTGCCGTAATGCACGATATTGGGCAGGGAATGAAAAATCTTGCCCAGGCCATGGCCGCAGAAATCGCGCACCACCGAGCATTTTTCCTGGCCCTCGGCATAGGACTGGATGGCATGGCCGATATCGCCGGTGGTGGCACCCGGCTTCACCACGGCGATGCCGCGCAGCATGGATTCATAGGTAATATCTATCAGCCGAGCCGATTTGCGCTTGATCTCGCCCACCGGATACATCCGGCTGGTGTCGCCATGCCAGCCATCCAGAATGACGGTGACATCAATATTGACGATGTCGCCTTCCCGCAGGGGTTTGTCGCCGGGAATGCCATGGCAGACCACGTGGTTGATGGACGTGCAGACGGTGTGACGATAGCCGCGATAGCCCAGGCAGGCGGGCAGGGCGCCATGACTGACGACATAGTCATAGGCCAGCTTGTCAAGATGGGCGGTGGTGACGCCGGGCTTCACTTCCGGCACCAGCAGGTCCAGCACCTCCGCGGCCAGCCGCCCGGCGCGGCGCATGCCTTCAAAATCGTCCGCCTTGTGCAAGGTGACGGCAAAATGGGCCTGCCGGGCGGCTTCAAAGATTTCGCTGTCGGCAATGACGGTCATGGCCCAACCCATATAGTCTTGGGGGCGTAAAATACATCCCCAAAGCTTAACCCCATGGAAACGCCTTCATCTTCGGGCATTAAGACGGCGGCAGTGCTGGTGATCGGCGACGAAATCCTTTCGGGCCGCACCCAAGACACCAACATCAACTACATCGCCAGGTTCCTCGCCCTGAAGGGCATTGACTTGAAAGAGGCGCGAGTGGTGGGCGACGACCAGGGGCAGATCGTTGCCGCGTTGAACGCCCTGCGTGGGAGCTACGATTTTGTCTTCAGCACGGGCGGTATCGGCCCTACCCATGACGACATCACCGCGGATGCCATTGCCGCCGCCTTCGGGGTCGGCATTGGCTATCATCCCGAGGCTTATGCCCTGCTGGAAGCGCGCTATGGCAAAAACGAGTTCAATGTCATGCGTAGGCGCATGGCGCGTATTCCCCGTGGCGCCACGCTGATCGCGAATAGGGTCTCGGTCGCGCCGGGGTTTTGCATCGGCAACGTCTTTGTGCTGGCTGGCGTGCCGGCGATTGCCCGCGCCATGCTGGAGGCGCTGGCGCCGCAGCTACCCGAAGGCCCGAAAGTGCACAGCGTCACCATTACCGCTTCCGTGCCGGAGGGGCGCATCGCCGAAGGATTGGGCGCAATCCAGAGTGCGCATCCCGATACCGCCATCGGTTCTTATCCTTTCTACCGTGAAGACGGCGGCTTTGGCGTGCAACTGGTGGTACGCAGCCGCGACTTTGCGTCGGCAGAAGCAGCAGCACTGGCAATTGAGTCGCATCTGGCCATGTTTGGTGTTGCAGCGCAGCGAGCGATTTGAGGTTGTTCAGACCGCGTGCGCAAGGCAAGCTTGGGAAATAACTTCAAAAGGGGAAGCCCATGGCCGACAGCGATAACGAGATCAAGAAAGAAGGCACGCGCATCCGCAAGCGCGATTTCCTGAAACGCTTTGGTATGGTCAGCGCCGGCGTCGTTGCCGCCGGCAGCGCCTTGGCGCAGGGCCGTGGTGGCGCCGGCCGGGGCGGGGCGGCCCCTCGTCCACCGGGGTCGGGTGGCTATCCGGAAGGTGTGCCGCACGCCACCGGCCGTTCCATGCTGGACAGCCCAAACTATATCGGCACCGCCAGCAAGGGTTTCGGCTTCCGTGCCAACTGGGCGCGTACTTTGCCCTGGGTTCCTACCGTTGACCCCAACTACAAGCCCCGCCGCATCAACAAGGCAATTGAACTGTGGGAAGACAACCAGGTTGTTGCTTATGCGGAATATGGCGCCTCCGGCGCCCCCGATTGCTATGAAGAAGGCAAGCGGATGGCAAAGACCTTCTGCGACGCCATCAATTTCGAAATGGAGAATGACAGCTTTAACTTCGACAGCCTGCGCAATTTCATGCAGGGCCTGGTGGATGGCGGTCCTACCCCGTCCGGCCACCGCACTCCGATGGTGTTCGTCACCCTGCCGGTCTGGGGCTATGACGGTCCTTCGATGCGCGCCAATGTCTGGCAGGTGGCTCAGGCCATGGCGGCCGGCGCCCATGGTTGCCTCATCTGCGAAACCGAATCGGCGGAAGCCACCGAGATCGCCGTCGCCGGTGCCCGCTACAAATGGACCTGGCCCGGCGTTAAGCAGTTGCCGCTGGAAGGCTGCCGCGGCGCCGGCAGCCAGGCCTTTGCTGCCCATATCTGGGGTATCAGCACGGCGGAGTATAATCGCGTCGCCGATGTCTGGCCGCACAATCCCAAGGGCGAAGTCACCATGGGCGTGAAACTGGAGAACCGCCGCTCTGCCCAAGTTTGCGAGGAAGTCTTGTCGGTACCGGGACTGGCCTTCTGCGAACCCGGCCCCAGCGACAATGGGTTATCGCATCTGGGCTGGGACGCGGTGCGGGAAGATATCACCCCGGCGCAACGCGCCGCCCTGCCGGCACAGAGGCAACTGGAGGTAGATCTTGAACGTATCCGGTTGGCAGCCAAGGCGAACAACATTCGATGGCTGGGCAACGGCCCGCCCGGTGCGACGCCGGAACAGCAGATTGATCAGGGCCGCCGCATGGGCCCGGCGGGAAGCGAGCAGAACACGCAAGCTGATCGTCTCTATACCAAGCGCAGAATGCCCTACTGAGACTTCGTCAACCTAGATATCATTCCGGGGGCTGGTGGAAACCGGCCCCCGCTTGTTTCATGCCAGTCGAAATAACCTGGAGCCGTGACATGGGCGATGCAAAGCGCAGGCGCGCGGAAATCGAGCGCCTGAAGAGCCTGTCGCCGCAGGACGCCGCTGCCTGGCGGCAGGAGCAGGAGGATGAGCGCTACCTTCGGGCGGGAATTGACCCCAAGGCCACAATCACCGACCCCTCTGCCGTTATCGCCATGGCCAGACGCCTGCACGACAAGTTCGAGCAGGCAAAGGCGGAGCAGAATGTTGATGCCGCGGTTCACTATCTTTATCAGAAGATTGACGCCACCCTTCACAGCCTCAGGGAGATTCCGGTTGCCTGCGGCAAAGGCTGCTCGCATTGCTGCATCATCTCGGTGACGGTTTCCGCGCCTGAGGCCTTCTATGTCGGCAAGCTGGTTGCCGCCATGGGCGCCGAGGCAATTGCGAAAGTGCGGGCCGCCCATGACGTCACCAGGCAATTCGACCTGAGCGAACGGGATCAGCATCCACACGACTGCCCCATGCTTCGAAACAATGCTTGCACGATTTACGAACACCGGCCCAAGGCGTGCCGGCAGGCTGCTTCCACCGATGCCCTGGCCTGCGCCCGAAGCCACCGTGAGTTGACCAACGAACAGATACCTTCGCCCGCGGCTTACATCGGCAGCCGCACCGCCTATGCCATGGCGCTGTATGCCGCGCTGTCGCAGTCGGGCTTGCCTGACACGGCCTACGAGTTCAACGCTGCTCTGGTGCGTGTGCTCGATACGCCCGATGGGGAGGCGCGCTGGCTGGCAGGCGAAGACATTTTCGCCGGCGTGCCCCGGGAACCGCCTACGCCGCGCGTCTATGCCGAGCGCATTGATTTCATCCGGCGCCAAGCTTTCGCCGAATAAAAGACCGCGACAGGCTGAGTTCCCCAAGTCCGCCGACACCGCAAATCGCCTCATCAAATCGCCACACCGGTAAACGCGAATTAAGGTTGGCCAGCAGCGCAAGGCGTGCAAGGGTTACATCCATGCAGACCTTGCGCATCTGTCTTGGACTTCTGGCCTTTGCCGCTCTGGCGGCGATGGGTGTGGCCGTGGCTTCCAACCTTACGTCCAGCCGGCATAGCGATTTTTATTCACCCGGGCGGCATCAGTTCTATGTCTGGTGCGCCGGCAGCGGCAGCAAAACGGTCTATCAGAACGGCCTTTCCGCCTATGACGCGCAGGAAAAACTGTATGCTGCCGAAAAGGCGGCGGGCCAGAGGAATTGCTGGCCGATGTGGCAGGGGCGGATTTCTTCCTGAATATTTACCGTCCCTCTCGATGACCTCACGGTGAGGATAAATTGGGATAAAGGAGAATCCTCATGCTGAGCCTGTCGAAGCACGAGGGACGCTACTGCAACTTTAATTCCAGCGCTTCCGAATCCAGCGCCGCCTTCACCGAAGAATCCACGCCCACCGTTTTGCGTGCCGTTGCCAGCGCTTCTTTCGCCTTGTCGGTCTCGCCCAGCACCGAATAGGCGCGGATCAGCCGCAGCCAGCCTTGCGGATCATTGGGATTTGATTTCAGCCGCGCCGCCAGGCCCGCAACCATGGCGCTGATGTCGGGTGCGCCACCCGCGCCTGCCACGGCCGGTGGCGCCACGCCGATCGAGGCGAGGCGATCCACCAGTTCGGAATGCAGCGGCATGTTGGTGGGTACTTCCTCCAGCAGGCTTTGCCAATAGCGTGTGGCGCCGGCGCGGTCGCCTTTTTGCGCGGCTGCCATGCCAAGATAATAGCGCGCCGGCACGTTTCCGGGATCGGCGCCAAGCGCGGCATTGAAAGCGGCGATGGCACCGGGGGGCACTTGGCCACCGGCGGCCCGTACCATCAACTCGCCATAGGCATTGTCGAGGTCTGGGGTTTCGGCGCCGTGCTTTCGCGCCGCCAGAACAGCCCGGCCCATGGCGCCAGCCGCCTGGTCGGCATCGCCGGCGGTGATGTAGATGCGGGCCAGGAAAACCCAGGCCTGCATGTCATCAGGATGTTCGCGCACGCGGCTGATCAGCATGGGAGCAAGGCCATTGGGGTCGCGGCTTTCGGTGCCCTTGGCTTCGCGCAGCGCCAGCGCCGGGCGACCTACCACCAGATAAATGCCGGCGCCAATGCCCAGCACGAACAGCGCCACCGCCCCCATGGTGAGAAGGCGGGCGCCCTTTGCTTCCGCTGTCCTCCACACCGGCCAGGCGGCAAAACCAATCGCCGCCAGCGCCACCAGAGCGAAGACAATATATGGAACAGAACTCACGCCGTCTTTCCCCGGTATTTGTTACGCACCAGGGCTTTTATCATGCCCCTGATGGTTCTCACTTCCTGGTCACTGAGATGCGATCTTAGCAGCATGGCTCGGATATTGCGCACCATGGTGTCGCGTTTTTCCGGCGGAAAGAAGAACTGAGCGGCGTCCAGTTCCTGCTCCAATTGCCCGAACAGCCCAACAAGCTCGTCGCGGCTGGCCGGCTTGGCGATGCTGGCGCGGGTGCGGCTGGAGGGTGTGGCATCGGCCGCCTTCAGCCATTCATAGCCGATCAGCAGCACTGCCTGGCCCAGATTGAGAGAAGAGAATTCCGCTGTCGGGATGGTGACGGCAGCATCGGCCAGGTCCATTTCCTCGTTGGTCAGGCCGGCCCGCTCGCCGCCGAACAGGATGGCGGTTCGCACGCCGTCGTTCGCCGCAGCGCGCAGCCGCCGTGCCGCGGCTTCGGGCGTCAGGATTTCGCGCACAATGTCGCGGTCGCGCGCCGTGGTCGCCAGCACCAGTTGGTA
>JAFAVT010000117.1 GCA_019242275.1 Alphaproteobacteria bacterium
CGGCGCTGCGCAGCGGGCGGCCGCCCCATGCTTGGCTGATCACCGGACCGCCCGGTATCGGCAAGGCGACGTTGGCCTATCGCATGGCGCGCTATCTGTTGCACTATGACGCGACGGACCAAGGCCCCGCCAACCTTTCCGTACCGAAGGATGATCCGGTGGCGCGGCAGATTGAGGCGCGCGCCCATCCGGGGTTAATGGTGCTGAAACGCGGGCTCAATCCCAAAACCGGCAAGCCGCTGACAGAATTGCCGGTGGATGAAGTGCGGCGCCTGTCAGATTTCTTCGGCATGACCGCCGTTGCAGGCGGCTGGCGGGTGGCAATCATTGATCCGGCCGACGACATGAACGAGAACGCCGCCAACGCACTTTTGAAGCAGCTCGAAGAGCCGCCGGAAAAGGCCATGCTGCTGCTGCTTTCGCACCGGCCGGGCGGCCTATTGCCCACCATCCGCTCGCGCTGCCGTCGCCTGGACTTGCGGCCATTGCCGGAGGCGGTGCTGCAGAAAGCACTCTCTGCGCTGCTGCCGAACATGGAGCCGGACGAACGCCAGGCACTGGCCCACCTCTCCGGCGGCAGCATTGGTGCGGCGTTGACACTGGCAGACGGCGACGGCGCCATGCTGGCCAAGGAAGCCCAGCACCTGATCGAACGGGCGCGTGAGCCCGACCTGGTTGCGCTCTATACCTTGGGTGAGAAGATCAACCGCATCCGCGACGGCCTGCCGCTGTTTGGCGATTTCGTGGCAACAATTCTCAGCGAACGTATCCGCGCGCGGGCGCGCGCCGGTGGCGATGTTCACCGTTGGTCGCAAGCCGCCGCGCAACTGGAAAGTCAGTTCGCGCGCGCCGATGGGCTCAATCTTGAACCGCGCCAGACGGTGTGGACGGCCGCGCGCTCGTTGGCGGCAACAGCGCGGCGGGCAGGGAGTCTTTAGATGTTAGTGGATAGCCACTGCCATCTCGATTTTCCTGAGCTTGCGGCTGATGCCGATGGCGTGGTGGCGCGCGCGCGCGCCGCCGGTGTCGGCACCATGGTGACCATCGGCACGGAACTGGCCCGATTTGCCGGTGTGCTGGCGATGGCCGAGCGCTTTGACAATGTCTGGTGCAGCGTCGGCACCCATCCGCATGAATCTGGAAAAGAGCTGATTACCGATCCGGCGCCACTGCTGGCACACACTGGTCATCCCAAGGTGGTGGCAATCGGAGAAACCGGGCTGGACTATTATTACGAACACAGCCCGCGGCCGCCGCAGATCGAGAGCTTCCGTGCCCATATCGCTGCAGCGCGCACTGCCGGACTGCCGGTGATTGTGCACACCCGCGACGCCGATGATGACACCATCGCCGTGCTGCAAGAGGAAATGGGGAAGGGCGCCTTCACCGGGCTGATCCACTGTTTCACCGGGGGCCAGCGCCTGGCAGATGCGGCGCTGGCATTGGGTCTTTATATTTCGATTTCCGGCATTGCCACTTTCAAGAACTCCTCGGCCCTGCGTGATGTCATCGCCACGGTGCCGCTGGACCGCCTGCTGGTGGAAACCGACGCGCCCTTCCTGGCACCCATGCCGCATCGGGGTAAAACCAACGAACCGTCATTTGTTGTGCATACCGCCGCCATGCTGGCCGGCTTGAAGGGCGTGACATCCGAAGCGCTGGCGGCCGCCACCAGCGACAATTTCTTTCGCCTTTTTTCAAAAGCCCAAAGGCCCCAATGAGCCTGTCCATTCGCATTTTGGGCTGCGGTTCTTCCGGCGGCGTGCCGCGCCTGGGCGGCGAAAACGGCGCAGGCAACTGGGGCGCCTGCGATCCGGCCAATTCAAAGAATCGGCGCAGCCGCTGCTCAATCCTGGTGCGGCAGGGAAGCGCGAAGCTGCTGGTGGATACCTCTCCTGACATGCGCGAGCAGTTGCTGGCGGCGCGGATCAGCGATCTGGATGGAGTCCTCATCACCCATGATCATGCGGACCAGCTGCACGGATTGGATGATCTGAGACCTCTGACGCTGTTGAATCGTCGCCGCGTCAATCTATGGTCCGATGCACGGGGCCTGGGCGGCATCCGCGCCAAGTTCGGCTACTGCCTTGAAACGCCACCTGGCAGCGACTATCCGCCAATCGTCAATGCGCATGAAATTCCTGAACCTTTCCGCGAATTTGAAATTGCCGGCATACGGGTGCTGGCCTTCGGGCAAGGGCATGGAAACATCCGCTCTCTCGGCTTTCGCTTCGGACCGGTGGCTTACTCGCCCGACGTGGACGCCTTGGGTGACGATGCGTTCGCGGCGCTCGAGGGGGTGGAATGCTGGATCGTGGATGCCTTGCGTTATACACCGCACCCCAGCCATGCCCATTTGGAACGAACACTGGCATGGATCGCGCGCGTCAGGCCCAGGCGGGCCATCCTGACAAATCTGCATGTTGATCTGGACTATGCCAGGCTGAAGGGCGAATTGCCGGCTGGCGTCGAACCGGCCTATGACGGGATGGAACTTGAATTTTGACCGCAGGATGGCCAATCCCGCTTTTGAGAAGCCCAGCGAAAGGGCGGAAGCATTTCCTGTCAGCTTATGCTATACAGCTCTGGTCCTGATGGCCGAAAGGAATCCCCGATGAAAATGCAACTGGCAGCCGCGGCGACCCTGGCAACGTTTTTCCTGGCGGGACCGGCCTTTGCCGACGCCGTAATCACGATCGGCGATGGTCCGGAGCGCATGTGCTATCTCTCCGCCAAGGCCGGGATTGATCTTCAGAATGGCCTGGACACCTGCAATTCCGCGCTCAACACCCCGCTGATCCAGCACGACCGTGCCGCCACCTTTGTCAATCGCGGCGTCATCGAGCATAAGATGGGCCGCACCAGCGCCGCCATGGCCGATTACAATGAATGCCTGCGCATGCTGCCGGACCAGCCCGATGCTTTCATCAATCGCGGCGTCGCCTGGATGACCATGGGGCAACTGGATTCGGCGTTGGCCGATGTGGACAAGGGCATCTCGCTCAACCCGTCCGAGCCGGCGCTGGCCTATTTCGACCGTGCCATTGTCTATGAAAAGATTGCCGCCAGCTTCCCGGAAGGCAATCAGCGCCAGGCCAATTTGCAAAAGGCTTATGCGGACTATCAGCGGGCCGCGAAGGAGGCGCCGGAATTCACGGCCGCCAGCAACGCCCTGGCCAGGTTCAAGGTGGTCCCGCGGACGCGCGCGTCCTAGATTCCGCGCCTTTGTGCTGGCGGTGCGATCTCGCGCAGCGTCGTTTCTTGATGAAAGAACGCCAGACGGTCAACGGCGCGGAAGCTATTTCGGGAGACCGAAGCGAGCGACGTTCAATCAGGCGCAATTTCGGAGATGAGGCTGATGTAAGAAACAGCCGCGCGGTTGTCAATTGGCCGGCGCCATTTCCCGCGTCTTCACGGCAAAAGCTTTGAATTTGCATAAAACTTTGATGCGCTGTCCGACACGTATCACAACGAGGGCGGCGAGGCGGAAAGCAATTGGGCGCCGTTACAGTTGCCGGCTGGCGGCACGTGGGACTGTGCAACCCGATAGCCGTTGCTCCAACGACCAATTATTTCGCCGCGGCATTTCCCATATAACATCTTATAATTTCCCATAATATTACTTATACGGATTTACAGGGCGATTAGGGAATGAAATAATCCTTGCCCCGGCCCTTGGGTCCGGCCCGCAAAAGCGGTTCGTCAATAGAAAGCGCCGGATATGAACCGCCAGCTCAGCCCCCAGGAAGTCGCCTCCCGCTTCGGCGTTAGTATCAAGGCCCTGCGCTTGTATGAGCGCCACGGCCTGCTGGCGCCGCTGCGATCTGAGGCCGGCTGGCGGACTTATGGCTCCGACCAGATCGCACGGCTGCACCAGGTTCTGGCTTTGAAGCGGCTGGGCCTGCCCTTGGCCCGTATCGCCCAACTGCTGGGCGGGCGTGACGAACTGGACCGGGTGCTGGCGCTGCAGGAAGAGGTTTTGGTCCGCCAGACCCAGGTCACTTCCCGGGCGCTGGAATTGATCCGCACGGCGCGGAGCAAGCTGGCGGCCGGCCAGACGCTTTCCATTGACGATCTTGCCAACCTCAACATGGAGACCGTCATGACCACCAAGCCTGATCCCGAAGAACTCAAGACGCTGTTCTCGGCCTTCGCCGACAAGCACTTCACCGCCGACGAACGCGCACAAATGCATGCCAAGATGGAGGATCGCAAATACGATCAGCAGGAAATCACCGCCCGCTGGGATGCCCTGATCGCCGAAGCCAAGACGGTCATGGCGGCCGGCGATCCCGCCTCGCCGGCGGCACAGGATCTGGCCCGGCGCTGGCGCGCGCAGGTGCTTGCCTTCACCGGCGGCGATCCGGAATTGGCGGCCAAGGTCCGCGCCTTCTGGAACGATGCCTTGAAAGACCAGAAAATGGCTTCTGCTACGCCGCTGACGCCGGACTTGATGGCTTTCATGGGCCGGGCCATGGCGGGCCTGCAGGCCTCATAACCAAGTCCTAGCGGTGGATGGCAGCGCTCGGTCTCTTGCCGGGCGCTGCCGCCCGCTTCTAATTGAGCCATGCCGACTCTCGAAGCTTCCCGCGATATCGCTACCTTGCTTGCCATCATGAAAGCCTTGCGCGAGCCGGGCGGCTGTCCCTGGGACCGCGAGCAGACCCTCCAGACCATAGCCCCCTACACCGTCGAGGAAGCCTATGAGGTGGCCTCGGCAATCGAGGACAAGGATTGGAAAGCCCTGCCCGGTGAACTGGGCGACCTGCTCTTCCAAGTGGTCTTCCATGCCCGCATGGCTGAGGAGGCAGGCCTGTTCGACTTCGGCGATGTCGTCGAGGCGATCACGACCAAGATGATCCGGCGCCATCCGCATGTCTTTGGCAGCGAGGACGCCAAAAAGAGCGCCGAAGAGCAAAAATCCCATTGGGAAAACCTCAAGGCGGAGGAACGCAAGGCCAAGGCTTTGGCGGGCGTACTGGACGATGTTCCCGCCGCCCTCCCCGCCCTGATGCGGGCCGAGAAGCTTCAGAAGCGTGCCTCAAGCGTCGGTTTTGACTGGAATAATGCGCAAACCGTGGTGGACAAGATCGCCGAGGAAGCTCGCGAGGTGACCGAGGCCCAGACCGAGGCCGAACGGAAGGAAGAACTGGGCGACCTGCTCTTCGTCATCGCCAACTTGGCCCGTCATCTCAAGGTTGATCCCGAGGCCGCCCTGCGCGCCGCCAATGCCAAGTTTGTCCGCCGCTTCCACCATATCGAGGCGATGCTGGCTGCCCGTGGCTCCAGCCCCGCGATGGCGTCCCTAGAGGAAATGGAGGCGCTGTGGCAGCAGGCCAAGGCAAAAGGGATCAAGTAGGCTCGGGGATAGGCAAGTTGCGCACAGAGGTGGACTAAATCTTCCACATCAACCATTGGCGACAATACCTTCTTGAAAAAGGATTTTTCCGCCAAACCGGTTCTCAAACCGGGCCCGCTCCTGGGGAGAAATCTTTAGCGATAGGTTGACCTTTCCCGCACGATCACGCCGTTCGGTCACTCGGGCATGGCGATAGGCAAAGGCCAACCCCTCCCCGTCTTCTGCTTTCAGGGAGAGAGAAGCCGCGATGTTTCCACGCGTCACGGCGGCCTCAAATCCCGCCAAAAGCGCGGGAATTCCCATGCCATCCAACGCTGACACCGCAAAGGTACCGCTTCCTCCGCTCTGGACTTGCAGACCCCGCCGTTCCCCGGCTTCCAGAAGGTCAATCTTGTTCATGATCTCCAGGATGGGCCGGTCCTCCGGGACACCCAACTCCGCAAGGATTGCCAAGACGTCGGCCT
>JAFAVT010000215.1 GCA_019242275.1 Alphaproteobacteria bacterium
CAGCGTCTTGCCGCAGCCGGTGGGGCCGATCAGCATGATGTTGGACTTGGCCAGCTCGACATCGCCGTTCTTGCCGGACGAGTTGATGCGCTTATAGTGGTTGTGGACGGCGACCGAGAGCACTTTCTTGGCGTGTGCTTGGCCGACGACATAATCGTCCAGCACCTTGAAAATTTCCTGGGGGGTGGGCACGCCCTCCTTGGATTTCATAAAGGAGGTCTTGTTCTCCTCCCGGATGATCTCCATGCAGAGTTCGACGCATTCGTCGCAGATGAACACGGTCGGGCCCGCGATCAGCTTGCGGACCTCGTGCTGGCTCTTGCCGCAGAAGGAGCAATAGAGCGTATTCTTGGATTCGCCGCCGCTGGCCTTGCTCATCTCTTCCACCGGGCCCTTTCCGACCCATCAGCAGCTCCAGCCTTGACGACTTTGCTGCTTTGCACAAGGCGGGACGCCGAAGCACCCGCCATCCCAACATTCGACCATGGTAGGGCCGGCCGGATCAAGAATTGTTTAAAAGCGCCCAAGCCCTTCATAAATCAGGACAAACCGGAACTTCCGCGCCTGCCTGGCGCCTGCTGTGGCCTGCCGGTCACCGGAAAAAAGGCCGATTTTCAGCCTATTCCGCGGTTCCGGGAGCTTCCGGCCGGCGTTCCATGACTTGGTCAATCAGCCCGAACACCTTAGCCTCCTCACCGGTCATGTAGGTATCGCGATCCAGCATCTTTTCAATGGCTTCCACGCTCTGCCCGGTATGCCGGGCATAGATCTCGTTTAGCCGCTTCTTCAGCTTGACGATCTCCTGGGCATGGCGGGCGATGTCGGCCGCCTGGCCATAGAAAGAAGCAGAAGGCTGGTGGACCATTACCCTAGCGTTCGGCAAGGCCCAGCGGCTGCCTTTTTCGCCGGCGCACAGCAGCAGCGAGCCCATCGAGGCGGCCTGGCCGATGCAATAGGTATGAATTTTCGGCCGGATGTACTGCATGGTGTCATAGATCGCCATGCCCGCCGTGACGATGCCGCCCGGCGAGTTGATGTACATGTGGATTTCTTTCTTGGGGTTTTCGGCCTCCAGGAAGAGAAGCTGGGCGGTGAGGAGGCTCGCGCCATAATCCTCGATTGGGCCGGTAATGAAGATCAGCCGTTCCTTGAGCAAGCGGGAATAAATGTCGAAGGCGCGCTCGCCGCGGGCGGTCTGCTCGACCACCATGGGCACCAGGGTGTTGTTGTAGAATTCGGCAGGATTGTTGGACATCAGCAGGCGCCTTTTCAAAACGGGCCGATTCGTGCGGGATTGCCCTTAATATAGCGTTGCGGCGGCCGATTGCGACCCCTTGCGCGAGCGCCGCCGCAAAGCCGCGGCGCGACCATCCGCTAGGGCAAAGGCCCGCCAGCGAAGCGATAAGCGAGCGAAGGCCGGAGGGGGTTCAAAAATAAATCCTACTCATCTTCCGGGTCGGCAAACAGCGTGTCCTTGTCCACCGTCTTCTCGGTGACCGTGGCGAGCTCGGCAATGAAGTCCACCACCTTGTCCTCGAACAGCGGGGCGCGGATTTCCGCCTGCGCGTTCGGGTTCTTGGCGTAATACTGGAACACCTGCTGCTCCTGCCCGGGAAACTGACGGGCGCGGTTCATGATGGCGCGGTTGACTTCGTCGGCAGTAATCTGGATGCCGTTCTGCTCGCCCAGGCGTCCCAGCACCAGCCCCAGGCGGACGCGGCGCTCGGCGATCTTGTGATATTCGTCCTTCAATTCCTGCTCGCTCTTGCCCTCATCGGCAGCGGTCTTGCCTTCACGCGCCAGCTCCGCCTCGACCTGGGCCCAGATGGAAGCGAACTCGGCTTCCACCATGGCGGGCGGCAGCGGAAAGTCGTGCATCTTGTCCAGCGCATCCAGGATGCGGCGCTTTAGGTGCATGCGGCTGGCCTGGCCATATTCGCCCTTGATCTGGTCCTTGACCCGCTCGCGCAGGGTGGCCAGATCGGCCAGACCCAGATTCTTGGCGGTCTCATCGCTGACCACAGCTTCGCCCGGGGCCCTCACTTCTTTTACGGTGACGGCGAAGACGGCGTCCTTACCAGCCAGTTCCTTGGCGTGATACTCGGCCGGGAAGGTGACCTTTACGTCCACCTTGTCGCCGGCCTTGGCGCCAACCAACTGGTCCTCGAAGCCGGGGATAAACTGGCCGGACCCCAAGGTGAGATTGAAATCGCTCCCGGTGCCGCCCTCGAACGGAGTACCGTCAATGCTGCCGGCAAAGTCAATCACCACCAGGTCGCCCTTTTCGGCCGCCGCGCCTTCGTCGCGGGCAGTGTAGGTGCGCATGCCTTCGGCGATGCGCTTCAACTGCTCGTCCACCGCGGCGTCATCCACATCAGAAACCAGCTTCTCGATCTTGATCGTCGAGACGTCGGCGGGCGCAAAGTCCGGCATCAGGTCAACTGTGACGGTGAAGGAGAGGTCAGCCTTGCCGTCCACCACCTCATTCATGTCACCCATGGGTTCGATGCGCGGCTGGATGGCGGGCTTCAGCGCATTGTCGGTGATCGCCTTCTGGCTGCCTTCGCTGACGGCCTGCTCCACCACTTCGCCCATCAGCGACTTGCCGAACTGCTTCTTGAGGAAAGAGACCGGCGCCTTGCCAGGGCGGAAGCCCTTGAGGTTCACCTTGCCCTTCATCTCTTCCAGGCGGCGGGTGACGCGGCTGTCCAGCTCGGAGGCCGGCACCGTGACGGTGAACTGGCGGCGAAGGTCTTCGGAGGCCGTCTGGGTGATTTGCATGTTGAACATCCTTATAACTTGTCATGGCCGGGCAGCCCGAAGGGCGCGACCCGGCCACCCATTCTTTTTTCGGGTTCCTGACCCGTCTGTGCTTTCCTCTGCCGCGGGCCCGCGAAGACGCTGGCGCGCGCGGGCCCTTGGCATTTCTTGGTGCGCCCCTGGCGCACCAAGAAATGGTGCGGGCAGAGGGACTTGAACCCCCACGACTTTCGTCACTGGAACCTAAATCCAGCGCGTCTACCAGTTCCGCCATGTCCGCGTTGAGGCCGGGCCGCGCCCTATATCAAGTGTCGCGCAAGGGCGCCAGAGTTTCCCGGCACACTTAGCGCCCGGGTTTCCACCCCGCCGCCAGCATGCAATCGCTGAATTGGGCCTGTTGCGGCGGCGTCAGTCCGTTGGGAGCCGCCGCGGCAGGACCCGCCGCCACACCCCGCGCCGTCACCCTGCAGGCCGCCGTCTGGCGGGTATAGTCATCCGGGCTGGCGCCCTCTTTGACCCAGTCCGGCGGCGTGGCGCAGCCGGCCAGGATGCCAGCGGCCAGAAAAAGACCAGTTTTCTTCATCGCGTTGATCCCTCGTTTTTGCGGTCACTATGGCTCAGTTCCGCCGCCGCGGCGAGCGTGGACAGGCTGGCGGGCAAAATCTCCGGCAAATCTTCCGCGATCAAGCCCGGCCCGAAACGGGCGGCCGCGTCGCCATGCAACCAGGCGCCCGCGCAGGCGGCGTCGAAAGCCGTCATGCCCTGCGCCAAAAGGCCGGCAATAAACCCGGTCAGCACATCGCCGGCGCCGGCAGTGGCCAGTTGTGCAGGCGCATTGGCGTTGATGGCCGCTTTTCCGCCGGGCTGGGCGATGACGGTGTCGCCGCCCTTGAGCAGTACCGTACATCCCGCCTTGGCGGCGGCGGTGCGCACGGCCTTGACCTTGCCGGCCGTCTTCTCGCGAAGACCCGGAAACAGCCGCTCGAACTCGCCGTCATGCGGTGTGAGCACGCAGCGGTCATGCAGGCGGCAGAGCAGAGCATCGGGGTCCTCCCGAAACGAGGTCAGTGCGTCAGCATCCAGCACAAGCGCTGCCCCGCTGGTCAACGCCGCTGCTACCAGTTCCCGCGTTTCGCCGCCGGCGCCAAGTCCCGGACCAAGCGCGACGCTGTTCAGGCGTTTGTCTTCAAGCAGCTTTGCCAAACCGGCTGCGCCGTCAAAAGGCTTCAGCATGACGGCAGTGAGATGCGCGGCATTCACCAGCACGGCATTGGGCGGCGAAGCGACACTGACCAGTCCGGCGCCGATGCGCAGCGCCCCCCGCGCTGCCAGCCGCGCTGCCCCGGTGGCAGTTGGTCCGCCGCTTACCACCAGACAATGGCCGCGGTCATATTTGTGACCTTCCTGCCTGGGCCAGGGATAGCGCCACAGCGCCGGTGTGTTTTCGTGCAGATTGGTGGTGACGGCGTCGGCAGGAATGCCGATGTCGGCCACCACAATCTCGCCGCACAAGGCGCGGCCCGGTAGCAACAGATGCGCCGGCTTTTTGCGATGAAAGGTGACCGTCAGAACCGCGCGGACATGGACAGCAGAAAGCGGCTCGCCGCTGTCGCCGGCGACGCCGCTGGGCAGATCTATCGCCACCACCGGCAGATCATTCAGCGCCTCCACCGTTTGCGCGTAAGCTCCGCCCAGCGGCCGGGTCAGGCCGGCGCCGAACAGCCCGTCCACCACCAGGCGGACACCGCGCAACCCATCCGGCTCAAGCGCTTCGGTGCGGCCGCCCCATTTCGCCGCCATGACATCGGCATCGAGAATTTTTGCCCCCTCCGGCCCTCCTTCCGTGAGCACCCGGATGCTGAAGCCGTATTCATCCAGCAGCCGCGCCAGGACAAAGCCGTCGCCGCCATTGTTGCCGGGGCCGCACAGCACAGCCACCGGGCAAGGCTTGAAACGGGCGGCGATAGCCTCGGCCACCGCCCGGCCGGCATTCTCCATCAGGGTGAGCGAGGGCATCCCGGCAGCCACCGCCTTTGCGTCAGCGACACCCATCTCGGCAGTGGTAAGGACTTCGCCGCCCATGCATCCACCCTAACGGACCATGCCGGACGCTCAACAATTTAATCAGGAGCATTTTAATTGGGATCAGAGTGCACATCTCCCCCGCGCCGCGGGTTCCGCCTATCCCCACCGCGCCAAAATAATTTTCCCGGGCGCTTTGTGAACCGGTTCAGACGATAACGCGGAGTTCGCCGCCGTAATCACGTGCGCACTTATCCCCATCCCTTCTCCGTCGAATGGCGCCCTGCGATATTGGCGCCATGAAGCTCCGCGGACGAAACTTGCTCTTGCGTCACTTCCCGCCGTCCCCGCCGAGCGCCGGGGGGTAGGCCCAAAATGGACAAACGAATACCGCGCGAGCCTGGCGGGAAGCCCCGGCGTTCGAAGCTGCGCGAACCGCGTACAGCCCTCCTACGCTTTGACGGGCTTCGGAGAGCTCCGCCGCCGCTGCGCAGCGAAGGACCGGGGGGAGCAAGCAAAAATTGTCAGTCAATTATCAAGCTGTTGCGGCAACGCCGGACCCGGCACCCAAAGGTGGATCGCTCCGTGGCCCTGCACCGCCGGGGGGGTAGGGTTAAGCGAAAAATGGACAAAGGAATACGCCGGCAATACATGGATCAATCTGCACATTTTATGGGCAATACGCCCAATTTGCAGACACAAGATTGGCGACGATATCGCGCAAGAATATGTAAGTGTTTGTTCTGGCTTATAAATAATTGCCCGCCAAACCGGCACAAGTCCTGCTAAAGGGTTAACAAACGCCGCGGGAAAGCTCCCGCGCGAAGGAGAAGGCATGAAAAAAATCGAAGCCATCATCAAGCCCTTCAAACTGGATGAAGTGAAGGAAGCGCTGCAGGAAGTAGGCGTCCAGGGCATCACCGTCACCGAGGCCAAGGGCTTTGGCCGCCAGAAGGGCCACACCGAGCTTTACCGGGGCGCCGAATATGTCGTGGACTTCCTGCCCAAGGTGAAGATCGAGATCGTCATCCCCGAAAGCCGGCTGGAAGCCTCGATCGAAGCCATCCAGAAGGCTGCGCGCACGGGCCGCATCGGCGACGGCAAGATTTTCATCCTCAATGTCGAGGAAGCCATCCGCATCCGCACCGGCGAGACCGGCGCCGACGCTATCTAAGCAACCAGAATTGGCCGCCGCTGGGGCGGCCGGAGCGCCGGCGAAAGCCGGAGCGACCAGCAAGCAAGTATCAAACGAAGGGAAAGAAGGACCATGGCCGACAAGAAGACGACCGCCGCAGACATTCTGAAGCTGATCAAGGAAAAGGAAGTCAAATATGTTGACATCCGCTTCACCGATCCGCGCGGCAAGTGGCAGCACGTCACCTTTGACCTGATGATGGTGGACGAGGACTTCCTCGACAACGGCACCATGTTTGACGGTTCCTCCATCGCCGGCTGGAAGGCGATCAACGAGTCCGACATGCTTCTCAAGCCGGACCTTGACACCGCGGTGATTGATCCCTTCTTCGCCCAGACCACCCTGATCCTGATCTGCGACGTGCTGGAGCCGCTCACCGGCCAGACTTATGCCCGCTGCCCCCGCTCCATCGCCAAGGCGGCCGAAGCCTATGTCAACTCCTCGGGCGTCGGTGACACCACCTATTTCGGCCCGGAAGCGGAGTTCTTCATCTTTGACGATGTCCGCTTCGATGTCGGGATGAACCGCGGTTTCTACTATGTGGACTCCAAGGAAAGCGCCACCAATACCGGCACCGAATATGCCGAAGGCAATCTCGGCCATCGCCCCAAGGTGAAGGGGGGCTATTTCCCTGTACCGCCGATTGATTCCGAGCAGGACATGCGCGGCGAGATGCTGGCGGTGATGCGCGACATGGGCATCAACCCGGAAAAGCACCATCACGAAGTCGCCTCCGCCCAGCATGAACTTGGTTTCAAGTTCAACACCCTGACCAAGTGCGGCGATTACATGCAGATCTACAAGTATGTGATCCACCAGGTCGCCCAGGCCTATGGCAAGACTGCGACCTTCATGCCCAAGCCCGTTTATGGCGACAATGGTTCGGGCATGCATGTCCACCAGTCCATCTGGAAGGGCGGCAAGCCGCTCTTCGCCGGTTCGGGCTATGCCGACCTCTCCGATACCTGTCTCTATTACATTGGCGGCATCATCAAGCACGCCAAGGCGATCAACGCCTTTACCAACCCGTTGACCAACAGCTACAAGCGCCTGATCCCCGGCTTCGAAGCCCCGGTGCTGCTGGCCTATTCGGCCCGCAACCGCTCGGCGTCGTGCCGCATCCCCTTCTCGCCTTC
>JAFAVT010000123.1 GCA_019242275.1 Alphaproteobacteria bacterium
TTTCCGCCAGTTGGGTGATTGTTGCCAGATCGGCGATATGGCCGTCCATCGAGAAGACGCCGTCGGTGGCGATAACCATTTCGCGGGCGCCTTCGCCGCGCGCCTGTTTGAGTGCAGCTTCCAGCGCCCCCATATCACCATTGGCAAAGCGGTAGCGCCTGGCCTTGCACAGCCGCACCCCATCAATGATGGAGGCGTGGTTCAGGCTGTCGGAGATGATGGCATCATTCTCATCCAGCAGGGGCTCGAACAGACCACCATTGGCGTCAAAAGCGGCGGCATACAGGATGGCGTCCTCATAGCCAAGATAATCGGCAATGGCGCGTTCCAATTCTTTGTGGAGGACATGGGTCCCGCAAATAAAGCGCACCGAGGCCATGCCGGCGCCGGCATCCTGGGCTGCCTTGGCGGCTGCCTGTGAAATGCGCTTGTCGCCAGCCAACCCCAGATAATTGTTGGCGCAAAAATTCAGCACCCGTTTGCCGTTCACGGTAATTTCAGCGCCCTGGGGCGATTCCAAAACGCGCTCCGGCTTGGTCAGACCTGCCGCTTCAATTTCGGCCAAAGCGTCCCGGACGCGGGCGTAAATGCCCTTCTGCATGATCATTCTCTCGCATGGCTAAAATTCGGTTCTATGGGGGGCGCTTGCCGGATGGGAACGAAAAAGTGCCAATTCCGTTGCGCGCTGCCATCAAACGATCATTGCTCCCTGCTCAGAGGGAGTAATCGGTCGGAAGGCAGCACGGTTTGCGGCTCCAGCGTCGCCATGTCGGCCAGGCGCTGATAAAGCGGCGCGAAATCGCAATCCGCCGTCCGCCGGCGCAAATCTTCAAAACTCTCAATGACGAAATAGCTCTTTTGGTAATCGTCAATCCGGTAATTGGTGCGCATTACCCGCTCAAGGCAAAACGCAATCCTGTTTGGAGACGGATCGCGCAAGGCAAATTGCGATTCGCCGAAACTCGACAGCAGCCCGGCACCATAAATTTTGAGCGCGCCATCTTCGCGGATAAGGCCGAACTCCACCGTGTACCAGTAAAGCCGGGCCAGATATTTCAGCGCCCCCAGCCCCAACGCTTTGAGGCCGCCCATTCCATAAGCCTGCATGTAATCGGCGAATTCGGGGTCGCTCAGTAACGGCACATGACCAAAGACGTCATGAAACACGTCCGGCTCTTGCAGATAATCCAACTGGTCAGGCCGGCGGATAAATCGGCCGGCGACAAAGCATCTTTGCGCCATATGCCGGAAGAATATCTCGTCAGGCACCAGGCCAGGCACCGCAACGACGCGCCAGCCGGTCAACGCGCTTAGCCGTTCCGACAGGCGCTCAAAGTTTGGAATGCCGGCATGGGAAAGCCGCAATGACTCCAGTCCCCTGTGAAAGGCGGATGCAGCCCGGTCTTTCAGCACCTCCTTCTGGCGCGCAACCAATCTATCCCATGTGGCATGTTCTTCTTGGGAGTAGCTTTCCCAATCCTGTGGGATCGTCCAGTCGGCATTGGAACCCGCCGGCGCGGGCGTTGCCCCAACGGCAGGAATCAAGGCGCTGTCAGGCGCGGGCGGCGTGACCATCATTGCCCCACATTATTGATCGCTCTCACGCTTTCGCCAATAGTCGGCCCCAGGCCGCTCTCAAGGCGCGACGTCGCATGATCTCCTCAACCGACCAGCCAGGCTTTCGACGCGGTGCCGCGGTGCTGCTGGAGATTCTGCGCAGCGAAGGGGTTCAGTATATTTTCGGCAATCCCGGCACCACCGAATTGCCGCTGATAGATGCGTTGCTGGAAAGACCGGAGCTGCATTATGTGCTGGCGCTGCAGGAAGCCAGTGCCATCGCCATGGCTGATGGATATGCCCAGGCGGCCCGCAGGCCTGCTTTTCTCAATCTGCATACCGCCGGGGGCCTTGGGCACGGCATGGGCAATCTGCTCAATGCCAGCGTCACCCAAACACCACTGGTGGTGACCGCCGGTCAGCAGGATTCCCGGCACACGATCACCGACCCGCTTCTGTTCGGTGACCTGGTTTCCATCGCCCGGCCGGCGGTGAAATGGGCGCATGAAGTCACCCATGCCGACCAGCTTCCCATCCTGGTGCGGCGGGCATTTCATGATGCCAATGCCGCTCCCACCGGTCCGGTCTTCCTGTCACTGCCGATGGATGTATTGGAAGAAATGAGCAGTGTCGGGATTGATCAGCCTTCGGTTATTGACCGCCGCCCGATTGCCGGCTCGCTTCACGCCCTGTGCGATCATCTGGCCGGTATCAAGCCTGGTCGTCTGCTTATCATCGCGGGCGACGAGGTCCATCACAGCAATGCCGCGGCGGAAGTCGTCACCCTAGCCGAACTTCTTGGCGCGCCGGTTTATTGTTCCTCCTGGCCGTCGCGAATTCCCTTTCCCACCAATCACCCGCTGTGGTCCGGCAAGATGCCGCATAACGGCAAGCAGATTGCCGCCCTGCTGGCAGATTATGACGCGATTTTCGCCCTGGGCGGAAAGTCGCTGATTACGGTGCTTTACACCGAAGGCTCGGCGGTGCCGCCCGACTGCGCGGTTTTTCAGATGAGCGCGGATGTGCGGGATCTGGGCCGTACCTACATGACCGAGCTTTCCGTGGTGGGCGACATTCGCGATTCCCTGCGGGTGCTGAGCCGGCTGGTGCAGAAGGCAGTTGAACCGCAAGCAGAGGAACGCCAGGCGCTGATCCGCCTGGCCGCCCAGCAGCAGCGCCGGGAACGAGAGCGGCTGGAGCAGTTGGCCACCGCGCAATGGGATGCGCCGGCTATCACGCCGGTGGTTGCCGCGCGTGAGAGCGTTCGGGCGATCGGCGCGGACATTCCCATCGTTGACGAAGCGGTTGCCACCTCTGAGGCCGTGCGCGGTTTTCTCGACAGCGCCTCGCCGGAGCAATATTCCTTTATTCGCGGCGGCGCCCTGGGTTGGGGCATGCCGGCGGCTGTGGGCGCCAGCCTGGGGCTGGGCCGCGGGCCGGTGGTTTCGCTGGTGGGCGACGGCGCCGCGCTTTATTCGCCCCAGGCACTTTGGACAGCGGCGCATGAAGAATTGCCGGTCACCTTCGTGGTGATGAACAACCGGGAATACAATATCCTCAAGAATTACATGCGCGGCAGTGCGCGCTCGCTGGCTGCGCGGATGAACCGCTTTATCGCCATGGATATTGACCATCCCATGATAGATTTCGGTGCCTTGGCGGCCGCCATGGGCGTGCCCTCGGTGCATGTCACCCGCCCCGCCGACATCGCCCCTGCCATTGCCGCCGGGATCGCAAGCGGCAAGGCAAACCTGGTTGAGATTCTGATTGCGCCTTAAGGCCTGCGTGTTGCGGTAACGCCGCCGCCCTTCATGGGGCCCCCGGGTTCGCTTCGCGACCCGAGGGCATCCGTTTGCTAAAGCGCGCGTAGCGCGGTGGTAACATGAGAGAAAGCAGAGTTGTCATGGGTCCCCGCTTTCGCGGGGACAGCCGCTACGGAAAGCGCGCGGTGAGCTTCTGTCAGAGAGATAAACGCGGCGGGATCATGGGTCCCCCGGTCAAGCCGGGGGACATCCGCTACGTCAATGCGCGCCGAAGGCGCGCTTTGACGTACGCGGATGGCTGGGGGACTAGGATTCGAACCTAGACAGGCAGAGTCAGAGTCTGCAGTCCTACCGTTAGACGATCCCCCAACGGAGGCGCCCGTTTAGACCAGCCGGTGCGGGCTTTCAACTCTAGCGGCGGGAAAAGCTCACGATCCGGGGCGGCGGGGCGTCGGCCGGCCGGTTTTTCACCAGAATGTTATAGCTGCGGATCAAGTTTTCCTCCGCGCCGGTAAGCTGGTTCAGCGGCTTGTTGGGCAAGACGGTGTTGGGATCCATCCATGTCATGGGCGAGCAGTCGGAGGAATTATGGGCGACGCCGGGAACATTGATGCATCCGTCGCGGGCGGCGGCGGGGTCATCCCCCGTAGCAAGCCGGGTGCCGGAATGACTCAAGGTCGTGGCATATCCCGTCACCGTTGAACTGGTGCCGACCATATAATCACCGTCGGCGAGCGCCGGCACGCTGGTGGCAGCCAGTATGGCGATAAGCAAAAACCTCGTTTTCATGGGGCCCCCCGGCCAAGCGCCCCCCAGATTGTACGAGATGGAGGAAGGCCGCAACCGTGTTTCCGGGTTCGGCGGTGCAGCGATCGCCGGGGCCGGGCATCATTTCGCCCGCCCGGAACCGTGCTAGATTCGCGCCAAAGGCAGGGCGAGTCAGGTGAACGCGGAACTGAAACCGCAAACAGGAGGGCAGGTCGCGCCGATGGCGGTGCTGGATCTGGGCACCAACAACTGCCGCTTGCTGATCGCCACCATAGACGAGACCGGCAATCTTAAAGTGTCCGGTTCCTTTTCCCGTATTGTTCGGCTGGGCGAGGGGGTGGAGGCTTCGGGCCTGCTTTCTGAAGCAGCGATGGAGCGCACCCTTGCCGCCTTAAAAATCTGCGCCGAGCATATCCGGCGCGCCCGCGTCACCCGCATCCGATGTATCGCCACCCAGGCGGCCCGGCTGGCGCGCAATGCCGATGTCTTGGTCGCCCGTGTTCGGGCGGAAACCGGGCTCACGCTGGAAGTCATTTCCCCGGACCAAGAAGCCGATCTGGTGGCGCTGGGTTGCATGCCGCTGGTGGGCGCCGAGTACCGGGGAGCGCTGGTGTTCGACATCGGCGGTGGTTCCACCGAGATCATCCGCCTGGTCCGCGCTGGTGGCCGCGTGGAAAAACGCTTCGCTGCCTCCCTGCCGCTGGGGGTGGTGACGCTGGCAGAACGGGCGCCGCTCACGGGGCGCAGGGATTATGAGATGTTGCGCGAGGAGCTGACGGCGCGCTTCGCAGCCTTGGCGATGCCGGATTTTGATCCCGCCGGCGAGCACCTTCTGGGCACGTCCGGCACCGTGACTACGCTCGCCGCCATCGCGCTGGGCTTGCCGCGCTACATCCGCGCCCGGGTTGACGCCAGTTGGCACCGCAGCGAGGCGCTGACGGCCGTGGCCGAACGCCTGGCCGGCATGGATGTGCCGGCGCTCAGTCGCATCGGCAGCATCGGCACCGACCGCGCCGATCTGATGCTGCCGGGGTGCGCCCTGTTTTCAGCAATCTGCCGGGTATGGCCCAGTCCCATGCTGCGCGTCGCCGACCGCGGCTTGCGGGAAGGCATGCTGCGCCAGATGTGGCAGGAAGCGGCATGACAGCCAGATCGGGCGATGCTTCTGGGCGCGGCCGCGTGCCTGTGAAAGTGAAGAAGTCGCGCGGGCGGACGCAATCGTCGCGCGCCTGGCTGCAGCGCCAGTTGAACGATCCCTATGTGGCGGCCGCCAAGGGCAAAGGCTATCGCAGCCGGGCCGCCTTCAAGCTGGTGGAGCTGGACGAGAAATTCCGCCTGCTGAAAAAGGGCGCCCGCGTGCTGGACCTCGGTGCCGCGCCGGGCGGCTGGAGCCAGGTGGCGGCGGCAAAGGGCGCGACGGTGGTGGCGGCAGATGTGCTGGCCATGGAAAGCATTCCCGACGTTACGTTCTTCCAGGCCGACCTTACCGACCCCCATGTGCCGGCGATGCTCAAAGCGGCGTTGGGCGGTCCTGCCGATCTGGTACTGACCGACATGGCGGCGCCCACCACCGGCCATCGTGCCACCGATCATATCCGCACCATCGCCCTGGTGGAGATTGCCCTGGAGGTGGCGATTGACACGCTGGCGCCGGGCGGCGCTTTCGTCGGCAAGGTCTTTCAAGGCGGCGCCACCGGCGATCTGCTGGCGCGGATGAAGCGGCACTTCCGCGAGGTCAAGCATGTGAAGCCGCCGGCCAGCCGCGCCGAGTCGGTCGAGCTTTATGTGGTGGCGCTTGGGTTCGGGCGCGATCGCGCGTAGCGCGGCGAAATGGTCCGGCGGACCATCTCGAGCGCCTGAACGCCGCGAGCTTGAGCGAGTGGCGGGCAAGCAGTCCTGCGCTGCTGTTCGGTTGCTCCTGACGGTCCCCAACTGTTACACCGTCTGCGATTGAGGGATTTATGCAAACGCTCGGCATCATTGGTCACGGCGATTTCGGGCGCTTCCTGGAAACGCTGGCACGGCGTTTTCTGCCGGGTGTGGCGGTGCGCCTTTATGCCCGCAAGGCGGCGCCGGACAGTGACCGCTTCTTCACGCTGGAAGAGACCTGCCAAAGCGATGTTGTCATCATCGCAGTCTCCATTCGCGCCTTTGAGGAAATGCTGCTGAAG
>JAFAVT010000190.1 GCA_019242275.1 Alphaproteobacteria bacterium
AATCTTGTGCCGCAGGGAGCCTATGCCAATGCCGCGCTTGCCCGCGCCACGCCGCCCCGCCTGGCGGGGGATGAAGGTGCCACCCACCTGCCGCTGATCGGAAGCCTGATCGGGCTCAAATCTACCAAGGTACCGGCGGAGCAGTTCGGCCTGCGCAACGCCCGGCCCGGCCCAGGCGTCAATGTGGATCACATCGCGGCCCATGTCACCCGCGTGGACATCAACCGCAGCAGCGGGCGCTTTGTCGTCACGCTCGACAATGGTCAGGTCTGGCGGCAGGTGGCTGACGACGACCAGCGCCAGAGTTGGCGCAAGGATATTGTCGGCAAGGTGGCGACGATCGCCTATGGCATCGGCAATACCTTTAATTTCAGCGTCGGCGAGAGCCAGTTCTACAAGGTCGAACGGGTGTCCTGAGCTTCATCATATTCGGCCACGAAGTGGCCTTGTGCGACTTCCAGCAGCTTGGGGCGATAATAATCGGGGCCGCCGCTCAACCGTGAAGGCAGAAAGCGCAACTGCGCTCGGGGGTCCAGGGGCGAAGGCACATCGCCGGACAGCAGCACCCGCTTGCGGCTCCGTTCAATGTCGGGATCGGGCGTCAGCACGGCGGATAGCAGGGCGCGGGTATAGGGGTGTCGGGGATCGTTATAGAGCGCGTCTGCGTCCGCCATCTCCACCACCCGGCCAAGATAAAGCACCATCACCCGGTGACAGAGCCGGCGCACCACCGCCAAATCGTGACTGATAAAAAGCAGCGACAGACCGCTATTGCGCTGTAAGGCGCCGATCAAGCCCACAATCTCGGCCTGAATGGAAACGTCCAGGGCGCTCACCGCCTCATCGCAGACCACCAGCCTGGGCGACACGATCATCGCGCGGGCAATGCCCACCCGCTGATTCTGGCCGCCGGAAAGCTCATGGGGATAGCGGTTGATCCAGCTTGGGTCCAAACCGACCTGGGCCATCATCGCCTTGACCTGCGTGTTCGCCGCGTCCCGGGAAAGCTCCGGCCGCAACGATTTTAGCGGTTCAGCGATGGAGCGGCCAACCGGCATGCGCGGATCAAGGCTGGCGAGCGGGTCCTGAAAGACGATCTGCATGTCGCCGCGCAAGGCCCGGATTTCGCGCCGGTCGGCGTCATTCAGATCACGGCCCATCCACACCACGCGGCCGCTGCCGGCCGGCAGTAGTTTCAGCACCGCCCGCGCCAAGGTGGATTTGCCCGAGCCGGATTCGCCCACCACACCCAACGTCTCTCCCTGACGCAGCGTGAAGCTGACGCCATCCACCGCCTTGAGTTTGCGGGTCTTTTCGAACAGCCCGCTTTTGATCGGAAAAGCGACGTGTATATCCTCAACCGCCAGCAGTGTTTCGCCATGATTAGAGCGCGGGCCGGAATCGCGGTCCAACCGCGGCACCGCCGCCAACAGCATTTTGGTATAGTCATGCTGGGGTGCGTGAAAGATTTGCCGCGCCTCTCCCGCTTCCACGATTTCCCCCCGGCGCATCACCGCCACCCGGTCGGCAATGCTGGCAATCACGCCCATGTCGTGGCTGACCAGGGCGATGGCGGTGTTCTGTTCGGCCCGCAAGGCCTTCAATATTTCCAGAATCTGCGCCTGCACCGTGACATCCAGAGCGGTGGTGGGTTCATCGGCGATGAGCAGATCAGGGCCGGTGATGGCGGCAATCGCGATCATCACCCGCTGGCGCATGCCGCCGGAAAGCTCGTGCGGGTATTGCTTCATCCGCCGCGCCGCTTCCGGGATGCGGACATGCTCCAGCATTTCCTGGGTTCGCTGCGTTGCCTCGGCGCGGGTGACATGGCGATGCAGGATCAAGGCTTCCATGATTTGCCGTCCCACCGTCATGTGCGGCGTCAGGGCGGTCAGCGGGTCCTGAAAGATCATGGTGACAGCGCCGCCGCGAATGGCATTCAGCTGTTTCTGCGACGTGCCCAAAATCTCCCTGCTGCGAAAGCGCACGCTTCCGCTGGCGCGGCCGTTAGCGGCCAAAAGGCCAAACGCCCCCAGGAAAAGCTGGCTCTTGCCTGAACCGCTCTCGCCCACCACGCCCACACATTCGCCGCTGCCGATGGAAAGGCTGACATTCTTTACAGCATGGACTTCGCCGTCCGGGGTGGCGAAGCGGATATCAAGCCCTGTGATCTCAAGCAGCGGAGTCATCGGTCGCGCGGGTCCAAGGCGTCACGCAAGCCGTCGCCGATGAAATTGAAACAGAACAGGGTCACCGCCATCAACAGGGCGGGAAAGATCAGCATCCAGGGCGCGCTTTGCATCTGGTTGGCGCCGTCGGAAATCAGCACCCCCCAACTGGTCAGAGGTTCCTGCACGCCTAAGCCCAAAAAGGAGAGAAAGCTTTCCGTCAGGATCACGCCGGGCACGGTAAGGGTGACATAGACCACCACCGGCCCCACCGCGTTGGGGATAATGTGGCGAAAAATGATGCCCCCACCGGAAACGCCGCCGGCCCGCGCCGCTTCGACAAACTCTTTCTGCTTGAGGGAAATTGCCTGGCCGCGCACGATCCGCGCCATGGTCAGCCATTCCACCGCTCCGATGGCGACGAACAGCAGCAAGAGATTGCGGTCGAACATCACCATCAGGATGATGACGAAAAAGATGAAGGGCAGGGAATAGAGAATGTCCACCAGCCGCATCATCACATCGTCAATCCGTCCGCCCAGATAACCGGCGGTGGCGCCGTACGCGACACCGATCAGAAGCGAAACCAGTGTCGCCACCAGGCCTACGGCCAGGCTCATGCGGGCGCCATAGAGCACCCGCTCAAAAAGGTCGCGCCCTACTGCGTCGGTGCCGAAGACATGACCGGGCGCGATACACTCGGCGCCTGCCGGCCACCAGGGCGGGGCACAGGTGATCAGGTCGTAATTCACTTCGCTGAAGCCGTAAGGCGAGAGCAGGGGCGCCAGCAGAGCCAGCAGCGCGATCAGGGCGAGGAGAGCGATACTGGCCATGGCGGCACGGTTTCTTTTCAACCGCTCCCAGGCGTCGCGCCACAGGCTACGGCCTTGCACCGCCCGTACCAGGGCCTCGGCGTTTTGGGTTGAACCTGTCGCGATCACGAAAGCCGGACCCGCGGATCAAGCACCGCGTAAAGAATGTCGGCGATGAAGTTCAGCAGAATGATAAGGGCGGCATAGACGACCACCACCCCCAGCACCATGGTGTAGTCGCGGTCCAGCGCCGCCAGCACGAAATAGCGGCCGATACCGGGCAGGCCGAAAATCTGCTCCACAATCAGCGAGCCGGTGAGAATGCCGGCCGTCGCAGGGCCCAGATAGCTCACCAGCGGCAGCGCCGCCGCCCTGAGCGCATGGCCGAACAGGATGTGTGGAGCGGAAAGCCCCTTGGCGCGGGCGGTGCGGATATAATTGGCGCGCAGCACCTCGATCATGCTGCCGCGCATCAGGCGGGCGACAATGGCAATTTGCGGCAATGCCAGCACCGTTACCGGCAGGATCATGTTGCGCAGCGCGCCGCCATTCCAGCCCGCCACCGGCAGGGTAAATTCATGGCCAAACACCATGACGCCATAGATGCCGAAGACCAGGCTGAGCAGCGGCGCGGTGACAAAAGTCGGTATGGTGATGCCGGTCATCGCCAGCGTCATCACCGCATGGTCCTGCCAGCAATTCTGGCGCAGTGCCGCCCAGCTTCCCAAAAGGGAGCCGATCAGCAGTGCCAAACTCATGGCGGATAGGCCCAGCTTCAGGCTGACCGGCAGGCCGGTGCCGATCAGTTGCGCGACGGTGAAATCCTTGTTCTTGAAGCTGGGCCCAAGATCGCCGTGCGCCAGCCTTTTGAGATAAAGCCCGTATTGGGTGATCAGCGGCTTGTCGAGATTATAGGCCGCCTTGATGTTGGCTTCGACCTCGGGCGGCAGCCGCCGTTCGGAATCAAACGGCCCGCCCGGTGCCAGCCGCATCATGAAAAAGGTCAGCGTGATGATGATGAACAGCGTGGGCAGCGCGCCGGCGAGGCGGCGCAGCGTATAACCCGCCATCAGGGCGTACTCGCCCAGGCGCGGAAGCGGGCTTCCAGCGCCGTACCGTGCGTGTCCCAGAAGGCATCGTCAATGGCGAAGGATTTGTCCATCGCGCCTTTTTGCGCGATCACGAAATCGCGCAACGGCGATGGCGCAAGCTTTTCCACCAGCGGCAGCGAGGATTTGCGCGGCGGCATGTAAGGGGCGAACTTCACCATATTGGCCAGCGGCATTGATGCGGTGGCAAAGCGCAGATAATCCAGTGCCCGATCCTTCCTGGCATCGCTTTTTGGTAACGCCAGCACATCGGCCTCATAGAATTGCTGCCCCATCAGCGACCAAGGTCTATTCTGCGGATCGGTTTTGTCGGTGTCTTGCAGGACAGCCTGGGCCTCCGAGGTAAGGATCGTTGTGGCCGCAACCTGTCCGCGCCGCAGAAGCGAGGCTGGCTCGCTGGCGTTACGCCACCAGACGATGTTGGATTTGATCGTGTCGAGCTTGGCGAAGGCGCGGGCTACGCCGGCATCTGTTGCCAGCAGGGCATATACTTGATTTGCATTCACGCCGTCAGCCAGCAGCGCCATTTCCAGATTCACTTTGGCTGTGCGTTGCAGGCCGATCTTCCGGTTGTGGCCAGCTCGCGCGAGCAGGTTGTTCAGGCTGGCCTTTCCTGCGAGCGGCCCGGGCACAATGGCCGCGCTGTCGAACAGATCGGAAAGGTTGCCCGGACATGGTTTGGTGCATATGACCATCTGGCTATAGAGGGCACTTGCCACCCAGCAGGGGCTGATCAGGCCCCCGTAGAAATCATCCTTTGCTGCCGTCCCATCATCGCCGGCCGGCAAGGTGGCGGCGTCAATCGGCTCCAGCAGCCCCGCCTTGCAGGCCGCCACCGCCACCGGCATTTCCAGGTCCACCACATCGCCGGCGTGATGGGTCTCAATGGCGCGCTGCAACTCCTCCAGCGTGCCATTGCCGGCCCATTGCTGGATGCGGACATCAGCCCGTTTCGCCGCCGCATAGGCTTGCATCTGTGCCGCCGCCTGGGCGCGGCCATAGGTTCCTGGCCAGGTGACGACGTTCAAAACGGGCAGGGGACGCGACCACCACCAGAAAATGGCACCGGCCGACAGAAGTAAAAAGGCGGCGAGCAGCAGGAACCAGCGGCGCATGCCGCTACTTTATCGGTGGGCCGCCCAAATCCAAGGCCTGTCGGCGCGGGCCGTCAGGGCAAATCCACCTTGACGCCCACATCCACGCTTTGGTCGTCCAGGCCGAACTTCTTGCAGCTCAGGGTGGCCGTGCCGGCAACGCCGCAACGTGCCCCGACATTGTCGGTGTGCAGCCAGCGGTAGGCTGCCGTCAGGCTGGCGCCGGGCATAAGCGGCACTTCCAGGCCGGCCATCCCCTGATAGGCGAGGTGCCAGCCGCGCGGCTGAAGATAGACATTGGCGCCGGTGGGATCGGTGACCTGGCCATAGGTATAAGCGCCGCCGATGCCCCCGCCGATCATGGGCCGCACCGGCAGATCGTCCAGTTGCGGCGCCCAGACCAGGTTGAACATGCCGGCCGCCTGCTGGACGTTGCCGCCGGCCGGCAGGACGGTGCCTCCCAGATTGACGCTGTTCACCGGTCGGTTGCGATAAAGCGCTTCGGTTTCGAGGCGGATGCCGTAGGGCAGTTCGGCCCCCAGAGCGATGGCACCACCGCCACCCACATCATGGCTGGGACGAAGCGCGGTGGCGGCGGGCGTGGTGGGGATGCTGACATTGCTGCCCTTGCCGTCAAAGCTGAGGCTGCCGCGCAAGGCGATATACGTATCGGAAGGGCCGTCCAGCGGCGGTGGTGGCGGCGGCGGATCGCCCGGATAGCGCAGATCCTGGGCAGTGGCCCAAACCAGCCCGCAAAGCAGGAAATGTCCGGTCAGCACGATAGCGGCGCGGCGCATGACAAGGCCCCCGAAGACTCAGCTTTCAGGGTTGCCCCTCAGGGTTAATCAATGGTTAAAAGGCGCCCGGTTGCGGCGGATTTTCCTTGGCCGGCAGATATTTAGGAACGGGATGATGCGGTATCTTCACACCATGGTGCGGGTTGCTGATCTGGATGCGGCCCTGGACTTTTATGTGAATAAGCTGGGTCTGGTGCAGACCCGGCGGACCGACCATGAACAAGGCCGCTTCACCCTGGTGTATCTGGCCGCCCCGCAGGATGAAGGCCGGGCCCAAAGCGAAAAGTCGCCGGAGCTGGAACTTACCTATAACTGGGACCCCGAAACCTATACCGGCGGGCGCAATTTCGGCCACATGGCCTTCGAGGTGAAGGATATCTATGCCACCTGCAAGCGGCTGATGGATGGAGGCGTCACCATTAATCGCCCACCCCGCGACGGCTGGATGGCTTTTGTCCGCTCGCCGGACGGAATTTCCATCGAATTGCTTCAGGCGGGTGCAAAACTGGCCCCGGCCGAGCCATGGGTTTCCATGCCAAACACAGGAGCCTGGTAACTTGCTTTTCGCCAATGCCAACCATAGGTTCCGCCCCCTTGCGAGCAGTCGTAGCTCAGTTGGTTAGAGCGCCGGATTGTGGATCCGGAGGTCGGTGGTTCGAGCCCACCCGACTGTACCATTTTTTCACGCGCCGGATTGTGGGTCCGAGGCGCAGCCGAGGACGGGCGCGCGTCCAAGCGCGCCCCGGAGCGAGAGGTCGGTGGTTCGAGCCCACCCAACTGTACCACCTTTCCTCGATTCACCATGGGCGGGCTTGACCCGCCCATCCAACTTACGGTCCGCTGCTGAAAGTTGGTTGGCCGGCTTGCGCTCGCTGTGCTCGCTGGCCGGTCTTGGAGAAGTTTTTATGCGCACCTTTGAACTGATCGTCGCCGTGATCTGCGCCCTGATCCTGTTCGGAGCGCTGAAGTTGATCGGTCTGGTGCTGAAATTCGCTGCTATCGCTGCCTTGCTTGGCTTTGGCGCCGGCTTGCTGCTGGCGCGGATGCTGCGGCGCAAATGATTCTCGCCAGCATCCTGATCGCTCGGCTGAGCGCCGCCCGGTCAAAAGGCCATCGCCCGCCATCTGACCGGCTGGTGGCGGTGAAGCGCAAGCGGGGCGGCAGCACCCCTCTGGAGTTGGGCCTCAAAGGTGGCAACACCTATCGCGATATGTGGGCATGGCGGGACATCTATCAGTGAACATGGACCAGCCCGCGCCGGGCAATGATTTCCAGTCCGGCTTTGTTGCTCGCGTCGTGGAAGCTTTCGCCCGCATCACCGGCGGCGACCTGGTGGCTGAGGCAGGGCTTGATCCTGCCGATCTGGGACGCAGCGTCTGGGAAGGCAATTTTGCCCTGCTCACGCACGATACCAATGCCATCCTCACCTATGGCAACCGCTTTGCCCTTGATCTGTGGGAGATGGATTGGGAAATGCTGACGCGCACGCCCTCGTGCGAAACCGCGCCTGAGGAGGATCGCGCCGCGCGCGCCCTCATCATGGCGGAGGTCGAGCGCAACGGCTTTACCCGCGCCTATGGCGGGCGGCGCGTCAGCCGCAGCGGCAGACTGTTCCGCATCGAGAACGCCACGGTGTTCACTTTGATTGACGAAAAAGGCGCCGGTTTTGGCACCGGCGCCTTCTTCCGGTCAGTTCACCCGCTTTGACCCAATCCCGAAATGTCATGGCCCGGTTTAACCGGGCCATCCAGGGATCGTAAAGCGCCTCTGTTGCCCTGGATGGCCCACATAAAGTGGGCCATGACAACGGCGCTAGCGCAGCGTCACCTTCTGCACCCGGTAGGCGCCGGCTTCGGCAGTGTAAAGGGTGTTGGCCTGGCGGCAATCCATCTGGTTCACCGAAGCAAAAGCGCGCGGCTCCTTGCCGGCATGACCAAAGCGCCCCGTCACCGTGCCCGTCAGTTCCAGCCGGTAAATTTCCCCGCCATGGTCGAGGTCATTCATCGGGTTGGAGTTGGAGACATAGAGATAGGGATGGGCGCCGCCGGAAATGCAGATGGCGGCAGGATTGTCACCCACACCGGTGATCGTCCGCACCACGCGGGTCAGGTCATTGGAAAGGACCTGGATGCGCTTGTTGCCGGTATCGGCGACATAGACATTGCCCATTGCGTCCACCGCGATGGAGCGCACGCTGCTCAGGCTGGTGTCATCGCTGCCGGTCTTGCCGAAGCTTTCGACAAAAACGCCGTCGGGCGTGAATTTGGCGACGCGATTGTTGGCGCCGACGCCGTCGGCGACGAAGATGTTGCCCGAGCCGTCAAAAGCCACATCGCTGGAGCCGGAAAAGACATCCTGCCGCCCACCGGCACCGGGAGGACCGCCCCGTCCGCCGCGACCGCCGGCTGCTGCCGCCCGGCCGGCTGCGGCACGGCCACCTGCCGTACCATCGGCCGGCGCCGCCGCGGCTGCGCGCCCGCCCGCTGGTGGAGCAGCAGCTTCGCCGCCCCCTTCGCCGGCTGCCGCTGCGGCTCGTCCGCCGCCGCCACCACCCGCGCCACGGCCGCCACCGCCCCCACCAACGATGGTGATGTTGATGCTTTCAGGTTTTCTGCCCAGCAACATCACCTGTTGCGAACCATCGGGCGAGAATTTGACCACCATGCCGCTGGAACGGTCCACCGCCCAGATATTGTCGTGGGAATCCACCCGCACGGAATTGGCAACCAAACTGGCATACATGCCCTTGCCGATTTCACGCACGAACTTGCCGGTCTGATCGAACTCCAGCAGTTGGTCCTGGCCATGGACGAAGATGCGGCTGCCGCCCAGCGAGGCGTACGGATTGCCCGCCCGTTGATAGACGAAGATGTGCCCCTTGGAATTGGTAGCCACGCCCGCCACTTCGCCGGCGTAGATGCTGGCCGGGTATTTGACCGGACTGGTGGCGGTATAATTGAGCTCGCCCTGGGCGAGGGCGGCAGTGGCGCTAAGAGCCGAAGCCGCCAGAAGGCAATAACCTAAGCGTTTCATAATTGAATCTCCCCCTTGGCCGGTTCCGGTTCTACTTGCCCGTGCCCAGCACGAATTTCTGCGAACGCCAGCTTTCGATTTCGCCGACGAATATTGTGTTGGGATTGCGGCAGTCCATCATGTGGACGACCTGGAAGCCCGGCGCCAGCTTGCCGGCATGGCCGAACTTGCCGATTACGGTGCCGTCCAGCCGCGCCTTGTAGATCTGGCCGGTCTGAGCCCAGCTTCCTGGTGTGTTGCCGTTGGGATTGGAGTTGGACATGAAAAGGAATTGCTCCGGCCCTTCGGTGTTGATGCAGTCCGACCAGGCTGAGCCGTAATTGTTGTAGCTGGTTTTCCAGTTGAGATTATTGTCCAGCACGACATAACGGGCGTTGCCGCGGTCAGCGACATAGACATTGCCTTGGCGATCCACCTGCAAGCCGTGCGGCAGGTTGTACTGGTTGGTGCCGTTGCCAGTGGCGCGCTGGCCGTTCTTGGCCAGGAACTTGCCATTGGGGTCATACTTCAGGACGCGGTTGTTGCAGTAACCATCGGAGATGAAAATATTGTCCTGCATGTCCCAGGCAACATCGGTAGGACGGCACAGCTCGTAATTGTCGTCAGGGCCGGTGGGCGCGCCGGCGGTGGTGAGCAGATCGCTCACCGGCGGGCGGAAGCCGATGACCAGCAGCACCTTGGTGCCGGTGGGGTCGAACTTGGTCACCATGTTGGTGCCCTCATCCACCGCCCAGATATTGTCATGGCGGTCCACTCGCAGCGAATGGGCGTAGAGGAAGCCGTAATAGCCCTTGCCGATTTCCTTCACGAACTTGCCGGTCTGGTCGAATTCCCATAGCCGGGTCTGCGGATCGCGGAAATAAACAAAGACATGACCCTTGGAGTTGGTGGCAATGCCCTGGGTCTCGCCGAAATACTCGCCCTTGGGCGGCTTGAAGAAGCCCGGCACCGCCTGATAGCCCAGCTCCTGCACCCGAGTGGTGTCTTCGACGGTGGCCTTTTGCTGTGAAAGGCCGGGCGCGACCGAAGCCAGCAAGGCAAGCGTGACCGCGGACAGAAGTTTCGACTTCATGATGACTCCCCCAGGAAATTTCTTGTTCTGCTGCGCACAAGGCAGTGGTGATGGCTGCGAGCTTAGCGCAAACGATGCGCAGGACAAATAGCCGGAGCGATTGACAGGCGAAGGGCGCAGCCCCAACCTCGCGGGAAAACGAATACGGGGTGGGGACGATGGGCTTTCGGACACAATGGACACTGGCCGCCTTCGCAGTTGCGGCATCGGCTTCGCTAAGCCTGGCGGCGTGGGCGCAGGGTGAGGCGGTCTTGAAGGCGGGCGTTGCCCGTCTGCTCAAGGATACCGGCGTCTATCACGTCTCCAAGACGGGAAAGACGCCGAATTTTGTTTCCGATCCCTCCTGGCCCCAGCCCCTGCCGCATAGTTGGCGCTTGGGGCAGGTCGGCGGACTTTATGTGGACAGCCACGATCATATCTGGGTTTACAACCGCCCCCGCACCATGACCGACCAGGAGGCCGGTCTGGAAGATGCCGCTCCCGGAATGCGTGACGAAGCCGGCGTGCCGGTCAACGGCATCGGCTTTCCCCGTCCCAACGGTCCTACCTCCGATTGCTGCCGGGCGGCGCCGTCGGTGCTGGAATTCGATACCGCGGGCAAGCTTTTGCAGGCCTGGGGCGGTCCCTCCGATCCCGGTTGGCTGGCCGCCCATTGCCGCGAGGCCGATGGCTGCATCTGGCCGAACAGCGAGCACGGCATTTATGTGGACTACCAGGACAATGTCTGGATTTCCGGCAATGGCGGCGGTGGTGCCGCGCCGCCCGCGCCTGGTGCTGCGCCGCCGGCTGCTGCCCGGGGCGGGCGCGCCGGACGTGGCGCCGCCGGTCCGGCGCCGTGGCAAACCCATGGCCCCGGCAGCGACGGCTTTGTCCTGAAGTTCGATATGAAGGGCAATTTCAAAATGCGGATCGGCGGCTTGCCGACCGCTCCCACCACCAACGACAAGGACAGCGGCCTCAACGGCACGCCGGTGCTGAACCGGGCGACCGACATGGTGGTGGACCCCAAAACCCACCGTCTCTATGTCTCGGACGGCTACACCAACCGCCATGTTCTGATCGTGAATGCCGATACCGGAAAATACATCGGCTCCATCGGCGCCTATGGCAACAATCCGGTGGATGATGCCGCCGCCGCCGCGGCCGGTCCCTACATCAACGACTTCAACAAGGGTAACCACAAGCCGGCCTTTTTCCGCAACCCGGTGCACTGCGTGAAGATCGCCAATGACGGCAAGCTTTATGTCTGCGACCGCGGCAATAACCGCATTCAGGTCTTCAATGCCCTTGATCCCAATCTGGGCCAGACTTGCAGCAATCCCAATGGCGAGGCGGGCAAGTGCGGCTTCCTGGCGGAGCAGTTCATCAGCGAGCACACCAACACCTCCATTCCGGGCACCGCTGTTTCCATCAACTTCTCCACCGACAAGGCGCAGAGCTGCCTCTATGTCGGCGACAATTCCAACATGACGATCTACATCCTCAACCGCAGCAATTTGCAGGAATTGGGGCGCTTTGGCCGCAGCGGCACCCAGGTCGGTCAATTCCACTGGCTGCACCAGGTCAGCGTGGATTCGAAGGGCAACATCTATACGGCCGAAGTGGACACCGCCAAACGCGTGCAGAAATTCGCCCGCTTTGGTCCACTGGGTTGCAGCGGCACCGGCTACACCACCGTCGGCGGCCCGGTGGAATAACGCATGACCCGCAAATTCTCCCGCCGCGAACTCAATGCCGGTTTGCTGGCGGCTGCCGCTACGGGCCTTCTTTCCGCCGAGGCGCCGGCTCCGAAGCCGGCGGTGAAGAAGACGGGCCGCAAGCCCGTCCGCTACGACACTTCGAATGGTGAATGGAAAAGCTATAGCGGCGATCAGAAGGGTTTGCGTTATTCGGCGTTGAACCAGGTCAATGCCGACAATTTCAACCGCCTGGAACTGGCCTGGAGTTATGCCGAGCCGGGTGACGTCAATTTGCAGGCAACGCCCTTGGTGGTGAACGGTGTGCTTTACACCACCGCCGGCCTCAAGCGCGCCGTGCTGGCGCTGGACGCCCGCACCGGGGCCCAGAAATGGCGCTTTGATTTTGATGAAGGCCATCGCGGCCAAATGGCGCCACGTCCCGGCAGCGGCCATGGCGTCAGCTATTGGAGCGATGGCAATGCCGAGCGCATTCTTTACGTCACCATCGGCTATCAGTTGATTTCGCTCGATGCCAGGACGGGAAAGATTGATCCCGCCTTCGGCATCAATGGCGTGGTGGACCTCAAAAAGGATGATGACCAGGACATCAACCTGGAAGGCGACGGCGCCGGACAGGAAATTGGTCTGCATTCCACGCCGCTAGTGGTGGGCGATGTCGTGGTGGTGGGCGCGGCCCATTCCGCCACTGTCACCATCGCCCGGCATGTGAAGGGCTATGTCCGCGGCTTTGACGTCAAGACCGGCAAGCGGCTGTGGATTTTCCATACCGTGCCGAAGAAGGGCGAGCAGGGCTATGAGACCTGGCTGAACGGTTCCGCCGAAGCCACGGGCAACACCGGCAACTGGGCGCAGAACAGCGCCGATCCCGAACTGGGGCTGGTTTATCTGGCCATCGAACAGCCCACCGACGACTATTACGGCGCCTTCCGCCCCGGCGCCAACCTGTTTTCGGATTGCATCGTTGCGGTGGACGCCAAAACCGGCAAGCGCCGCTGGTATTACCAGACGGTGCATCACGACATCTGGGATCGCGACAATATGTGCGCGCCCATCCTCTATGACATGAAGGTGAAGGGCCGCACCATCAAGGCGATTGCCATTCCCAGCAAGCAGGCCTTCACCTATGTGCTTGACCGCACCAACGGCAAGCCGATCTGGCCAATTCCGGAAACGCCGGTGCCAATCGGTGATGTGCCCGGCGAATGGTATTCCCCCACCCAGCCGATTCCATCCAAGCCGCCGGCCTTTGACGTGCAAGGCCTGCCGATTGACCAGATCATTGATTTCACCCCGGCGCTGCGCCAGGAAGCCTTGAGCATCCTCAAGAACTACAATTGGGGTCATCTCTATGCCCCGCCCATCGTCAGCAAATGGCCGGACAAGCTGGGCACCATCCAGATTCCCGCCACCGACGGGGCAGCGCAGTGGCCGGGTGGCGCGCTCGATCCCGAAACCAATGTCATGTACATCTTCTCCAACCACGCCTATTCGGTACGCGGCCTGCTGCCCGGCGATTTCGAAAAGACCGGTCTTGCCCATGTCTGGGGCGTGGCGACGGCGACGGGATCACAAGCTGCCGAACTTCCTGCCAGCGAACGGCCACCTGGTGAAGGTGGGGCCCCTGCGGGGGGACGCGCCGCCGGTGGGCGCGGCGGCCGCGGCGGTGGCGGCGGTGGGCGCCTGACCGTGCAGGGGCTTTCCATCCTGAGGCCACCCTATGGGCGCATCACGGCGATTGATCTCAACAAGGGCGAAATTGTCTGGCAGATCGCCCATGGCGAAACCCCGGACGATGTGAAGAACAATCCGGCCTTGCGCGGCCTCACCATCCCCCGCACCGGCAGCCTGGGCAAGGTGGGCACGCTGGTGACCAAGACACTGGTGATTGCCGGCGACGGCACCAACACCACCGGCGCCGACGGCAGATCGGGGGCGTGGCTGCGCGCCTATGACAAGAAGACTGGCCATGAAGTGGGGGCGGTGCGCATGCCCTGCCGCGTCACCGGCTCGCCCATGACCTATGCGCTGGATGGCCGCCAATATATTGCCGTGCCGATTTCCGGCCCGCCCCAGGCGGCGCAGTTGGCGGTTTATAGGCTGCCCACCTAATTCTGATGTCATGGCCCGTACCCCGGTCCGCGCTTCGCGCGGCCGGAGTATGAACTCCAGCGGGCCACCCAGGTGGGACATTCCGATGCCTGCAATCTGGCGCTGTTACGGTTTGACGGGAGGCCAGGATGGTTCCAAGCGAGGACTAAGGGTTGTTGAACCCTCCAGGCTGGTCATCCTCCCAGCGGAGGAGCCATTTATTGAAGGCTATGGCCACAACGCCGATTATTGCTCCGGCCCAGATCGGCAGATCCTTCCACCATGCGAAGGCGCACCCCGCCGCGATGATGACCAAGTCCACCAGAACAATCGGCAGCCATAGGCGTAATTTCATCAGGAAAGCATACTCCGCCCATGCCCCAAAGCACCATCCGGCCGGAAGTGCTCCACGATTTAACGGACGGAACTTTCTTCCACCGATAACCGTTGTCCCCGCGAGACCATTTTCAGGGAGTTCTCATGTCCCTGCTTACCATTATTGCCGTCCTCATCGTCGTGGGCGTTCTGCTCTGGCTGATCAACACCTACATCCCCATGCAATCCACCATCAAAGGTATCCTCAACGCTGTGGTGGTGATTGTGGTGGTGCTGTGGCTGCTGCAGGCCTTTGGCCTGATCGGCGACATCGCCGGCATCCGCATCGCCCACAGTTGATCGGGAACCCGCGCGCGATGTTCTGTCAGGGAACTTCGGTTTCACGCGCGGATTCTTTTGCAACGCTCCGCCAGCTGATCTAAATCTGCGCCGTCGAAGATCAGGCTGACGGCGAATCCCAATGATCAGAGCAATGTTGGTGCTCATGCTGCTGGCTGGGCCGGCCATGGCCGATCCACGCATGGAACCGGCGCCCCAGCCGATACCCCTGGAACCCTTCAACGGCGCCTTTGTAGTTCCTGCGCTTCTCAATGGTGTTCTGACGGAGAAGTTCATCGTTGACAGCGGTTCGGCCGATGTCAGCCTTCCGGCCGAGATCGCGTCCCGTCTGAAGGAGCTTGGTGCCCTGAAGGCAAGCGATCTGCTGGGCAGCAAGACCTACATGCTGGCGGACGGCTCCAAGGTTTCCTCGGACATCTACCGGATAAGCTCAATCGCCATCGGCGGCACGGTGGTGCATGACGTCACGGTGCGGATTTCCCCAGAGCGCAGCCATTTGCTCCTGGGTCAAAGCTTTCTCAGCCGCTTGAACTCCTGGTCCATAGACAATGCGCACAAGGTCATGGCGATCAATTGACCTTGCGCCGGTGCGTTAAGAGCAGCTCGGTTTAGCTGCAATCTCTCTTACTCACCATGGGCGGGCCCCCGGGTCCGCGCAAAGCGCGGCCCGAGGGTAAAACTTCACGACCAGCCCATCCAGAGCAACAAATACGCTTGCGGCCCTGGATGGCCGGCTCGGGGGCCGGCCATGGCGAGGTTGGGAAAGTACTCACCCAAAACCCAATAGTGGTTAGTCCGCGCCGGGATGGGCGGTATCTCTCACATCGTAATAGTTCGGAAAGACCGCCTGAAGCGTGTTGGCGTCGGGGAGAATATAGACGACCCCCTTTTGCTCCTGAAATGTCGGCTTCACGACCTTGTCGAAGAACGGGATGGGCACGTTTATGCAGCCAAAGGAAATCCGGTGATCGCTGGGATTTGGCGAGACGATGCGCTCCAGCCGCCGCTCCGAAGGATCGGTGTTGATGACGCGGTGAAGCGAGATGGCATTGTTATAGTCCACCCAGAGCACTTCCGCCGGATCAAGGTCCTGCCCCAGCCTGGCCACGAAGCGTCCCGCAGGCGTGGTTCGCATTTTTGGCGTGATCGCTGAGAGCGGCATCGTTCCGATCCCGGGAAGCGAATCATCGCCGCGCGCCAGGCCAATCAGCACCCACGCCGCTCCCAGAAGCTGACCGTCCTTGCTGAAAACGAACGCCTTCGCTGCCGGCTTGTCTATGATGATAAAGGGCAGGCCGCCATTGTCGCCGGAATCCAAAATCCACGCCGCCATCTGTTGCGCTTTTACTGAAACCGTAACGCCCGCAAGGCGGTCAGCTTTCGTGCTGGTCGCGGTATGAGACGGTTTGCTTTTCGCGAAAGCGCTGGTTGGCAGAGCGAGCGTACTCGCGATGCCCAGGGCCAAAAATCCCGCAACAATTTTCACGGAATAATTTTGTAACACCTGGCTGCACCGCGAGAGACGCATCGCATCAAGCAGTTTTCCTAGTGGCGGGATCTCTTGGGAGGCGGAGCCACCGTGGCTTCGGCCTCAACTGCCGGTTCCGGCGCAGCCTCGGCTTCGGCGACAACAGCGGGCGGAGCCTCGGGTTCCACCACGGCGACAATGCGGTCACCGCAATTGGGATCGAGCTTGTTGTCGCGGTGCAGCCGGTTGCAGGCATGCTCGGAAACCGTGAGCGCAGCCAAGGTCGGCACCACCGGCTCGCGCCCGCCTTCGGGTTCCAGCGTGATGTCGGGGTGGTAACCTTTGCCCCTTACCACCGCCTCGCTGAACAGTGTATCGGCGCTGTCAATGTTGCCATCGTGATGATAGGTCACGCCCTTGTTGAAGACAGCGATGGGATGACCGGAATAGGTATTGTAATCGGCGTCAAAGGACGCACGGGCCGCAGTCCAATTGCCGGCGGCGACTTGCTGGATGCCGGCATAGCCGATTGCATCACCGCTCACGCTGCATCCCGATACCAGTAGTCCGATGGGAAGGGCTGCAAACAGAAGTGCATATTTTTTGGGCGCTCTGGACATGATTCACCTGCCGGCTATTTGGCGAATCCTGCATGAGGACAATCCTCACGAGCTGCGAACTCGCCTTGCGATCGAGCAGGATAACGCGACAGCCCTTGAACCTGTTTCCTTAAGTCGGCCAAAAAAACCACATGGGTTATTGACCAGCGCGGTTAAGCCATTCGGCCCGGACAGGAGGCAATTCATTTTCCCAGCCTGGGATCCAGCCGCCTGGCTTCCCTGATGTCCTTCTCGGCGCCCGCATTATCCCCCATCTGTTTTCTGAGGATGCCGCGGCGATAGCGTGCATCGGCAAAGTTTGGCGCAAGTGTTAACGCCGAATCAAAATCCTGCATCGCCCGATCGGGCAAGCCGACAGCCTGATAGGCCGCGGCCCGGAGATAGAAGGCAATGGGATCTTTGGGGTTGATCTGAATTGCCGTTTCGAGATCGGCAATGGCGTGATCCTCGTCGCCTTTCCTGTGATAGGCTGCGGCGCGCTGCACCAGCGTCGTTGCCGCTTTTGAACCAAGCGCAATGGCCCTGTCATAATCGAGGATTGCGCGATCAAAGTCGTCCTTGTTGAAATAGGCGTGGCCACGAAACACAAAAGCCTCAGCATCTTCGGGGTTAAGTTTTATGGCTTCATCACATTCCCCGATGGCGCGGTCATGATTTCCCATGTCGTTGTAGGCCAGGCACAGATTTTTATGGGCGACCGCCTTGTGTTCGGCCGATGAATCTTCGGACCTGATAACCGCGTTGCAGCGGGCGATAATCACGCTGTCGCTGTCGGTATCGCCGCTGCAGGCTTGCCAGTCCGCACTGTCGGATTGCGCGGCCGCTGCGACAGACAACGAGATCGCCAGTGCGGCAACGAAAAAGGCTGTTATCGGCCGCATAAGCGCGCGATCTCTCGTTTACGGCAGCCCGTACTCTCGGTCTGCGCGTCAATGAAACCGGCCTCGCGGCGATAGGTTCCGCGGTCAGGTGGTGACGGTCTGCCGTGCCTTGAGCATACGCCAGGCGATGGCTGAGAGGGTGAACAGTATGCCGGCCCGTAGCGCCACCAAAATTAAGGTCCCCGTGGGATCAACGCGCCCCCCATGCATTACCACCAGCGCCGCGCCATACATGGGCCGCTCGGCATCGGGCGCATGGAAGGCGAAGAAACCGCTGAACAGTGCGATCAGGACAAGGCCCATCCAGACCCAGGCCGAAGACAGGCGCTGGCGCAAGGCAATCGCGATGGAAGTCGCCGCCAACAACGGACCGATGAGATATCCGGTAAAAATGGTTACCCCGGCGATCAGAGCCTGGTAGCTACCCGGCATCTGCGCCGGCATCAGATCGCGCATCGGCCACATCAGCCGCATCATGGCCATGGCAATCAGCCACGACAGGGCAACAATGGCCACCACCGGCGCCAGGCCGAACACCGCCCAGGGCGCCTTCACCGACAGCGCGCGCGGCGGCTTGCGGTCCAGCATCGCCTGGACCAATTGGGTGTCGCTGCCCATCAGCGTGCGGGCGCGCGCCATGGCGTCGCCGCCATTGCCGCGTTCTTTCGCCGTGAGGTCCGCCAGGTGCTCGCGCAATTCGATGACATAGCGGTTGATGGCACCGGCGGCGATCCCAGCCTTCAGCAATTCTTCGCGCACATTTTCAAACGGCTGCATGATGGCCTCCCATGATGAATGTTTGAATAAATGTCTGAAATGAATCCTGTTTGATGACCGTCTGGATGGCGCGGGCCAGCGTCAGCCAGGTGCCGGCCAGATTTTGGTAGCGCTTCAGGCCCGCCTGCGTCAGCGCGTAATAAATCCGGCTGCGGCCTTCGACCCGGCGGCGGCGGGATTTCAGGGCCCCTTCACGCTCCAGCGCATGCAGCACGGTATAGGCAACGCCTTCCCCGATCGAAACCACATCGCCGGTCTCGGCCCGGATGGCCTGCACAATCTCATAGCCATACATTTCCCGCTCCTGCAGCAGACGCAGGATCATCAATTCCGGCACCCCGGCCATGAAGTTGGGATTGGGTTCGCGCGCCATGCCGCTATACCTCTAAGTTAGAGGTAACATATACCTCGAAGTTAGAGGCTTGCAAGGCCGGTTCTCTGCTGGCCGCCTTTGCGCTAGGCTCCCCCGCAATAAAGGGGAGGGCATCATGCGGCACAAATGGCTTGCAGTCCTGATTTTGGCGGCCTTGGCATTGCCGGCCGAGGCCAAGACCATGCTTTATGTCGGCAACAGCGGCGGCAGCGACGTTTCGGTGATTGACCTGGCCGCCCGCAAGGTGACCGCCACCATCCCGCTGGGCCATCTGGTGCATGGCGTTTGCGCCCCCGCCGACGGCCGCCACGTCTTCGCCACGGTGGAGTCCGACCATACCCTCAGGGTGATTGATACCGCCAGCAACAAGGCGACCGACACCATTGCCCTGCCGGGCCAGCCCAATCAGTGCGCTTCCACGTCCGACGGGCGCTATGTCCTGGTGCCGATCCTGGGTCCGGCGAATTTGATTGCCATCGTGGACATGGAACGCAAGGCGGTGGTCAAGACCCTGCCCACTCGCCATCCCCACAATTGCTTCACCCCGGAAGGCGGCTCCAACAGCGTGATCTGGTGCGAGGAGTTAGAGAATTATCGCATCAACCGCATTGACATGAAGACCCTCACCATCACCGACCGCGTTCCGGTGGCGGGCGAGCCGCGGCCCTTTATTGTCAGCGCCGACGAGAAGACGCTTTATACCGCTCTCAGCGGTCTGCATGGCGTTGCCATCGTGGATCGCGGCAAGTCCAGCATGGCGGAAGTGGCGCTGCCGGCCATGAGCTTCATGGCCTGCCGTATCGAGCCACCCAACACCCCGACGCATGGCATTTCTCTGACCCGCGACGGCGCCAAGCTGTGGATCACCTCCGTCGCCGATGCCGGCATCTATATTTATGACGTCGCCAGCCGCAAACTCTCGAACAAGATTGCCACTGGCGCCTGTCCCAACTGGATCAGCATGTCGAAGGATGGCCGCTTTGCCGGCATCAGCAACGCCGATGACGACACGGTGTCGGTGTTTGATCCCAAGACCGAGAAAGAGCTTTACCGCCTCAAGGTCGGCACCGCTCCCAAGCGACTGTTGGTGGTGGATACGCCGGATTAGCCTGCCGCGCCGCTTCGCGAGCTTGGCGTCCGCTATTTTCCGCTCGCCGGCATCGGCAAAGAATAGAGCTTGAACGGATTGGGGTTGGCATCGGCCAGGGCCGGGTCGCGCCAGTAATTCTGCTTCGATTCCCCCACCCACACTGTCTTGGCGGCCGGCGCCACGCCGGTGGCAGTCTGATAGCCGGTGCCCAGCACCTTCACCGTTGCGGTGTCGCCTTTGAGGGTCAGTTCGGAAATCTGGTTGGCGCCATTCTCCGCCACATAGAGCTTGCCGTTCCAGGCCCGCACCCCGTCGGGGCCCTTGATCGGCTGCGACAGCGTCACTTCCACCGGCGCCCCGCCCGCGCCGTCGCGGTTAATCGGGATGCGATAGATTTTGCTGGTCGAAACGTTGCTGACATAGAGCGTGCGGCCCAGAAACACGATGCCATCCACATTGGCCAGTTCCGGCGTCTTCAACCATACATCCATGGTCTCGGCGCCGTGTCTCAGTCGCTGGATTTCACCATTGCCGATGTCGCTGACATAGACGCTGCCGTCCGGCCCCACCGTGATGTCGTTGCAGGAATTGGTTTTGCCCTGCAGCGCCCAGGAGGCCTTGAGCGCGCCGGTCTTCAGATTAAAGGCGCGCAGGCTGGTGTGCCGCTCCTTGATCGGCGGCGTGATCTTGGCGGGCAGAGGGAATTCTGCCGTGCAGGCATAAAGCGTGTTGGTCTTGCTGTCGGGCAGCACGCCCCAGGTGGCGCTGCCCAGGCTGGTCAGGTCAATCCAGCGTTCGGCCGTCGCTGCGCCTGGTTTGGCGCGATAGATGAAGTGGCTCAACATGCCGCCGGCGATGACGGTGCCGTCGGGCAGGGCGGTGATGCTTTCGGGAAAGATGTTGGGATCGGCAAATGTCACGGTCTGA
>JAFAVT010000039.1 GCA_019242275.1 Alphaproteobacteria bacterium
CCTGTCCCTGGTGGGGTATGACGAAGAGGAAGGCGAATCCTGATGCGCGCCTTCGCACGCCTGTTGGATCGCCTGGCCTTTACGCCTGCCCGCAACGGCAAGCTCACCCTGCTGCGCGATTATTTTTCCGCTGCGCCTGATCCTGAACGGGGCTGGGCCCTCGCCAGCCTAACAGGCGCGCTCACATTCAACGAGGCTAAGCCGCAATTTATCCGCAAGGCCGTGGAGGCGCGCATGGATGGGGTGTTGTTTTCCTTGTCTTATGACTATGTCGGCGACCTTGCGGAAACCGTGGCGCTGGTCTGGCCCGCCCTACCGGGTGCCAACCGTGAACCGGAATTGCCCGAGGTGGTGGACGCCTTGCGCTCCGCGTCACGCCGGGAAGTACAAGCGCTATTGGAGCGCTGGCTTGACGCGCTGGATGCCGATGGGCGTTGGGCGCTGCTGAAGCTGCTCACCGGCGGGCTGCGCATCGGGGTTTCTGCCCGCCTTGCCAAGCAGGCGCTGGCGGCCATGGGCGGTGTAGCGGTCGAGGCCATCGAGGAAGTCTGGCATGGTCAGCACGCGCCCTATGAAGACCTCTTCGCTTGGCTGGAAAAGCGCAGTGCCAAACCTACCGCAGAGGCGCCGGCGCGCTTTCGGCCAGTGATGCTGGCCCAGGCGTTGGATGAGGAAAAAGACTTGTCCGTCCTCGACGCTACCGACTATGCGGCGGAATGGAAGTGGGATGGTATCCGTGTCCAGGCGGCCCATGAAGGCGACGAAAAGCGGCTGTGGAGCCGCACCGGCGATGATATCGGTAAGAGTTTTCCCGATCTTCTGGCCGCGATGAACTTTCAGGGTGTGCTGGATGGCGAATTGCTGGTGAAGGGCACGAAGGGCGTCGCCGGTTTTGCCGATCTGCAGCAACGCCTGAACCGCAAAACCGCCGATGCGGCTTTGCAAGCACGATACCCTGTTTTTGTGCGTGTCTATGACCTCTTGATGGACGGGTCGGAAGATTTGCGATCGCTGCCCTTCCGCCAGCGGCGCGAACGCCTGGAAGCCTTCACTGCCAGATTATCGAAGGATCGCTTCGACCTGTCGCCGTTGCAGCCTTTCGCCGGTTGGGAGGAATTGCGGGCCTTGCGTGCCAATCCGCCCGCCGGCGATCCGGCCTTGGCCGAGGGCCTGATGTTGAAGCGCTGGGACTCTATCTACGAAGCCGGCCGGCCGAAGGGACCCTGGTTCAAATGGAAGCGTGACCCGCACTTGATTGATGCGGTGTTGATGTATGCCCAGCGCGGGCATGGCAAGCGTTCGGGCTTTTACTCCGACTTTACCTTCGGTGTGTGGAAGGAGGACGAGAATGGCGAACGCCACCTTACGCCTGTCGGCAAGGCCTATTTCGGCTTCACCGACGAGGAATTGAAGCAGTTGGACAAGTTCGTTCGCGATCACACGGCGGAACGCTTCGGCCCGGTGCGTTCAGTCCGGGCAGGATGGGATTTCGGCCTGGTGCTGGAAGTGGCATTTGAGGGGCTTAACCGCTCTTCTCGCCACAAATCCGGCGTTGCCATGCGCTTTCCTCGCATCCATCGCATCCGCTGGGATAAGCCGGCGCGCGAGGCAGACGAACTATCGAGTCTGGAAAAGCTGTTGGACCGCTGAGCTCAGGTTAGTTTGAGAGCGGCGATGGCGCGCGCCAAGGCGTGCTCGGAGAAGGGCTTGTTGAGCTTGGGCAGGCCGGCACCGGCGCCGCCAGGCAGTTCGGCGTAGCCGGTCGCCAGGATGGCGGGCAACCCAGGCCATTCAGCGCGCACATTTTCAAGCAACTGCACCCCCGTCATCTGCGGCATGGCCTGATCCGTGATCACCAGGTCAACTTTTTCGCGGCGCAGGATTTCCAAGGCGTGTGGCCCGGAATGGGCCTCCAGCGCCACATGGCCCAATTCTTCCAGCATGGCGACGGTGTTGAACAACACCAGTGCGTCATCGTCCACCGCCAAAATCCTCAGCATCCTGGCCGATGGCGCCTCTGTCTTCTCATCCTCCGCAGAGGCGGCGGCACCATCACCGGCCGCGGTTGGCAACCACATCTCGGCCACGGTCCCTTCGCCTGGCCGGCTCTTCAACACCAGCCGCCCGCCCATCTGCCCTGCCATGCCATGCACCATGGAAAGACCGAGACCAGTGCCTTTTCCGACGCCTTTGGTGGTAAAGAAGGGCTCCGTGGCGCGCGCCAATACCTCTTCATTCATGCCTTCGCCATTGT
>JAFAVT010000060.1 GCA_019242275.1 Alphaproteobacteria bacterium
TCGCGCTCGACATTACCTTCCTGGTGGTGGAGCGCCACTGCGCCGCGGATTTCCTCATGCGCCGCCTCGCTGGTTGCCTCCGGATCCTGTTCGCGCACGCCGACCAGCCACAACACCCGCCACACCAGCCATTGCACCGAACCGACAATGGGTGCCAGCAGACCGATCACGAATTGCAGCGGCCACGCCAAAGCCAGCGCTACGGTATCCGTGCGGGCGATGGCAAGCGTCTTGGGCAGCACCTCGACGAAAATCAGGATTACCACCGTCATAGCTATCGTGGTGATGGCGACGGCGTTCTTGCCCAGATGGTCCTCAAGCAAGGCTGTGGTCAGCGAGGAAGCCAGGATATTGATAAAGGTATTACCCAGCAGAATGGCGCCGATCATGCGCTCACGGTTGGACACCAGGCGATTGACGATCCGGGCGGCCCGGCTGCCATCCTGTTCCAACTGGTGCATGCGGCCACGGGAGACGCCGGTCAGTGCCGTTTCGGCGGCGGCGAAGACCGCCGATACCGCAAGAAGCAAGGCTATAGGCGCGAGAGCATAGACGAAGAACATGGGGTCCACCTTCAGGTCGGTGGACAATGCCAGTTTTCAGGCGGCAAGAATATCGCGGACCGCATCCTCAGGGACTTCACGGGTGATGAAGGCCCGGCCGATTCCCTTGACCAGAATGAAAGTGAGCCTGCCATCAGCCGCTTTCTTGTCATGCGCCATGTGGCCCAGCAGTTCTTCAGGCGACGGGCGCGAGCCCGGAATATCGGCAATCGCCGCCGGCAAGCCCACGGCCTCGAGATGGCGGGCGAATCGTTCAGCATCCTGGCCGGAGCAAAGACCCAGTTTGTGGCTGAGCCGGAAAGCCAGCGCCATGCCGATGGCGACACCTTCGCCATGCAGCAAGCGATCGGAAAAGCCGGTAGCCGCCTCCAGCGCATGGCCGAAGGTATGACCGAGATTGAGCAAAGCGCGCTCGCCGGTTTCGCGCTCGTCGCGGGCAACAATGGCGGCCTTCATCCGGCAGGATTGGACCACGGCATGCAGCAATGCCTGTTCGTCACCGCCCAAAGCGGCCGCGGCACTTGCCTCCAGCCAATCGAAGAAATCGGCGTCACCCAGGGCACCGTATTTCACCACTTCCGCATAACCCGCCAGCAGTTCGCGGCGAGGCAGAGTACCAAGCAGGCTGATATCGGCAATGACAAGGCGGGGCTGATGAAACAGCCCGATCAGGTTCTTGCCCTGGCGCGCATTGATCGCGGTCTTGCCGCCGACGGAAGAATCCACCTGCGCCAGCAGCGTGGTGGGAATTTGAGCAAAGGCGACACCCCGCTTCAAGACACCGGCGGCAAAACCGGTGAGATCGCCGATTACACCGCCCCCCAGGGCGATCGCCAGTCCGCCGCGATCCAGCCCCAAGTCAAGCAGTTCACCGGTCACGCGCTCCAGGCCGGCAAAGCTTTTGCTGCCTTCCCCTGCGGGCAGGATGATTGGCCTGCCCGTCAACCCCGCAGCACGCAGACCGTCCAACAGCGCGTCCAAATACAGCCTGGCAACATTTTCGTCCGTCACCACCGGGAGAATGCGCGCCCGCGTCAGCGGCTGTAAAAGGCTGCCGGCCTTGCTCAGCATGCCGGGACCGGCATGAATTTCATAGCTGCGTGCGCTTAGTCCAACAGGGATGATCTCGCTCATGTCGTCGCTTCTTCCACGGCGATGCCGCGCGCCTTCAGTTCTTTCAGTACCTGCTCGACAGCAACGGAATGGGGTCCTTCGATGCTGTCCAGCACATAATCGGCTTCGGCATAGACCGGCGTGCGCTCCGCCAGCAAGCGTTCCAGCGTTCCTTGCGGATCGCTATTGTTGAGAAGGGGGCGGGTCTGGCGCTTACTGACGCGGGCCAGCAGCAATGCCACCGGCGCACGCAGCCAGATGGTGAAGGCCTTGTCCTTCATGGCGGCGCGAGTGGACGCATCCATATAGGCGCCGCCGCCGGTTGCCAGAATATGCGGCGGATCCGCCAGCAGGCGGGCAATCACCCGGCGCTCCCCGGCCCGGAATTCCGGCTCACCATGTTTTTCGAAAATCTCCGCCACAGTGAGCCCGGCGGCCGCTTCAATCTCATGATCGGCGTCCTTGAAGGGCACGCCAAGGCGCGCAGCCAGCCGCTTGCCGACAGAGGTCTTGCCGGCGCCCATCAAGCCTACCAAAGCCACGGTGCGGTTCAGGCCCATCGCCGTCCCATACAGGAAAGACAGGCTGTGCTAAAGCTTTGCCATGAGTCCGCGTCCCGAACTCCGCTCCAGCAACCTGATCGAGGTCTTTCTCGACATGATGAGCGCAGAGCGAGGCGCCGGGGCCAATACGCTGGCCGCTTATGCCCGGGACCTGGCGGAGTTGGCGCGTCACACCGACCCCGCCAAAGCAGACCGCGGGGAGATCCAAACCTTTTTGGCGGGGCTGGTGAAAAGTACCGCGCCCAGTACCCAGGCGCGCAAGCTTTCGGCCCTGCGCCAGTTCTACGGCTTTCTCTACGCCGAAGGCTTTCGCGGGGACGATCCCACCCTGACCCTGGCCGCACCTAAGCCACGACGTCCGCTTCCCAAAATTCTCAGCGGCGAGGAAGTGGAGCGATTGCTGGCCGCCGCGGCGGGTGAAACAGCGGAAGCGGCGCGGCTGATGCTGATTGTGGAAATGCTGTATGGCGGGGGCTTGCGTGTTTCCGAACTGGCGGGCTTGCCGCTTGCCGCGGCGCAGGCGCGCGATGGCTTTCTTCGCGTTGTCGGCAAGGGAAGGAAGGAACGCTTCGCGCCGCTGTCCCAAGCGGCGCAAGACGCGATGGCGGCCTATCTGGCGGTGCGCGAGGATTTTCTCCCCAAAGGTGCGCGCGCGAAAAAGGCTGAGCGTTATCTGTTCTGTTCGCGCAGCGCCGAGGGCTATCTTACCCGGCGCCGGCTGCACCAGCTGCTGAAGGTATTGGCGGCGAAGGCGGGGATTGATCCCGCAAAGCTGTCGCCGCACGTGCTGCGCCATGCCTTTGCCACACATCTGGTGGAAGGGGGCGCGGACCTGCGCAGCGTCCAGACCCTGCTGGGCCATGCCGACATCGCCACCACCCAGATATATACGCATGTGGCACAGGGCCGTCTGGCATCGCTGATGACGCGCGCTCATCCGTTGGCAAAGGCCCGGAAATCTTAAGAATATTTCCTAACAAACCATTGGAATTGTTCAATTTTTGAAGCATTGGCTTGGCCTGGCCTTCTGTGGCACTTTCCGCCCGAATCGGAGCCGTCATGCATTATCTGGACTTTGAACGTCCCATTGCTGAACTCGAGGGTAAAATCCTCGAGTTGAAAAAGCTCGCGGAAGAAGACGCCAATCTCGACATCGGCGGCGAAGTCTCCCGCCTCAATGCCCGCGCCGCGATCATGGTGAAGGACACCTATGCCCGGCTGTCGCCCTGGCAGAAGGTGCTGGTGGCGCGACACCAGGAACGGCCGCATTTTCTCGACTATGCGCGGTTAATTTTTGACGATTATACCCCGCTGGCGGGGGACCGCGCCTTTGGCGAGGACGAAGCGATCATCGCCGGCCTTGCTCGTTTCCGCGGCCGCGCCGTTGCCTTCCTGGGCCAGGAGCGGGGCAACGACACCCAGAGCCGCTTGAAGCACAATTTTGGTTCCGCCATGCCGGAAGGCTATCGCAAGGCGGCGCGCCTCTTTGCCATGGCCAGCCAATTCGGACTGCCGGTACTGTCATTCGTGGACACCGCCGGCGCCTTTCCCGGAGTTGCCGCCGAGGAGCGCGGCCAGGCCGAGGCCATCGCGCGCTCTATCGAGGCGGGCTTGTCCGTCACCACGCCTTTCATTGCCACGGTAATCGGCGAAGGCGGTTCGGGTGGGGCTATTGCTATCGCCGCCGCCGACCGGGTTTATATGCTGGAGCACGCGGTCTATTCCGTGATTTCCCCGGAAGGCTGCGCCTCGATCCTGTGGCGCGAAGCCCCCAAAGCGCCGGAAGCGGCGGCAGCGCTGAAAATAACCGCCCAGGACCTGATCGCGCTCAAGCTGATAGACGCCATTGTGCCGGAGCCGGTGGGCGGCGCCCATCGCGCACCGCGCGAGGCGATTGATGCCGCCAGCGACATGATCGCGCGGGGCCTTAGCGAACTAGAGGGTAAAAACGGCGCCGAACTGATCAAGCAGCGCCGGGCGAAGTATCTCGCGATGGGGCGAGGGCTGTAATCTAACTCTTTTTAGAGCGACGCGGCCCTCGCATCATGAAATTGGGGCGCTGATTCACTTAGCGTTCGAAAGCGCCGTCTGCGGCACCCAGCCCTTGTTGCCGACTTCGTCATTCACTTCCACCCAGATACCGTTACGATTGCCAGTGGGATAGAGCGCCATACCGGGGTCCAATTGGCGCACCGGGGCGCTGGTGTCAGATGCCGCGGAATAGAGCCGGCCAGGGCGCGACATGGTAAGGGTCTGAGAAGGCGCTGCCGCCGCGGCCCCGCCGGCGGTCTGTGCCGCCGAAAGGCCGCCCATCTGGTTCACCAGCTTGGTGTAAGCATCAATATACGCCAGTACGACCACCTGGCCGATGGCGGTCTTGGCATAGCTGCCCGCGCCCAACCCGGCAAAGCCGCCCCAGAAGCCGCCCACGCCGCCGCCAAAGCCGATATCCGTCTTGCTGCCATGGCCCTGGGTCATGGCCTCCTGCTCGGTGGTGCGCACATTGGTCATCGCCAAGGTCACGTCGGCGGTGCTGGAATTGATGCTGATATTGGCAACGATGGCGCCGGCAAAGCCGCCCAGCAAGCCGCCAAGGGCGCCGCCGATATTGGTGCCGCTGGAATTGCCGTTCTTGTTCACAATGTCCGGCACTAGAATGTAATCGGCAGCGCGGATCTGGCCGCCGCCGATATTGGCGCCCCCTTGCAACTGGCCGCCTGCCGCGAGGGCGCGTTCCTGCTGTGCCAACTCAAAGCCGGCGCCGCGATCCACCAGGGTGAAGCAGCCTGATTGCTGAACCAAAATCTTGATGACGGCTTCCGGCGATTCCAGGCCCAGCCCGGCCCACCAATTGTTCTGGGGCTGGCGCACCGCCAGCGCGCCCAAGCGGCGGCTGCAGGTGGGAATCTGGGCCTGCGCGTCCTGGGTCTTACGCTGAATGGAGTTCTGGGCTGCTGCCGGCATCACCATGGCCGTTGTCACTAGAAGTGCCGCCGTGGCAGCGCGTTGCATGGACATTCCCAGCCTCATGGCCATTTTCCCCCTGAACGATGGATAGACCGGCGACAAGCCGGTTCGGTTTCGTACGCCCGCACAGACTATCTTAGAATAAACTTTCCGCAATACAGGCCATCGTTAGACGGAACAGAATCGCGAAAAATCGCGCGGCAGGCCGCTACCACCAGCCACGATGCTTAAACCACATCAGCGGCAGTACGCCGCTAATGACGATGGTGGCCAGCGCCATGGGATAGCCCAATGGCCAGGACAATTCGGGCATGACATGGAAATTCATGCCCCAGATGCCGGCGAACAGCACCGGCGGAATGCCGACAATTGACCAGATTGTCATCACTTTGAAGAGCTCATTCTGTTCGGTGGAAATGAAGCCCAACGCCGCGTCGAGCAGAAATTGCAGTTTGTCGGTAAGATGGACTTCATATTCGTTCAGGGATTGGACATCGTCCGCGGCCATCTTGAGGCGGGCCTTGACTAGAGGTTCCAGCCAGCCATCGCCATGCTCGCTGACAAAGGGCATGGCTCGCTGCATGACCAGCAGGGTGTCGCGAATGTATGACATGCGCTCGCCCATGTCTCCGATCTCCACCAGAGTATCGCGCAGCATGCGGCTAAAGCGGGCAACGTTATGCTGCCGCATTGCTTGCAGCTCCTGATGGAATATACGGCGGGAAATGGTCAGGGCTTCGCTGCGCAATTCTTCCAGCCGGTCGGCGCCATAATCAATTAAGGCTTCGACGATAACTAAAAAGATGTCGGGAGCACTCCGTTCCCGTCGCTTTACCCGTTCCATGATGGCCTGGAAGGTATGGAGGTGGGTGAAGCGGATGGTGACCAGGATGTCCTTTGTGAGCACAAAGCCCAGTGGACTGGTTTCGTCCTCACCTTCGCCAGGTTTGCGGTGAGGCGTCACCGGCACGGAAATCTTGAAAACATTGTCTTCATATTGCAGGCGGCTGGAAAACTCGATCTCATCCAACTGTTCGCGAGGCGGGATTTCCAGCCCATAATCGTTGCAGGCTCGGGCAATTTCTTCCGGGCTGGGATCGTGGAGATCCACCCAGAGCGGTTTGCCGGTTTCAGGATAGACCGTGATCACGCGCGAATCCCGCCTTGTTCAGCGGGATAACGCGGCAAAATGGGGAAAAGCTCAAGTTACCTTAGAGTGAACCGTGGCAGTGCTTATATTTTTTCCCTGAGCCGCACGGGCAGGGGGCATTGCGCTGGGTGCGTCTCCAGGTGGCGGGATTGTTGGGGTCCAGCGGCAGGTCTTCGGTGGCCTGCGCTCTCATTTCATCCTCGCCCGTGAGCGGGTCAATGTGGCTTTCCCGCAATTGCGCCAAGGGCCGCGGCTCCAGCGCCGGCGGCGGCTCGCCGGTGGAAATCTGCACATGCATCAGTTGTTGCACCACTTCCGCGCGCAACTTGGCCAGAAGCGCCTGGAATAGTTCAAAAGCCTCACTCTTGTATTCATTGAGCGGGTCGCGCTGGCCATAGGAGCGCAAACCCACATACTGGCGCAGATGGTCCAGATTGACGATGTGCTCGCGCCAATTGTGGTCCAGCGTCTGCAACAGGATCGCCTTCTCGACATAGCGCATCAGTTCGACACCGAAATTGACGGTGCGTTCAGCAGCCTTTGCTTCCACTGCTTTCAGAATGCGTTCGCGAACTTCCTCGTCGGCGATCCCTTCTTCCTTGGCCCAGTCCGTTATCGGCAGGGCAAGGCCGAAAAGGCGACGGGTTTCGTTTTCCAGGCCCGGTGCATCCCAGGCTTCGGCGTAAGCCTTCTCCGGAATGTGGCGCGACACCAGACTGTCAATTACTTCCTCGCGGAAATCGGCAATCTGGTCGGAAACATCGTCAGCCGACATGATCTCCTTACGCTGTTCGAAGATCACCTTGCGCTGATCATTAAGGACATTGTCGTATTTCAAAATGTTCTTGCGAATCTCGAAGTTGCGGGCTTCGACTTTCTGCTGCGCCTTTTCCAGTGCCTTGTTGACCCATGGGTGAGCGATGGCTTCGCCCTGCTCCAGGCCGAGTGTGGACAGCATCTTGTCCAGCCGGTCGGATCCGAAAATGCGCATCAGATCATCTTGCAACGACAGGAAGAACTTGCTGGCGCCAGGGTCACCCTGACGGCCGGAGCGGCCGCGCAGCTGGTTATCAATGCGCCGGCTTTCATGTCGCTCGGTGCCGATAATGTAGAGCCCCCCGGCCGCCAGCACCTTCTTTTTGTTCTCCGCCACCTCGGTCCTGATGGCCTCAATGCGGCGGCTGCGCTCGCCTTCGTCCACCACGTCGCTTAATTCCTGGCGGATGCGCATATCCACATTGCCGCCCAACTGAATGTCGGTGCCGCGGCCCGCCATGTTGGTGGCGATGGTGACGGCTCCCGGAACGCCGGCCTGGGAGACGATGAAGGCTTCCTGCTCGTGATAGCGGGCATTGAGGACCGTGTGGGGAATCGGCTCCGGCTCTTTCGCCAGTTCGAGCAAATACTGGCCCAGTTCACGGTCGCGCTTGGCCTGCGCGGTGAGTTCGGCGTTGGCTTTGCCGTCTTTCTCCACCGCGTCGGCGCGGGTGATCAGATCGGTGGCGGTCTCGCGGATATAGGCTTTGTCGTTAAGCTTTTGATCAATGACTTCCGACTTTTCGATCGACGCCGTACCCACAAGCACCGGCTGGCCACGGCGATGGCACGAGGCAATCTGGGCGATGATAGCACGATGCTTCTCATCTTCGGTGCGATAGACCTCGTCATCGGCATCCTTGCGTGCCACCGGCACATTGGTGGGAATATCGAGCACGTCGAGATTGTAGATGTCCATGAACTCGGCCGCCTCGGTCATGGCGGTGCCGGTCATCCCGGCCAGCTTTTCGTAAAGGCGGAAATAGTTCTGGAAGGTTATGGAAGCGAGGGTAACGTTCTCAGGCTGAACCTGGGCATTTTCCTTGGCCTCCAGGGCCTGGTGCAAGCCTTCGGAATAGCGGCGGCCTTCCATCATGCGGCCGGTGAACTCGTCAATGATGACGACCTGATCGCCTTTGACGATGTAGTCCTTATCTTTTTGGAACAGGAGATGCGCCTTTAGCGCCTGATTGACATGGTGCAGGGCGGTAATGTTCTCAATGTCATAGAGGTCGCCCTGGGGAAGAAGCCCGGCGGCCTTGAGCAGTTGCGCCATGTGCTCATTGCCAGCTTCGGTCAGCGTCACCTGGCGCTGTTTTTCGTCCACTTCGTAATCGGCTTTGGTCAGACTGCCGACCAGCGTGTTGACCGCCCGGTACATTTCGGTCTGGTCTTCGGTGGGGCCGGAAATGATCAGCGGCGTGCGGGCCTCATCAATCAGGATGGAGTCCACTTCGTCCACAATGGCGAAGGCGTGGCCGCGCTGGACCATTGTGTCCAGCGAGTATTTCATGTTGTCGCGGAGATAGTCGAAGCCATACTCGTTGTTGGTGCCGTAGGTGATGTCGGCGGCATAGGCGTCGCGCCGTTCCTCATCGGTGAGGCCATGGACAATGCACCCCACACTCATGCCGAGGAAGCGATAGATCTGGCCCATCCATTCGCTGTCGCGCTTGGCCAGATAGTCATTCACCGTGACCACATGCACGCCCTGGCCGGCGAGAGCATTGAGATAGACGGGCAGGGTAGCGACCAGGGTCTTGCCTTCGCCGGTCTTCATTTCGGCGATGTTACCGCCATGCAGAACCATGCCGCCCACCAATTGGACGTCAAAGTGACGCTGCCCAAGGGTACGCTTGGCGGCCTCACGCACCACCGCAAAGGCGTCCGGCAGGATGTCGTCCAAGTCTTCGCCTTTCGACAGCCGTTCCTTGAAAAGGGCAGTCTGGCCGCGCAGTTCATCATCCGAGAGGGGCTGGAAACGCGATTCCAGGGCGTTGATCTTGGAAACCCTGGCCCAATAGGTCTTGAGCTTGCGCTCGTTGGCGGAGCCGAAAATACCCTTGGCAAGCGCGCTGAGACCCAACATGAAATCCTCAGAAATTACAGGCCTGTAAGGGGGCCGAAGATGGCGAAAGGCCCCAAATCGGTCGGCAGCCGCGCGGGAGAGATAAGAACGCGCTACTGTCTTGTCAAACCGGGGGTTTTTAGGATTATCGCCGGCCAAACTGGGGAGAATTATGGCCACGGCCGCAAAAAAGTCTGCCAAAGCAGAGCCGGTGCCCAAGTCCGGGCACAGGCTTTCGCCCCTGGCGCCCAAAACCCAGCCCAAATTGCCGCCGCTGGCCGGTGTGCGGCTGGCCACAGTGGCGGCCGGCATCCGCTATCAGCAGCGCACCGATGTCATGCTGGCACTCTTGGCGCCGGGAACACAGGTTGCAGGGGTCTTTACCACGTCCAAAACGGCTTCAGCCCCGGTGCAATGGTGCCAGAGGAACCTCAAGCAGGGCTCGGCCCGCTGTCTGGTGGTGAACAGCGGCAACGCCAACGCCTTCACCGGCAAGGTCGGTTTGGATGGCGTGAGCGAGATCGCCCAGAGCGCCAGCGCCATTGTCGGGTGCAAGCCCTCCGAAGTTTTCATGGCCTCCACCGGTGTGATCGGCGAGCCGCTGCCCGCGACCAAAATCACTGCCGTATTGCAAGGATTGGTAGAGCAGGGGGCGGCCGGTAACTGGAATGCCGCCGCCGACGCCATCATGACGACGGACACCTATTCCAAGGCGGCCACCACGACTGCCACCATTGATGGCGTCAAGGTCACCATCAACGGTATCGCCAAGGGATCGGGCATGATTGCGCCTGACATGGCGACCATGCTGAGCTTTGTTTTCACCGATGCCAGCCTGCCGGCCAGCGTGCTGCAGGAATGCCTAAGCGCCGGAGTTGGGCCCAGCTTCAATTCCATTACGGTGGATTCCGATACCTCGACCAGCGATACGCTAATGCTGTTCGCCACCGGCAAGGGCGCCAAGCACGCGCCGATCGCCAAGGCCTCAGACAAGAAGTTGGTGGATTTCCGCCGCAAGCTGGATGCCCTGCTGCTGGATTTGGCGCTGCAAGTGGTCAAGGATGGAGAGGGAGCAAAGAAGCTCATCCGTATTGACGTCACTGGCGCCGAGAGTGACGGCGCTGCCAAGCGCATCGCCCTGGCCATCGCCAATTCTCCCCTGGTCAAGACTGCCATTGCCGGCAATGACGCCAACTGGGGCCGTATTGTCATGGCGGTGGGCAAGGCCGGCGAGAAGGCGGACCGCGACCAGCTGAAGATTTCCATTGGCGGTCAGATCCTGGCCGAGAAGGGGGCCCGCGCCGCCAAATACAATGAGGCAGCGGCGACCAAGGCCGTGTCGGGCCGGGAAGTCGAGATCGCTGTTGATCTTGGCCTTGGTAAAGGAGCGGCCCGGGTTTGGACCTGCGATCTGACGCACGGCTATATTGATATCAATGGGAGTTATCGCAGTTAGGATCTCTAAGAATACTGCCGTCGCGCATTCACGCTCAGTCAACGAAAGTAAAATGCGCCGGGCTTAGTACCGGCGCATAGTTGCCTGTATTTTTCGGCTCGCCCGTCTTCGGATCGAGGCGGAAGACCGCGATGCTGTCGTTGTTCTGGCCCCCCGCCAGTAGGAACTGGCCGCTGGGATCCAGCACCAGCCCGCGCGGCACCTGCGTACCGGTGGGCGTGTCGCTGACATAGGTGAGCGTGCCGTCCGGCTTGACTCGGAAATGAGCAATGGAGTCATGGAAGCGATTGGCGGAATAAAGATGCTTGCCGTCCTTGGAGAGCAAAATCTCTGAGGCCGTCGCCGAGCCGCCGAAATCGGGCGGGAGGGCCGAAAGGCGTTGCTTTTGGGACAATGTCCCTGTCGCCGGATCGAATCCATTTACCGACACCATCATATCCTGTTCGAAGACGGTGTAGAGATTGCGTCCTGCCGCATCCCACACCGAATGGCGCGGCGTTGAGCCGGGCACCTGCGGATAGGAATTGATCTTGGTCAGCTTGCCATCGGCATAGGTGAAAATGCTGATAAGATCGAGCCCGGCATCGTCTAGGGCCACATATTTGCCGCCGGGATAGAAGGCGACGCCGTGGATACGCGCCTGGTTGTGCGGGCTGGTCATCTGATTGCCCCGCGGCTGGTCGGCGGCAAAGTCGGGATTGCGCGGGCCGGTGGCCTTGAAGACGTCCACCACTGGGCTTACCGCGCCGTCCGCGCCCACCGGCATCAGGCTGGCGACGCCGTCGGCATAGCTGGCACCGATCAGCCAATGGCCTGACGGGTCAATCTTGATGTTGGTGGAATTGGCGATCGCGACCGGCGGCAGCGGGGCCAAATCACCAGTGGCCTTGTCGGCGTGATAGGCGCTGATGCTCCCACCATTGGTGCCGGTCTTGGGGTCCGGAAACCCACCATATTCATTGGTGGCATAGAGCATGCCGCGCCCCTTGTCATAGACCAGCCAGCTTGGCGACGCGCCTTTTGCCACCAGCCGCGGCGTCGTCAGCTTGCCGGTGACAGTGTCAAGCTCGGCGACATAAATGCCTTCCGCGCGATTGCCGGCCTGGGCACCGCGGCCATTTGCCGGTGCGGTGAAAGTGCCAATATAAAAACGCTCCATCTTTGCTTCGGCGCGTGAGGCCGAAAGCACCGTTGCCACCATGGCAAGCGCCAGAATTGCCCGCATCGTGATCCCCGTGAATGTTGTTCAAACCAGCGACGCATCCAGCGTGATATCCGCCTTAAGAAGTTTGGAGATGGGACAACCCGCCTTGGCCTTGGCGGCGCAATCCTGGAACACGGCATTGCTGGCGCCCGGTATCTTCGCCTTCAAGGTGAGGTGAAGCTTTTTGACGGCAAAGCCGTCGCCATCCTTTTCCACCGCGAGGTCACAGCGCGTGTCCATCTGCTCAGCCGTCAGGCCTGCCTCGCCCAGGATGGCGGATAGCGCCATGGTGAAGCAGCCCGCGTGAGCGGCGCCGATCAGTTCTTCCGGGTTGGTGCCGGCAGCGTCCTCAAAGCGCATCTTGAAGTCGTAAGGTGTGTTCTTGAGGACACCGCTTTTGGTCGTCAGCGTGCCCTTGCCGTCCTTGAGGCCGCCCTTCCATTGAGCCGTGGCATAGGTACCCATGCAAATTCTCCCTTACAGAAACCGATCCGACGGTATCTCGCCTGAGGATGACAGGCTCGCCTCAAATCTGCTTTATGGCAAGCACCTGTTAACCCTGCCTCTTAACCCCGCACCAACCCCATGACGGCAAGATGACCACAGCGCAACCCCTCGTTCTTGTGGTGGCGGCGGCGCTGCTGGATGCCGACGGCCGGGTGCTGATTGCCCAAAGGCCAACGGGCAAGGCGATGGCAGGGTTATGGGAATTTCCGGGCGGCAAGATCGAAGCAGGAGAATCGCCAGAGGACGCGCTGGTGCGCGAACTCCGGGAAGAATTGGGCATTGCGGTGAAGTCGGCCTGTCTCGCGCCGTTCACCTTTGCCTCGCATACATACGAAAGCTTTCACCTTTTGATGCCGCTCTTTGTTTGCCGCCGGTGGGATGGGACGCCCGCCCCGTTGCTGCACAGCGCCCTGAAATGGCTTCGGCCGCGCGACCTTATTGCGCGCAGGAACGAATTTCCCATGCCCGCTGCCGACTTGCCGCTGCTGCCGATGCTGCGCGATCTTTTGTGAATAATGCATCGGGTGCCACCGCGATCGAATATGCCCTGGTTGGTGGGTTGGTCTCTATTATTATCGTCACCGCCGTGACCTCAATGGGCACTTCCCTCAGCGGATTCTTCACGAGCGTGGCAACCAAGCTGTTGTGAATATCAGCACGGTTTTTCGCCGGCGGGCTGTTCTGTTGTTCCCAGCGCCTCTGCGAGACGCGCCTTTGCGCTTCCCGGCTTCAATGGCTGTTGCTGGCTTTCATGGGGCGCCCAGCCGGTGAGAAATATTGTCTCAAAGGTCGCCGTCAGGCGACCACTGTCCCCGTGCCGTTGGGCATAATAAGCCCGGGCTTCGTGCAACGTATCGCGGCGTAACGGCCGGCGTGACCGTTCCGACAAAACATTGCTGAAACCATGGCTTCTTAGATCGCGGGCGAGGGCGAAGAAGTCCCCATAGCTCACGGTTAAACGTTCCACATCTGCCACCGGCAAGGCAAAACCAGCGCGCGAGAGCAGGGCGCCCAGGTCCCGCACGTCAGCAAAAGGCGAAATGCGCGGGCTGGCACCCTTACAAGTGAGACTTTCGCCATGTATCAGAGCCTCCCGCAGTTCCTTCAGCGTATTGCCGCCCAACAACGCCCCCAGAAAGAGGCCATCCGGCTTCAGTGTGCGGCGCAATTGGGCCAGAGCGCCTGGCAAATCGTTGATAGCCTGCAAGGAATAGAGGCTGATGACGAGGTCATATTCCCCGACTTCGGCAGCCAGCCGTTCGAGGGCGTTGAATGTGCTAAGCTTCCAATGGGCAGCGCACGATTGCAGGATATCGGGAACATGGTTTCCCACCCACAGGGCATTTTGGAAACGCCGCGTGACCGTGGCCAGCCGGTCGGCCAGGGCCTCGGCGCTAACCGTAAACAGGAAGGTGTCTCCATCCAGCCGGCGGGCACGTTCTTGTGCGTGGCAGATGGCGGGGAAATCGAAAAGTGGCTTCATTGCGGATAAGCTAGCCCACATGACCGTTGCTTGGAAAAGCCTTGGGCCGGGATTGCTCGACCTGATTTTCCCGCCGCTTTGCCTTTCTTGCCGCGAACCCGTGGGCAGTGAGGGCGGCTTCTGCGGCGATTGTTGGGGTCAGTTCACCTTTCTCGACGGACCGGCCTGCATCTGTTGTGGGACGCCTTTTCCAGTTGATCCCGGTCCGGGCAGTCTTTGCGCGGCCTGTTTCGCAAAGCCACCGGCCTTTGCCCAGGCGAGGGCTATCCTGGCCTATGACGACCTCAGCCGTCGCGCCATCCTGGCCTTGAAACATGCGGACCGGCTGGAGCTGGTGCCGGGCTTTTCCCGTTGGCTGGGCCGGGTCGCCCGCCCCCTGCTGGAAGGCTGCGACCTAATCGTTCCGGTTCCGTTGCACCGCAGCCGTCTCTGGGTGCGGCGCTACAATCAGTCTGCGGAACTGGCCCGCCGTGGTGCTGTCCTAAGTGACTGTCAACATCAGTTTGCAGTGTCCTAGGTCCGGTTGAGTGTCCTAGGTGGCTTTCCATGGCCAGTAGGATGACAGAAATCGGCTTCCAGTACGCGGTAGGCGCCCTCACCAAGAAGCGAGCCGAACTGGCGGGCGAGATAGGGCAACTTGAACTCACCCTGCGGGACCGCCGCCTGGACTTGGCCAAGGTGGACGATGTTTTGCAGCTACTGGCCCCAGGCAAAGACCCGAGCGCCATACCGCCCAAGAAACCCATCAAGTACCTCAACGTCTTTCGGCAGGGCGAATTGGGACGGCTGATAATCGGCCTCCTGCGCAGTAGCGACAAGCCCATGACCAATCTGGACATAGCCCGGGCCATATTCGACCGGGGAGCCTTCGAGCCTAACCTGTGGACTGCGATAAATCGCCGGTGCCGGGCAAACCTGGCATATTTGGAAGCCCAGGGGCGGGTTATGAGGCTGAACCGCGGGGTCGCGGCCAAGTGGGCGTTGGTTCACCGCCAAGAATAAGCCAGAAATGGCCTATTGACGCACCCCTCATGGTATGCCATTTGTAGCATACTGATAAAAGTTCCATTGGCTCAAAAAACGGGGATGTGCATGATGTATTTTAACGATTTTATAGGCCAGGGATGGCATAAGGAGAGCGGGTATGAAAAAGCCGACGCATTGGATCGGATCCAGTCGTAAAAGCGTTCAAGGTTTTCCAAAGGAGGTAAGGGAAGAAATTGGTTTTTCGCTGTATGCGGCAGAACTCGGAGAAGGGCTGATCAACTCAGTCCCGCTTGTCGGATTCGGCAGTGCGAAAGTCGTTGAAATCATCGTGCCTCACGATGGTGACGCCTACCGCGCCGTGTACACCGTGAAATTCAAGGAAGCCGTCTATGTCCTGCACGCCTTTCAGAAAAAATCCAAAAAGGGTTCAAAAACGCCTTTGCCGGATATGCATCTGATTAAGGCGCGGCTCAGACAGGCCGAGGAGCATTACCGAGCACATTATGAAATCAATGTACACAAAGGGAAAAAGTC
>JAFAVT010000179.1 GCA_019242275.1 Alphaproteobacteria bacterium
TGCTATTTGCCGGTGGGTTCCGAGGCGGCGGCGGAATTCTATGCTGGCCAAGCGCTGGCGGCAGGATGTGCCTTCGTCAACTGCATCCCCACCTTCATTGCTAGCAATGCGGAATGGGCCACGCGGTTCACCACAGCCGGCATTCCCATTATCGGCGACGATATCAAGAGTCAGGTCGGTGCCACCATTGTCCATCGTGTGCTGGCAGGGTTGATGCAGGATAGGGGTATACGTCTCGACCGCACCTACCAGCTCAATGTCGGCGGCAATGCCGATTTCCAGAACATGCTGGAGCGCGAACGCCTCGTCAGTAAGAAAATCTCCAAAACCCAGGCTGTCACCAGCCAGATCGGGCGCCAACTCCCAACAGAAAGCATTCATATCGGCCCATCGGACCACGTTCCCTGGCTTACCGACCGCAAGATCGCCTACATTCGACTGGAAGGCACCGGCTTCGGCGATGCGCCCTTTTCTTGCGAAGTAAAACTGGAGGTATGGGATTCGCCAAACTCCGCCGGTGTGGTGATCGACGCGGTGCGGTGCGCCAAGCTGGCTCGGGATCGCGGCATGGGCGGACCTTTGATAGGACCATCAAGCTACTTTATGAAATCACCGCCGCACCAGTTTCCAGATCATGAAGCACGCGCCATGGTAGAAGCCTTTATTGCAGACTAAAGCCCCATTAAGTTGCGCGAAAGCAACAGCGCCGGAGCGGCGAAGAGCAGTGAGTCATAGATATCAAGCAGTCCACCGTGCAACGGCAACAGGGACGGGAAATCCTTGGCGCCCACCCAGCGCTTGATGGCAGAAACCGCAAGATCGCCGGCCAATCCCGCTGCTAGCGCCACGCTAACCGCGACCATGGCCGCAAAAATGGGCAGCCCAATCAGAAAGCATGACACGGCCAGGCCCGCTGTCAGCCCTGCTATCAACCCTCCAACAAGCCCGGCCCACGTCTTGCCCGGACTGAGGCGGGGAAACGGCCGTTTATGGCCTATCAACTTGCCCACCAGCAGGGCGAAGGCATCGTTGGTCTCCACGGTGGCCTGGGCCAACGCAAGCCAGAGAAAGCCCTGTGGCTCACTGCGCAACACAGCCATCAGTGTTAAGGGCAAAATAGGCACAACCAGACTAGCAACGGCGATCCAGGTAGAGGCCGCGCGCAGACGACCCAACATCAGCAAAATGATCACCGCCCCCGCCAGCGTTACCGGCAGCCGATCGAGCGCCAATGCGCTGACCACCACCACAGCGAGCCCTCCGGCCATGGCAAGGACGGGTATGGGCGCTCGAATCGATTGGCCAAACAGCGCGAAGGTTTCCCATTGGCCCCGCCCAGCCATCAGGAGCAACATTGCCAAAAAAGCCCAGCCGCCAATCGCTACAGGCAGAAGAAAGGCTCCCACGACCAGGAATTCAGAGCGGTAGACAGGCCAAAGCTGCCTCGCCGGTCCACGTCCCGCCGGCACCAGAGAGGCGAGCAGGATCAATGCCCCGCCCATGATAAATAGCGCGGCGACGGTGAGAAGAGCCCCTATCATGGCGGCTTGTGATGACGGGCTATAACTGGATCGAAGGAGAATCGCTGGAGTAGCGGTCCGATCAGGCTATGTAACGCCGCCAGCATGCCCATCTCCCAACCCGGCGCTATAGTAAACCGGCGCTTGTGAATGCCTTTCAGGATTGCCATAGCGACTGCGTCCGCACTGCGAACACGCGCGCCGCCGGCGATCTGGCTGGTAGCTTCCGGCCGCGTCTTGATCTCTTCAACAAGTTGCGGCGTGTCGGTATCGGGGGGATAGACGATGGAAACGTTGATCCCTTCCGGCTTGAGTTCGCCGCGCAGTGCCTCGGCTAGACCTCGCAGTGCAAATTTGGAAGGTGCATAGGCGCTATAGCCATAGAGCCCAACCAGACCCGCACCCGAGGAAATCAGAACGATCTGCCCTGTCCGTTGTACCTGCATTGCGGGCAGCACCGCCCTCACAAGGTGCAACGCGCCATAATAGTTGGTCGCCATAGTTTCTTCAAAAGCCTCGAGCGGTAGGCTGGCGAACAGACCGGGAATGACTATCCCGGCGCTGGCCACCGCCAAGCGAGGTGGACCAAGCTCTGCGACAGCGGCGTTGACTGCAGCAGCGACGGCCCCGGCATCACGCACGTCGGCGCAAACAGCATGGACTCGTGCACCTAATGTTTCGAGCACTGCTTTGCCCCGCCGCAGCTTTTCCCCCTCGCGCGCCAAAAGCGTCAAGTTCCAGTCTTCGCGCGCCAGTTGGCGCGCCAGTGCCAGGCCGATGCCGCTCGACCCGCCACTGATCAGGGCATGGGGCCTATCAGCCAAGGGCTGGCAAGAGACTGACCTCACGCGCTAAGACCGGCATGGTGGCGCGGAACTGCTCCGCGGTATGGTTGCGCGTGATAAAGAAGCGCAACCGTGCCGAGTCCATGGAGACAGCAGGATAGACGATGGGCTGGACATAGATGCCCGCCGCCAGCAACCGCTGGGATAGCAGCACACAGGCATTGCTGTCGCCCACGATCATTGAGGAAACGGGTGAACTTTCGTCGCCGCGCATGGAAAGGCCATGTTCTCGGGCTAATTGGCGAAACAGCCAGCTACGCTCACGTAATTCCTGGGAACGAAAGGGTTCGCGCTGCAAAAGGTCGGTTGCCGCGATCGCCGCAGCTGTATCGGGTGGAGAAAGGCCGACGCTGAAGATGAATCCCGGCGCCAAAAAGCGCAGATATTCGATCAGGTGGCGGTCACCGGCGATATAGCCGCCGGCGCTTGCCAGGGCCTTGCTCAGCGTCCCCATATGGACGTCAATGACCGAAGAGGGCAGGCCGAAATGTTCGCAGACCCCGCGACCTGTTGCACCCAATGTGCCAACCGAGTGCGCCTCGTCCACCATCAGTATCAGATTATGCTTTTTCTTGAGTTCGACGGCGCGCTTCAGGTCTACAATGTTTCCGTCCATACTATAGACGCCTTCGCAGACCAACAGCCCGCGGCGGAAGGTGTTCCGCCGTGCACCAAGCATGCGGTCCAGTCCGTCCCAATCGCCACCCGCATAAGTTATCACCTTGGAACCGGAAAGCTTGGCCCCGGTCATAATGCTGTTATGGGCGTCGCGGTCATAAATGACCGCGTCATTGCGGGACAGCAGGTGGCTGATGACCGTGACATTGGTGAGATAGCCGCTGACGAAGGTGATGGCGTCCTCGGTGCCGAGAAAGTCGGCGATCTTCCTTTCAAGAATCCCGTGCAGGTCAATCTGGCCCGAAACGATGCGACTGGCGGAAACCGATGTACCGTATTTGTCGATGGCATTCTTGGCGGCCTGCGATACTTCCGGCTGGCCGGACAGGCCCAAATAATTGTATCCCGAGTAATTGATAACCGAGTGGCCCTGCCATTGGATAACGCTGGCGTTAATACCGTCTCGGGGCTGGAAGAAATTGACATCAAGGCCTTGGCGATTGGCTTCGGCAAAGCGGCGCTTGAGAGTTTGATAAGCCGCGAAGTCTGCCACCAGATGGGAGTGCGCCGCCCCTTCCCCCGGTAGACCGTCGCCAACCTGCCCGCCTAATTCCGATTGATTCATACCGCCATGGCCCTCAGCAACGTCGTGAAACTATCATAACAGTCGGCATTCCCAAGCCAATTACGGCTATTACCGGACAAAAGCTACAAACTTAACGAGCGGAACAACCCGGCATCGCGGGCCGGCGCCTCGCTTCCCTCTACCGCCAAGGTGCCTGTTATAAGTCGCAATGCCGCCAAATTGAGCGCGCAGTCCAGCTTTGCCTCGACCAACTGAATCGCCGCC
>JAFAVT010000226.1 GCA_019242275.1 Alphaproteobacteria bacterium
TCTGTCACCGCAAGGACCGAAACACCCATCACCGCGATACAGACAGCAAAGACCGCCATATAGAGCGTTGCCAGGCGAAAGCTTTCGGTATGTATAATTCTAGTGCGCACGCAGGCAGTATCCGGTGCCGCGGATGGTGCGTATGACCTCGCCGCCCAGCCCGCAATCGAGCTTGGCGCGCAGCCGGCTCATATGGGTCTCCACGATATTGGTGCGCGGATCGAAGTGGAGATCCCAGACATGTTCCAGCAGCATGGTGCGCGTTACGATCCGTCCAGCATTGCGCATCAGATATTCCAGAAGTTTGAATTCCTGAGCCTGCAACGTCGCTGGACGGCCCTGGCGCGTGACGGTACGGCGGATCAAGTCCAATTCCAGATCAGCGGTCTTTAAAATGGTTGTTTCGCCATGCCCTTCAGCACGGCGTGTGATGGCATTTACCCGCGCCAATAGCTCGGCAGCGGCGAAGGGCTTGGTAAGATAGTCGTCTGCCCCCCCCTCCAGTCCTTCGACGCGATCGTCAATGCCGCTCATGGTTGTCAGAAAAAGAATGGGAGTGCGCAGACCTTCCGCACGCAGCGCCTTGACGATGGCCAGACCATCCATTCCCGGCAGCATGCGGTCCACAATGACTGCCATGTGCTCGCCGGCGCGAGCGCGTTCCGCGCCCGCATTCCCGTCATAGGTGACTTCGACCTCATGGCCCTGAGCGGCAAGCGCCTGAGCGATGCCCTGGGCCATTTCCCTATCGTCTTCTACGAGCAAAATCTTCATGGCGGTCCCATTGTCAGGGAAACCAGGGCGGGCTGGCAAGAAGGCCGTCATTTCCAGAATGCCGAATGCCAAACAGCCGACAGGCACAGGTATTGCGCTTGAAACAACGGGCTGGCTGTGGTTCGCGCAGAGAGGAAGGCGAGAAGAAGTTGCAAACTCTCCCTAGTTCGGGAGATAGCGTTTTTAGCGCTCGGCGACACCGCCGGTGCAAAAGCGGCTTTCCTCTGTTTGGTGCATCGGAAATGGGGAAAGCTCACGCTTCCCGGCTCCTGCCGAGACAGGATAATTCGAGGTCGAACAGGTTCCCGGGAAAATGGGCGGAAAGGAAGGCTTCGCGTTATCTTCCATATCCAGTGGGAGACACCATGGCCCAGGTCATCGTCATCGGCGGGTCCCAGGGCGGCGTGCAAGCCCTGCGGACCATTATCGGCAGCCTGCCGGCCGATTTCGCCATCCCCATCCTGGCCGTGCAGCATATTGGCGCGGTTTCCAGCATTCTTCCTTCGGTGTTGAACGACGTGGGGGGCCCCCGCGCCGATTTCGCCTGCCAAGGCGAACCCATTGAGCCGGGGCGTGTTTATGTCGCCCCGCCGGATCGGCACTTGCTTCTGAAATCAGGTGCCTGCGAACTGACACGGGGGCCGCGAGAAAACTGGTCGCGGCCGGCCATTGATCCCTTGTTCCGCAGCGCGGCGCGCTATTACGCCGCTGATGCTATCGGCATTCTGCTCAGCGGCAGGCTGAACGACGGCACTGCCGGACTTTATGAAATCAAACGCCAGGGTGGCGTAGCCATCGTGCAGACCCCCGCCGAGGCCGAGGCGCCCGACATGCCCCAAAGCGCTCTCGATAATGTCAAAATAGACTACTGCCTGCCGGTGGCGGAAATACCCCGCATGCTGCTGCGTTTTGCCGATGCGCCGCGCCGTGAGCCGAAAATTTCTTCCGGAGTATCTGCCATGGAAGATACCGTCCTTAGCCAGCCGACCGCCCAGACCTGCCCGGAATGTGGCGGCGCGATGCGTCAGGAGGAAGTGGGCAGTCTCACCACTTTTCGTTGCCATATCGGCCATGTGATGACGGCGGAAGTGCTGGCCGCGCGCCAGCTTGAGGCCTTGCAGGACGAGATCGCTTCGCTGCTGCGCGGCCTCAATGAAAGGGCCGCACTTTGTAGAGACCTGATGAATAAACATCTTGCCGCCGGCCGCGGGCAACTGGCAGCGCAATGGGAGCGGGCGGCAGAAGAAGCCGAAAAGCGCGAGCGCGCCGTGAAGACGATGACGCAAACTGATTGGGCGCATCCCGAAACGCGCGAGGAAGCCGCCGAATAGGAGAAAGGTTAAGCGGAACCTTCTAGGCCATTGCGCCGTTGCGCGGTATGGTGAAGACTTCACAAAAATGGGGTGGTTTGTGCAATCCGCTCAGGCTCTGTTACGAAAGTTCGAGCATGCCGCGAGGCTCTCAGCGGCTGAAAAAGCGGAGCTATGCCGGCTTGTATCCTATCAAAAGATAGTGCCGCCGCGCCACGATCTGCCCATGAGCGATGCGGCGGACGTGCATTTCCTGCTCGATGGCATGGCCAGCCGGTACATCATCCTGGCAGACGGGCGCAGGGTGTTGCTGGGCTTCCTGCTGCCGGGGGATTTCTGCGACCTGCATCCCCAACTGGCTCCCGTCTTCGCCCATCCCATTATCAGTATCAGTGCCTGCAGCGTCGCCCATTATCCCCGTCGCGCCCTTGCCGCCTGGCGGGGGGAATTCCCCGCCCTGGCCACGGCGCTGGAACGTTGGTGTCTGGTGGATGGGGCAATCACCCGACGTTGGCTGACGAACATGGCGATCCCTGCCGAGTACCGTCTAGCGCATCTTCTATGCGAATTGCGCACGCGTCTGGCCCAGGTCGGCCAGGCCGACGAGGCGTCCTTTCCCCTGTTTTTGACTCAGCAGGAAATGGGAGAAGCGATCGCCATTTCCACGGTCCACATTAACCGTTCGCTCCAGCACCTAAAGGAGCTGGGGCTTGTCCGTGTTATGAATCATAGGGTTTTCATTCCCGACCTTGCCCGGCTTGAAAGCTTCGTTGGTTTTGATTCGGCCTATCTCGAGCCCGGTGGCGGTGCCTTCTCAAGGAATTCCAGCGCCGCAGCGGACAGCCCGATTCAGGGCTGACAGTCTCTCCAACTGGCGACATAATAGCGGCGCGGGCCCGCGTGCCGGGATTTTTTACAGTCGTCGGAGGTTACATGGCGGGCGGCGCAATCGAGAATCAGTCCCGTGTGACAGTCGTCGGCATTGGCGCCTCTGCCGGCGGCATTGCGGCCCTGAGCACCTTGCTGGAAGCTTTGCCGCCCGACACCGGCGCCGCCTTCGTCATCATCATCCATATGGACCCGGAGCGGGCCAGTGACCTGGCCAAAATCCTGGCCGCTCATACCGCCATGCCGGTGGTCTCGGTTACGCGCAAGACAGCGCTTATCAGCAATAAAGTTTATGTCATTTCACCGGATCGCCAGTTGGAGATCAACGACAGCGAAATCGCCGCCGTCCCATTTGAAGAGGCACGGGGCCAGCGTATGCCGATTGACAGCTTTTTCCGTTCCCTGGCCAGCCAACATGGCGACGGCTTTGCCGTTATCCTGACTGGGGGCGGGTCGGATGGCGCCGTCGGTGTCAAGGCGGTCAAGGAGGCCGGCGGGATAATCATGGTGCAGGATCCGGCCGAGGCCGAGCATGCCTCGATGCCCAGTGCCGCCATTGCCACTGAGGTGGCCGACTTTGTGCTGCCCATCCGCCAGCTTTCCGAGCGGCTAAGTGAATTGATCCGCACCAAGGACAATGTTGGGGTCATCCAGACGTCCGCCGACGAGGAGGAAAATCTGCGCCGGATTCTGGCGCATTTGCGGGTCCGCACCGGGCACGATTTTTCCCATTACAAGCGATCCACTGTGATGCGGCGGTTGATGCGGCGGATGCAGGTGACGCGCAAGGAGGATTTCGAGGGATATTTTTCCTATTTGCGCGATCAGGCGGAGGAAGCGCAGGCGCTGCTCGCCGACCTTCTGATTTCCGTTACGACCTTCTTTCGCGATGCCAAGGCCTTTGATTCCCTGGCGGCTAACGTGGTGCCGCATCTTTTTCGTGGTGAGGAGCGCAATCCCGTGCGGGTCTGGGTCGCCGGCTGTGCCACCGGCGAAGAGGCCTATTCGATCGCCATGCTGCTGATGGAGGAAGCCAGCAAGCATGAGTTCAGGCCTGAAATCCAGGTATTCGGCTCGGACATGGATTCGCGCGCCCTTAATATCGCCCGGGAAGGCCGTTATCCCGCCGCAATCGAGGCCGATCTCAGCGAGGAAAGGCTGCGCCGCTTCTTCACCCGCGATGGCGAACATTACCGCGTCAAGCGCGATCTGCGCGACACTGTGCTTTTCGCCAACCACAGCCTGCTGAAAGACCCGCCATTCTCGAGGCTGGACCTGGTTACGTGCCGAAACCTGCTGATTTATCTGGACCGCGATCTGCAACAGCAGGTGCTGGCAACATTGCATTACGGCTTGAACCCCGATGGCTATCTGTTCCTGGGCTCCTCGGAATCCGGTGATCATCCCGAAGGTCTGTTCCGGGTGGTGGACCGTGATGCGCGCATCTATCAATCTGCCGGGCGCGCGACGGAAAGGTTGCCAACATTGCCGCGCATTCTGGGCATTCCCACCGAACATCTGGGCGGCGCAGCTGTATTGTCGCCTATCAGCGCCCGCACGGCGCAGGCCAGTCATCGAGAAGCCCTGGAAAACCATTCCCCGCCCAGTGCACTGGTGGATGAAAACAATCGCGTCTTGCATCTCTCCGAAAATGCCGGCCGTTATCTGCAACCGTCTGCCGGCCCCGTCACCACCGACGTGACGGACCTGGTCCGGCAAGAAATGCGCTTTGAGCTGCGTTCGGCACTGCACCGTGCCTTTGACCGCGGCGAGGCCAGTCTGTCGGCGCCCATCCCAGTGCGCTTCAACGGCTCCGCCCATCCGGTCTATCTGCAAGTGCGGCCGCTGGAAAGCGAGCTTTCGGAGCGCGACAAGAAGCGCGCGCTGGTGTTTTTCATCGAAGGCGAGGCCGAAAAGAGCGAAAAACACGCCTCTGGACCTGACGCGCACAGCAACGAAACCGTCAACCAGCTTCGCCAGGAGCTTGAATTGGCGCAGGAGCGGCTGCGCACCATGCGCGAAGAATCAGAAGCTGCCAATGAGGAACTGCGCGCTGCCAACGAGGAATTGCAGTCCATCAACGAGGAATACCGCTCCACCGCGGAAGAATTGGAAACCAGCAAGGAAGAATTGCAGTCCATCAACGAGGAATTGCAGACTGTCAACAGCGAGTTGAAGCTCAAGCTGGAAACGGTGAGCCGCGCCAATAGCGACCTGCAGAACCTGATGGCGGCGATGGACTTTGGTACGCTGTTCCTTGACCCATTGCTTCGGATCAAGCGCTTCACGCCCCGCCTGACCGACCTCTTCAGCATCACCCCCACCGATGCTGGCAGGCCCATCACCGATTTCACCCACCAACTGGATTACGAGGACCTCGTCGGCGATGCCCGCGCCGTGCTGGATAATCTGGTGCCGATTGAGCGGGAAATCCGCAGCCGGGCGGGCGGCTGGTATTTGGCGCGCGTTCGCCCCTATCGCACGGTGGACGACAAGATTGACGGGGTGGTGGCGACCTTCATTGACGTTACCGAAAGGCGTCAGATGGAACGCGCCTTGAAATCCGCCAATGAAAAGCTGGAAAAACAGAACGGCAAAAACGGCGCCAGCAAGAAAAGCCCGGGCAAGGGCGGCGCAAAAAAACGCTGAATGCTCTGGCGCGCCTGTTGTTCGTCGCAAGCAGCCTGCTGTTCGTCGCCTATATTGCAACTGGCCGAACCGTCCTGTTGCCGGTCGAACGGCAAATGTCTTTTGGTCCCGACCCTCCTAGTTTGCTGCCAGAAACTAGAAATGAGGGTTCAAATGTCATCTTTTAACACCGCCGCCAAGGTCATGTTCGCCGCCGTGGCCGCTACTTTCCTTTCCAGCGCCGCCCATGCCGCCGACGCCCGCAGCATCACCGTCACCGCGGCTGATCTTAATCTGGCCAGTGATGCCGGCCGCGAGCGGCTGACGGAGCGGGTGCGTGGCGCCGTCAATGAAGTCTGCTTGGTTTCCGATTGGGGCGCCGGCATTGATGCTCAGCGTGCGATGGAAAGCTGCCGGCAGAAGACACTGGCGAGCGTAACGCCGCAAGTCGAGGCGATGGTACAGGCGGCGCAGTCGCGCCGGGTTGCCACCAATGGCGATGTCTCGGTCACGGCGCATTAGTCTTCAGAAGCGCGGGCCAGCTTTTTACAGCTGTTCCGCGCTTCCCCCATTCACCATGGCACGGGCGCTGGCAAGATAAGTGCGGCCCACCCGCAAGGAGCGGCCGTCCTGCAATTGGGCCTCCCATCCGCCCACGCCATTGTGGCGGAAGCCGGTGATCCGGTCGCGCCGCACCAGCGTCGAACGATGCAAACGAACGAACCTTTCCGGGTCCAGTTTCCGTTCCAGGTTGGAGATGGTTTCGTGCAGCAGATAGGAGCGCGCGCCCACATGCAGGCGCATATAGTCCCTTTCCGCCTCGACCAGATCAATATCGCCGGCCGCGACCCGCACCACTCCGTTACGGTCCGGTACCCAGAACTCGCGGGCCCAACTGGCCTGTTCGGGTATCACAGTCCTGGCGCCACCCACTGTGCCGACGCGATCAATGGCGCGGGTGAGGCGTTCGATTTCCACCGGTTTGAGTAGATAATCCACGGCTGCTACGTCAAAGGCGCTGACGGCGAAATTGTCGTACGCCGTCACAAAAATGATGGCGGGTTTGGAGGGCTGGCCGGCCAGCGTCTGTGCAAGCGCCATGCCGTCCATTTCCGGCATCTGGATATCCAGCAAAATGAGGTCTGGCTTCAGCGATTCGATCAGGCGCAAAGCGCTGGCGCCGTTTGTGGCTGCGCCAACCAGGCTCAGTCGGGGAAGGCGGCCGCAAAGAATTTGCAGCCGCTCCGCCGCCAGCGGCTCGTCATCAACAATGAGGGTACGCAGACTATCAGCCATCAGCCAGCAGCGGCATCAGAAGATCAACGCGAAAACCACCCTCCTCACGGCGGCGGAAGCGGACATAGGCCTTGTCTCCAAAGCGCGCGGCGAGGCGGTCGCGTACATTTTTAAGGCCGACGCCGGCGCCGTCTGCCGCACCTCCAACCTGGTCGGCGTCATCTTCTACCGTCAGATGCAGAGAACCGCGCTCCGCCTGGGCGCGAATGGTGATGGTGACGGGCTTGCTGGTGCGGGCTACCCCGTGCTTGACGGCGTTTTCCACCAAAGGCTGTAAAATCATGCCGGGGATGCGCGCGCTTTCCAGCGAGTCCGGCACGTCTATTGCCACCAGCAGCCGCTCAGGGAAGCGGACCCGCTCGATCTCAAGATAAAGCCGCTGCATGGCGATTTCGTCTGCCAGCAGCGCGTCGGCTGTCGGGTCCGCCGTCAGGCTGCTGCGAAAAAAAGTCGCTAGATTGCTGATCATGCTTTCTGCTTCGGTGGTGCGCTGCCGCAGGACCAGGGTAGAAAGTGCGTTCAAGGTATTGAAGAGAAAATGCGGATTGATCTGATAGCGCAGGGCGCGCAACTGCGCCGTCTGGGCTTCGGAGCGGTAGGCGGCGGCGCGGCGCTCCGCCTGCCCGACCTTTGCGGCGTAGGACAGTGCAACATAGAGAATTCCCCAGGAAACGAAGAAAAAATACCAGCTCACCGCGGAATCCCCGATCGCAGAAGCCACGCTCCAGTGTTTGGCATGCATCTGGGTCAATTCCTGCAGCAGCGAACTGGTGGGGGCTACGAGGTAGAAAGCGCTGAAATTCACGATCGCATAAAGCACCGAGGCGGGGATTGATATCAGGAAAGCAGTTGTGACCATGACCCGCATGGATCGGCCTTCCAAGCGGCGCAACACCAGGTACATGCCGAGAGTAAGGATGCTGCCGATCACGACGACCCCGGCGCGCCGCACCAACATGCTCAATTGGTCCGGCTCGGCGTCGAGGGCCATGTGCACCGTGTTCAGGACATAATAAAAAG
>JAFAVT010000133.1 GCA_019242275.1 Alphaproteobacteria bacterium
ATTCATCACCTGCTTGCCCTTTTTGGTCATGGCAATGGCGTCGTCTTCGCTGGTGACAAAGCCATGGCCGCTGGTGGCAGCAACCAGCAATTTGCGCCCCGGCACATGCACGAACATGGCGGCAAGGTCTGCTTCCGGCGGCAGGTCAATAAAACTGCGGATCGCCTCACCGTTGCCCCGCCCGCCCGGCAGCTTGGCGCCATCCAAAGTAAAGAAGCGGCCGTCGGTGGCCAGCATCATGATGCGGTCTGTCGTCTGGGCGTGAATCCAGAAGCGGCCCTTGTCGCCCTCGCGATATTTCACGGCGTCGGATTCTTCCTGATGACCCTTCAAGGCCCGCAGCCAGCCCTTTTCGGAACAGACCACCGTGATCGGCTCCTGGGCGATGGCATTGGCATGTTCCTCTGCCTGTTCGGCCAGGGCCGCCATCTCGGCGACATCGCGGGCGGCGGCAATTTCGGTGCGGCGCCGGCCCAATGCGGTTTTGCCGCCGAACTTGGCATCAATCTCGCTCACTTCCGCGATCAGCCGTTCTGATTTCAGCTTTTCGGAGCCCAGCAGTTTCTTCAGCGCCGCCTGCTCTTTGGTCAGGCTGGCGTGTTCGCCGCGGATTTCCATCTCCTCCAGCTTGCGCAAAGCCCGCAGCCGCATGTTGAGGATGGCCTCGGCCTGGACCTCCGTGAGCTTGAAAGTCCTGATGAGAACCGGCTTGGGCTCATCCTCGCTGCGGATGATCTTGATCACCTTGTCGAGATTGAGGAAGACGGCGAGATAACCTTCCAGCACTTCCAGCCGGGCGGCGATCTTCTGAAGGCGATGGGCGGAACGGCGCTCCAGCACTTCGCGGCGATGGGCGACGAAAGCGGCCAAGGCCTCCTTCAGGCTCATCACCTTGGGGACGGTGCCTCGATCCAGCACATTAAGGTTCAGGGGAATGCGGGTTTCCAGATCGGACTGGCGAAACAGCGACTCCATCAAAAGGTCGGCATCAATGGTGCGCGATTTCGGCGTCAGGACGATGCGGATATCCTCAGCGCTCTCGTCATGGATATCGTCCAGCAACGGCAGCTTCTTCTGTTCCAGCAGCTCAGCAATGCGCTCGATCAGCTTGGATTTCTGTACTTGGTAGGGAATTTCGGTGACGATAATCTGCCAGGCGCCCCGGCTGCCTTCTTCCTTTTCCCAGCGGGCCCGCAGGCGAAAACCGCCGCGGCCTGTTTTGTAGGCGTCATAGATGGACTCGCGCTCCTCGACCAGGATACCGCCGCCGGGAAAATCCGGGCCTTTGATGTGTTTGTAGAGGCTGCGTTCAGTAATTTCCGGATCGGCGATCAGGTCCTTCAGGGCGGCGCAAAGTTCGCCGACATTATGGGGCGGGATTGACGTCGCCATGCCGACAGCGATGCCGTTGGCGCCGTTGGCCAACAGGTTGGGGAAAGCGCCGGGCAATGCTACCGGCTCTTCCTCGGTGCCGTCGTAATTGGGGCGAAAATCAACCGCGTCCTCGTCCAGCCCTTCCAGCAAGGCGACGGCGACTTCGGTCATGCGCGCTTCGGTATAGCGCTCGGCCGCGGCGTTATCGCCATCCACATTGCCGAAATTGCCCTGGCCGTCCACCAACGGGTAGCGGAGGGAAAAATCCTGCGCCAGCCGCACCAGCGCGTCATAGATTGCCTGGTTGCCATGGGGGTGGAAGCCGCCCATCACATCGCCCACAATTTTGGCCGATTTGCGGAAGCCGCCGGCCGGATCCAGCCGCAGCAAGCGCATGCCATAGAGAATGCGCCGATGCACCGGCTTCATGCCGTCGCGGGCATCGGGCAGGGCGCGCTGGGTTATGGTGGAAAGGGCATAGGCGAGATAGCGCTCGGAAAGCGCCTTGCCGAGTTGTTCGGAGCGGATATCGTCTTCGGATGCGGTAGTGGTGGCCATTTGAAACCTGAAATCAGAAACTCAATTTGTCATGGCCGCCGGAGAGCGGCCATCCAGGTGAAAGTGCGCAACCGTCAAAGGGTAGAGCGGCGTCACCTGGGTGGCCCGCATTCGCGGGCCATGACAATTTGGGATTATCCTCTAGCTAAGGACAGAACCTAGCGTGATTCGGAAAGCAGCGAGTCGAGACGGATGCGGGCGAGCGGCATCGCCGCGCCATGGGGCTCCAACACGCGCTCATGCAGAAAATGGCCGGTCAGGCGCAGCGCGGCGGCAATTTCGACCGGGCCGGGATCGTCGCCCTCATCGCTCCTTTGGCCGCCAAGGAACGGCGGCAACTTGAAGAGCCGGTCGGCATAGATGCCGGCACCGGCGCGGGAAACAGCGCGGCCGGAGCGCGGCGAAACATAAGCTAAATCTTCCGTTTCGCCGGTGGCGGCGCATTCGGAAAGATCAAGACCAAAGCCCAGCGCTTCCAACAGGCCCGCTTCCCAGCGGGCGTAGAGCGTTAGCCAATGCGCCGCATCGGACGACGCCATGGCGTCGAGCAGGATTTCGCCGGCCACGAAAACCGGCGGATAAGGCTGCCGCTCCGGCAACGCGGCGGCGCAGATGGCGGCGAAGGCGTTGAGGCCGGCAAGACTGTCGCGCCCTTCCATCAGTGCGCCGGCGCGCGCCTTCGCAAGTTCGGCGGTGTAGCTGCCCAGATGTTCTGCCAGCCGTCCGCGCCATTGCACATCCAGGCTGTTCCCCGGCTGCAAGGTTGGCCGGATGCGGCGCGAGGTGCCGCCCCGCACCAGCCCCAGATGGCGGCCATGATCGCGGGTCAGCAATTCCAGGATGACGCCACTCTCGCCGTGCGGGCGGGAGGAAAGCACGATAGCGTTATCGGACCATTCCATTATTCGTCCGGGGGAAATTCCAGTCCCATCTCTTTATAATGTTCGCGCTGCTGGTCCCAGTCTTCCCGCACTTTGACGAACAGAAACAGATGCACCTTGC
>JAFAVT010000174.1 GCA_019242275.1 Alphaproteobacteria bacterium
CGGTTATTCCCAGGCCGGGTCGGGGCAGAATACCGGCATGGCCTTCACCCATCTGCGCGACTGGAGCCAGCGCAAGGGCGCCTATAATCGCGCCGACAACATCGCCCAGCGCGCCATGCGAAACTTCTTCATGCGCCGCGATGCCCAGGTCTATGCCGTCTCGCCCCCGGCGGTGCAGGGCCTGGGACAAGCCACCGGCTTTGACATTCAGTTAGAAGATCGCGGCAATCTCGGCCATGACGGCCTGATCGCCGCCCGCAACCAGCTTCTGGGCTTGGCGGCGCGCGATCCCCTGCTGGCGGGCGTGCGCCCCAACAGCCTGGACGACACCCCGCAACTGCATGTGGACATTGACCAGGCCAAGGCTGGTGCCTTGGGCGTGCCCCTGTCGGCCATCAACTCCACTCTCAGCGCCGCCTGGGGCTCGGCCTACATCAACGACTTTGTGGATCGCGGCCGTGTCAAGCAGGTCTATATGCAAGGCGACGCGCCCTATCGCACCACGCCGGAAGACCTGAACCGCTGGTATGTGCGCGCCAACAATGGCGAGATGACGCCTTTCTCGTCCTTCGCCACCGCGCGCTGGACGGTGGGACCGGCCGCGCTCAGCCGCTACAACGGGCTGCCTTCGATCGAGATGGTCGGCCAGGGCAAGCCGGGGGTTTCCTCCGGCACGGCGCTTGCCGAAATGGACAAGCTAATCAAGCAGCTTCCCCCCGGCGCTACTTATGAACTGACCGGCTCGTCATTCGAGGAACAGCTTTCGGGCGCCCAGGCCCCAATCCTCTACGGCCTCTCCATCCTGGTGATCTATCTCTGCCTCGCCGCTCTTTATGAAAGCTGGGCGATTCCGCTGTCGGTGATGCTGGTGATCCCGCTGGGCGTGATCGGGGCCTTGGCGGCGGCTTCGCTGCGCGGCCTCTTTAATGACATTTATTTCCAGGTCGGCCTTCTTACCACCATCGGTCTTTCGGCCAAGAACGCCATTCTGATCGTGGAGTTCGCGGTGGATGCCGAGCGGCGCGGCGCGTCGGCCTGGGATGCGGCGATGGAAGCGGCGCGCCTTCGCCTGCGTCCCATCCTGATGACCTCAATCGCCTTTATCGCCGGCGTCACGCCCCTGGCGCTGGCCAATGGCGCGGGCGCCGGCAGCCAGAATGACATCGGCACCGGCGTCATCGGCGGCATGTTCACTGCCACCATCCTGGCCATCTTCTTCGTGCCGGTCTTCTTCCGCCTGGTGAACACCCGGCTGCAACGGCATAAGTAAATCTCCTGTGTCATCCCGTGCGCGATGCAACACAAAGTGTTGCTTCGAAGACTGAGGACCTATTTTTACCCTCCCCTTGAGGGAGGGTCGAAAAATTCCGCAGGAATTTTTCGGGGAGGGGTCGCGCGCCGAAGGCCGCGCCGGTCCGCGCGTACCACCGCTCCCCTTGTCATTCCAGGCGCACCGGACCCATGCCCCATTCCCGCCTCCTTCCCCACCAAGCGGAACTCCTCTACCATCCCCAAAACGGGGAGGACGGCATGAAACGTTGGATGATGATGGCGTCGGCGATGCTGCTGACACTGCCGGCCGCGGCGCAAAACCGGGCAACAATCGAAAGCCGCGACCATTACACCAATGTCGTTTCCACCGCGCCATCACAGGCCGGCCAAACCGTGCGGCTTTACCTGCGCGAGCGGGTGAAGGGCACGCCTGATCCCAACAAGATCGTGCTCTTTATTCACGGCGCCGGCACCCCGGCCGAAGTCAGCTTCGACGTGCCCTATGCCGATTACAGTTGGATGGCCTATCTCGCCGATGCCGGCTACGACGTTTTCGCCGTGGACATGGAAGGCTATGGCCGCTCCGCCCGCCCCGCCGCCATGAGCGAGAAATGCAATCTCAACGAGGCCCAGCGCACCCTTTATAAAGTGGCGGCCGACTGCAAGCCGACCATGACATCCGGCGTCACCACCCTGGCGTCGGACTGGAATGATGTCGGCGCCGCGGTGGATTATGTCCTGAACCTGCGCCATGCGAGCAAACTCAACCTGTTCGGGTGGTCGCAAGGGGGCCCCCGCTCCGCCGGCTGGGCGGCACAGCATCCCGACAAGGTAGCCAAGCTGGTGCTGCTGGCCCCGGCCTATAACAATGGTGCCGGGCGCGGCGCCGGCGGCGCCGGCCGCGCCGCCGCGCCGGCCACCGCCAATGGCGCCCCGCCCCGCGGTTCGGCCTTCAATGTCCAGACTCACGAAGACTTGGTGGCGCTGTGGAACCGCCAGGCGCCCTGCCCCGGTCAATACACGCCTGAGACGTTGGCTTCGGTGTGGAAGGAAATGCTGGCGTCGGATTCCGTCGGCTCGACCTGGGACCCGCCGGCCCGCCGCGCCCCGGTGACCGCCCCCAGCCCCGGTGCAAGCTGGACGCCGGAAATGGCCAGGAACACCAAAATCCCGACCCTGATGGTCTCGGGCGAGCATGACGGCCAGGTCAATCCGCAGAATGTGCGCAATCTTTATGGCGATATCGGGGGCGACAAAGTGTTCGTTGATCTGGCCTGCTCGTCCCACAACGCCATGTGGGAGAAGAACCATCTGCTGCTGTTCGCCGCCTCGCGCGAATGGCTCGACAAGGGCACCGTCAACGGCCAGAAAAATGTGATGCTGAAGCTGGGATATTAAGCGGCGGTGGTTGGGTTAGCTCAAAATTTTTCTTCTTCATTGTCATGGCCCGGCCCTCTTCCCACCAGAAGAGAGCCCGGGCCATCCAGAGTCGCAAGCGCCGGTGCTTATGGCTCTGGCCCACGTAAAGCATGTCCTCCGACCGCGTATAGCGGATCGGGGGATGGGCCATGACACATAGTAAAAATCACCACGGGCGGGCCCCCGGGTCCGCGCGAAGCGTGGCCCGAGGGTAAACTTCACGACCCGCCCATCCAGAGTAACAAACACTATCCTTAGCAGCCTTGGATGCCATGCACCCTTAGCAAGGACCCCCATGACCAACGCCTTCTTCTGGTACGACGTGATGACCAGCGATGTCGAAGCGGCCGGCCGCTTCTATTGCGATGCGGTGGGCTGGCAGATCGAGAGCCAAGGCCCCGACTATAACGCCTTCACGGTGAATGGCCCAAACTCTCAAAGAATCGCGACAGCCGGCCTGATGGCGGTGCCGGAAGACGCCAAACGCATGGGCGCCCGGCCCGCCTGGATGGGCTATATTCAGGTGCCCGATGTCGCCACGGCCTGCGAAGGCATCCGCGAAGCCGGCGGCAAAATCTTCAAGGGCCCGATCACCATAGACAACATCATCACCTTTGCCGTGGCAGCCGATCCGCAAGGCGCCGGCTTTCTCATCGCCAAGCCCCTGCCTCAAATACCGCCGGCGCGGCCGGCGCCAGGCACGCCCGGCACCATCGGCTGGCATGAGCTGTATGCCACCGACTGGCAGGCGGTTTGGCATTTTTATGAAAGGCAATTCGGCTGGAGCAAAAGCACGGCCATGGACATGGGCGCCATGGGCACCTACCAGATTCTGCGCATGGGCGGCGACGACGCCGGCGCCATGATGACCAAGCCGAAGGAGAATCCGGCGCCGCAACCCTATTGGAGTTTTTACATCAACGTCGCCTCGGTGACGGCGGCAGCGGAGAAGATCAAGGCCGGCGGCGGCACGGTGCTGATGGGGCCGCACGAAGTGCCGGGCGGCCAGCACATCCTTCAGGCCCTCGATCCCCAGGGCGCCCTGTTCGCGCTGGTGTCGGCGGGGAAATAGCCTTTCGCGCCGGTTTCCGTTAGAAGCCGGGCCATGCGCCCCCTCTGCCTCCTGCTGCTTTGTTTTTTGCCGCTGTCTGCGGCGGCGGCACCGGCGCCGGCCGCCGTCCAGGCTTTTCTGCAATCCAACGCCCATGCACAGGGCGTCACCGTGCGCCCGAGCGGCCTTCAGACCCGCGTCATCAAGAGCGGCCGCGGCCGCCCCGTGGGGCCGCGCGATGCGGTGCAGATCTATTACACCGCCAAGCTGGCCGACGGTCATGTCGTGGACGGCACTTCGCCCGGCCTGCCGGCGCCGGTTGATCTCTCCCACACCCTGCCCGGCCTGGGCGAAGCCTTGCAGCAGATGCGCGAAGGCGATCACTGGGAACTGGCGCTGCCGCCGGCGCTGGCCTTCGGCACCAAAGGCAAAGGCGCCGACATACCCCCTGGCCAGGCGCTGATCTTCGATGTCACCGTCGCCACTGTCACGCCCGCCGCCGCCGGCGGCGGCGGCGTGCAGAACGGCTTTTCCGTCGCCGCCGGCAATGGCGAAAGCCATGCCTATTACACCATTCATCCATGAACGCGCATCGCTTCTGCATCGCCCCCATGATGGACTGGACCGACAGCCCCTGCCGGGTGCTGCACCGCGCGCTGACGCGCCACGCTTTGCTCTATACCGAGATGGTAACGGCGGAAGCGGTGTTGCATGGCGACCGCGCGCGCCTGTTGAGTTTTGAGCCTCGCGAGCATCCGCTGGGCCTGCAACTGGGCGGCAGCGATCCGGCGAAGCTGGCCCAGGCAGCGAAGATCGCCCAAGACTTCGGCTATGACGAAGTCAATCTCAATGTCGGCTGCCCCTCCGACCGGGTGCAGTCCGGCCGCTTCGGCGCCTGCCTGATGAAGGAGCCGGCCTTGGTGGCGGATTGCGTCGGGGCGATGCGGGAAGCGGTCACTATTCCCGTCACCGTCAAATGCCGCATCGGTGTGGATGAGCAGGAGCCGGAGGTGGCGCTGCGCGATCTCATCGGCCAATGCGCCGCGGCCGGAGTGACGCGCTTTGCCATCCACGCCCGCAAGGCCTGGCTGCAAGGCCTGTCGCCCAAGGAAAACCGCGACGTGCCGCCGCTGGATTACGCCTTGGTCTATCGCGTCAAACGCGAGAACCCGCACCTTACCATCATCCTCAATGGCGGCATCAACACGCTGGCGGAGGCCGAGGCCCATTTGTCCCAGGTGGACGGGGTGATGTTCGGCCGCGCCGCCTATCAGAACCCGGCCCTGCTGGCTGAGGTAGATGCGCGTCTGTTCGGCGGCCAAGCCCGCAATCTTGACGATGCCGTGGCGGAATATCTGGCCCATGTCGAACAGGCATTGGCGGATGGCGCGCGCCTGAATGCTCTGGTCAAGCCGATGCTGGGTCTGTTCAACGGCCGCCCCGGCGCCCGCCAGTTCCGCCGCCATCTTTCCGAAAACGCCCCCCGCGATGGCGCCGGCATCGCCGTGCTCCAGCAGGCGCTGGCGATGGTCAGCCGCGAGCGCGTCGCAGCGTGATCATTTCAGGGCGGGATGAACATACCCCGCTTGCAACACCTTCTTCACATCAGGCCGCACACTCAGATAAGTGACTTCCTCGCCGATCGCGGTCCAGCCATGCGGCACGCCGGCCGGGATCACGGCAATGTCGCCCACCTTCAGCACCTTGCTCTCGGTCACGCCAAAGACCTGACCGCTGCATGACGGGCCGTTCAAGATGCGCGTCACCTCGCTGTCGGCGGCTGACGGCACCCCGTTCACGATCTGCCCGCCCGTCACCAGCGTGCCGCCGCCGGAAATCACGATATAGGTCTCGGCCGTGTCGCTGTGCGCGATCATGCCGGGCTGGCCCGCCGCCGCGCCGGCCGGCGCCGCGGCAAGGCCGCAGCGCGCAGCCTGGGGCGCTTGCGCCGCCGTGGCGCTGCCGGTCGAAGCCGCGCCGGCCGCGGTTTTGCCCCGGTGCACCACCGCCACCGACATCTGATAGCCGCCCATGTCCAGCACCTTCAGGGTCTTGTCGGTGGCGTTGCCGGATTTCAGCACCGCCTGCACCTGTTCACTGGTGAAGATGGTGGCGCGGTCGCTTTGCGCCAGCGCCGGCGCCGCGCCCAGCACAACCAAAGACACAAGCAGCTTTTTCATCTTGCACTCCTTAAGCAGCAAAGCCGTGCGCGGCAGCGAAAGCCAGGAACAGTTCGGGCCAGGCGCCACAGGGCTTGCCCTGGCTCCAGTGAATGGAGAACCCATGGCCGCCCGTCTCGAAGACATGCAGGTCGGCGGGAATCTTCATCTCCCGCAGCTTGGCATAGAGCACAATGCCGTTGGGAAAGGGCGGCACCACATCGTCATCGGCGGCCAGACAAATGAACGACGGCACGGTATCAGCCGGAACATGCCGCTCGATGGAAGCGGCATCCACCGCCGCGGAAGCTGGCGACGGCCCCAGCAGCATGTCGCGCGAGCCGCCATGGGCGCCTTCGCCCATCGTCACCACCGGATACATCAGCCCCGCCGCCAGCGGCTTTGGGCTTTGCATGTCGGCGCCGTCCACCGCCTCATACACCTTGGCGCCATGGCGGGTCGCCAGCGACGCCGCCACATGTCCGCCGGCAGAAAAACCGATCGCCGCCAGCCTGGCGGGATTGATGCCATAACGGCCGGCGTTGGCGCGGATCAGCCGCATGGCGCGCTGGGCATCCTGCAACGGCACATCCGCTCTGACCTTCCAGCCTTCGCCGGGCAGGCGATAGCGCAGCACAAAACAGGTGATGCCGTCCTTTATAAAGCGCTGTGCCACTTCACGGCCGCCCCGGTCCATCCCTTCGCTGGAATAGCCGCCGCCCGGGATCACCAGCAGCGCCAGGCCATTGGGCCGCGCCGGGCGATAGACAAAGAATCCGGGCCGCTGAATTCGGCTGACCGCGCGGACATGATAGCCGTCGGGCTGCACCGCATCGGTGAAGCGCAGGGTGAGATTGACACCCTCGCCGCCCGGCGGCACGGCGGGCCACAGCGGCACGAATTCGGTGGAGTCGCCGGGCAGAAATCCGTCGGCGCCCATGCTCTGTGCCCAGGCGCCGCCGGCCAATGCCACCGCGCCGGCAAGGCCCAGAGTGATTGCTTCGCGCCGGTGCATCATGCTGCCCTCATTCTGTGCGTGACTGGTCGCCGGAACGGTTCACCAAGAAGTCCAACAAAGAAACCTCATCCTGAGCCTGTCGAAGGATGGACGGCAAGCTGTAACACCTTTCCTGGAAGCTTACGCCGCACCCTTGCCAAGACAAGCCATGCTAGAAAGATCACATGACCCGCCTTCCCCAACACTTTTTCGATGCCCTGCCCGCACTAGAGGCCGGCTGGGTCTGGCTGGTGGGCGGCGGCCCCGGCGATCCCGGCCTGATCACGGCGCTGGGTCTGAAGGCGCTGGCCGATGCCGATGTCATCCTGCATGACGCGTTGATTGACGAACGCTTGCTGGCCCTGGCGCCTTCCGCGGCCGAGCGCATTTTTGCCGGCAAGCGCGCGGGCGTGAAAAGCTGCAAGCAGGAAGAAATCTGCGAAGAACTGATCCGCCAGGCCAAGGCCGGCAAGCGGGTGCTGCGGTTGAAAGGCGGCGATCCCTTTGTCTTCGGCCGCGGCGGCGAGGAAGCCCAGGCGCTGGCGCGGGCCGGGGTGCCCTTTCGCATCGTGCCCGGCATCACCGCCGGCATTGGCGGCCTCGCTTATGCCGGCATCCCGGTGACCCATCGCGACACCAACCATGCCGTCACCTTCATCACCGGCCATGGCAGCGACGGCAGGCTGCCGCAACTGGATTGGGGCCGCGTCGCCAAAAGCGCGTCCACGCTGGTCTTCTATATGGGCCGCAAATTCGCCGGCGAGATCGCTGATGTGCTGATCGGCGGCGGCCGCAATGCAAGCGAACCAGCCGCCATCGTCGCCAACGCGGCGCGGCCCGATCAACAGGTCTTCATCACCACGCTAGGCGGACTGGCGGCGGCAGCCGAGAAAAGCCCGGCCCTTTGCATCATCGTTATCGGCGAAAATGTGAAGCTGGCGGGGGAATTGAACTGGCTCGCAAGGCTGGAAAAATAGTTGTTGTTTCCCGCATTGACCATAAAGTGGTTGCTATGCTGGTGCTGATAGAAAAATCTCCCAAGATGCGCAAAGGTAAAACCCTGAAGCTTAAACGGGTGCGCG
>JAFAVT010000180.1 GCA_019242275.1 Alphaproteobacteria bacterium
GCAACACCACGTCCAGCTTCTCGTCGCGGTCGTGGATGCTGCGCCCGCTCAGCCAGCGCCACAAAAGATCGCCCAGCACCGCGAGTGAGACGCAGCCGGTGACCATGGCACCCAGGGTCACAAAGCTCTTGCCTGTTGTTGACAGGCCAACGGCGCCACCCGTGGCCAGAAGGACCGCGATCAAAGCCAGCAGTCCGAAGGGAAGAAAAACCTTGCGGCTTTCCCGCGGCTGGCGCGCCAGCCAGGAACGAAAGCCGGTAAGCGCGAGGAAAGAGACAGTGAAGACAAAGGCGAAGGCCAGCGCCGACAGGGGAGGAGGCAGGGAAGCGATCATGGATTCTCATCCTTCTCAACAGCATCCTTCAAGTCCTTGGCGCCGGCGGCCAGGATGCGGCGAGCCTCCGGCAAGGCGATATCTCCTGCTTCCACCATCTGGCGGACCACACGCCGCAAGTGGCTGACAGCCCGGTCGCGACTGCCGCGGCGAACTTTTTCAATTAGCCCATCCAGCCGCTGGCGGATGGTGGGATAGGAAACGCCATATTCCTGCGCCATCTCTTTCAGCGAGCCGCTGGCCAGCAAGAAACGGCGGACGAAGCGCAGTTCGTCCGGTTCCAGCAGCTCTGTCCACTTGTCATCAGCGTCGGGACGGGGCATGAATATTATTCAAGTGACTTGAATAATATTGAAGGAGGATCAGGAAGGTGTCAAGCGGGCAGAATAAATGCGCAGCCTTTGGCTGCGACCCCCACCCGGCTCGCTCTCGCGCCCGATCGCTCGCGTGCGCTCGCGGCATCCCTGCCTCGTGCCGCGCTTAGGCGCGCGGCCACTGCGGCGTTCGCCGCTCAAATCAATCCACCGGATTGATTTGCCCCGCCTTGGCGGGTCGCGGCTCACCCCTCAAGGGGGAGGTAAAGTGTCCGTGAATTCTGAGGGTAGGGGTGATTTGCCAATGTGGGGAAAGCGCGGCGCTGTTCGTAGGAGCGGCGGCTAGGGAAGTCCGCTGCGACGAGCCTAGGGGGGAGCAAGCTCAGTCAATAAAAGAAGTTCTCTCTCTCTCTCTCTCTCTCTCTCTCTCATCGCCCGCAACAATTGGCGCGATTCCAGCAGCCGGTCGTGAGCGCATTCTACTTCCCGCCGAAATTCGCGCGTCACCCGCGCGGCATAGCTCCGGGTGGCCAGCATCTGTTCCGCCAGTTTTCCGAAGGGCATAATCTTGCGGTCGCGGCAACTGTCCAGCACTTCCTGAAACGGAAAGACAAAGAGAAGATCGCCGGCCTGGCTGCACACTTCGAAGGTGCAGCGGCGGGGGTCGCGGCGCTGCTGCAAAAGCTGGCCCCACATTTCCTGCGCCGCCTTGAAGACTTCCAGATAGGCGGCCTCCACATCGGGAAGTTCGATACCCATGGCATCGGGGGCGAACTCATCGCCCTGCCGGAAGTTGAAGAAAAAATGGGGCATCCGATCTCCTTGCTGCCGGCCCTGTCTATGACCGACACTCTGGCAACTTGTCGTGCCAGGCGCGCGCACAAATGATATTCCTGTCGGGACCTGAAAGCATTGGCCTTTTGCTCCGTTCAGCCGGTAACGCGCTATCCCCTGAAAAGGGCCAGGGCAAGGTCGCTTTTGCGGCGCCCTTAACATAAAGTGCAGCAAGCGGGGAGGGCGCCATGCGGGGCACGCTGATCGGCTTAAGTCTTATGCTGGTGCTGGGCAGCGCCCCGGCCCTGGCCGGCGATTATTTTCCACCCAAAGGCGATGGCTGGACCAGCCATACGCCGGAACAAGAGGGGCTTGATGCCGCCAAGCTGAAAGCGGCGGTTGATTTTGCCATTGCCTCGGAACGGCAATATCCGCCGGAACTGGCCAGGGCGGCCGACATCCGCGATCTGCGCACCGCCGTGGCCATGGAATATGCCGGCGAGGTTTTCAACTCGCCCATTGGTCCCTTGAAGCCCCATGCCCCGGCCAACGGGCTTATCATTCGCCACGGCTATATCGTGGCCGAATGGGGCCGCACCCGCGATGTGGACATGACCTTCTCGGTCACTAAGACCTTCCTGTCCTCGGTGGCGGGGGTGGCCTTTGACCGCGGCCTGATCAAGAACGTGAATGACCGGGTGATTGACTATGTCCAGCCGACGCCGGACTTTTTGTTGCCGCACAACCAGCCCATCACCTGGGACAACATGCTGCGCCAGGATTCCGGCTGGATCGGCACCATGTGGGGCAAGCCCTGGTGGGTGGACCGGCCGGCCAAGGGCAATCCCTTCAGCGAGCTGGAAAAGGGACCGCCGCCGGTGGGCACGGAATGGAAATACAATGATGTGCGGGTCAATGCCCTGGCGCTGGCCCTGACGCATCTGTGGAAGCGGCCGCTGCCCGAGGTTCTCAGGCAATATGTCGCCGGTCCCATCGGCATGTCGGATAGCTGGCATTGGGAAGGCTATGACAATAGCTGGATCACCCTGAACGGAAGGCGCATACAATCCGTCAGCGGTGGCGGCCATTGGGGCGGCGGCATGTTCATCTCTGCCCGCGATGAAGCGCGGCTGGGGCTGCTGGGCCTCAACAACGGCAAATGGGATGGGCGCCAGGTGCTGTCGGACCGCTGGGTGGCAATGGCCAAGACGCCGACGGCGCCAAACCCCGGCTACGGCTTTTGCAACTGGTATCTCAACACCGGCAGGAAGCTCTATCCCGCCGCCCGGGCCGACAGTGTCGCCTTTATCGGCGACGGCTCCAACATCGTCTTCGTGGACTATCAGCACGACATGGTGGCGGTGGTGCGCTGGATTGACGGCGGCAAGATGAAGGATTTCGTCCGCCTGCTGGTGGAAGCGACGGGCGAGCCGGCGACCTAGAGCATGATCGCGATTGTTTGAATCGCGATCAGGCTCTAGTTATTTGATTTGTCGCGCAATTGTTCCGAAGTTGGTAGCGCCAGCGTGCCAACGCTTCACACTTTTCGGATTGCGCTCTAAGCGGGAAGTGGTGTCATGGCAGGATCATGTCGCAATGCTTTGATGATTGCCTTGCCGGCGGTGCTTGTGGCCTGGCTGCTGGCGCCGCTTACCCTGGCGAGGGCACAGGACCAGAGCGGCCAGCCGGCCTTGGCGCCACCGCCGCCACCGCCGCCACCGCCGGGCGGCTTTGGCGGCGGTTTGGGCGGCGGCCGGTTTGGCGGTGGCCGCGGCGGGCGCGGCTTTCAACCGGTGGTGCTCGATCCGGCGCAACTGACGGAGCTGAAGAAAGGTTTCGTCGCACCGGCGCAAACGCCCGAGCCCGCGGACAATCCTTCCACACCTGAGAAGGTGGCGCTGGGCGAGAAACTGTTCTTCGATCCCGGCCTGTCAGCCAACGGCAAGCTGGCTTGCGCCTCCTGCCATGACGCGCGGCGCAGCTTTACCGACGGCGAGCAACTGAGCCTTGGCGTGAAAGGCGAGCGGCTGGCCCGCCATACCCCCACCGTCATCAACCTGGCCTGGTCGGAAGCGTTTTTCTGGGATGGCCGCGCCAGCACCATGGAGCAGCAGGCGGTGATGCCGATTGCCGAGGCCAGGGAAATGGGCATGCCCCATGAGGTGATGGTCTCCAAACTTCAGGCCGATGCGGATTATCGCCAAATGTTTCAGCGCGCCTTTCCCGGCGAAAGCCTCAGCACCGCCACCGTGGGCAAGGCCATCGCGGCCTTTGAGCGGACACTTGTGTTCGCCCAATCGCCGTTCGACCGCTGGGTGGCCGGCGACGACACCGCCATCTCCGATGCGGCCAAGCGCGGCTTTGTGGATTTCAACACCAGGGCGGGCTGCGCCCAATGCCATTCCGGCTGGAACTTCAGCGACGGAAAATTCCATGACATTGGCGTGAACAGCGAGGATGTCGGCCGCTTCGCCGTGGTGCCTGACGAAGCCGTGCGGCACTGGTTCAAGACGCCGGGCCTGCGCAATATTGCCGAACGTGCCCCTTACATGCACACCGGTCAGCTTTCATCGCTGCAGCAAGTGCTGCGATTTTACAATCGCGGCTTTGGTTTCCAGCGCCGGGCGACACTGTCGCCGGAGATGCGCAATGTGCGGGCCCGGGGCGGCCAGGACATCATCGCCTTTTTGCAAACCCTGACCACGCCGGTGGCGCCGGAGCTTGTCCGCATGCAAGAAGAACTGGAGCGCAAGACGAAGTTGGACGAGAAACACGCGGCCGCAAAATGATAGTGGCGCCTCTTCAATGCGCCGGCGGCGCCAGCGGGGCGACATCGCGGGCATAGACCAGCGTGTGATCCCGCCACACTTCCAGCCGCTGGGCGCTGGGCAGCTTCATGGCATGGGCCAGGATTCGGGCGCGGCCCTCATCATCGCAATCGGCGCAAAAGGCATGGGCCAGGGCGCCGGCACCGTCGAGATAGCGAATGTTATAGGCGGGCATGATCCATCCTTGTCCGTCTTTGTCGTTCCATCCCCGCTTGGCCGGCGGCGACTTTCTTTAGCGAAATCCGTGCGCGGCTCTTGACCTGATTTGCAAGACAGTCACGCAAATGTCGAGTGACAATTTTGCGTAAAATCTTCGCGCAATGTCGCCGGAACACAATTTGCGATGACGCGTTAGCGAAAACGCTGCCGCGAGGCCCATCACACAAGTTTCATTTGCAGGAGATATCCGATGTCGCAACCCTTCACGTTGGCGCCGCTGCCCTGGGAAGAAGACGCGCTGGCGCCGGTGATTTCCGCCCGCACCATTTCCTTTCATTACGGCAAGCATCATCAAGCCTATGTTGACACGCTGAACAAGCTGGTTGAAGGCAGCAACTATGCTGAGATGAAGCTGGAAGACATTGTCCGCGCCACCGCCAAGGCAACAGACAAGAAAGAGCAGACCATCTTCAACAATGCCGGCCAGGTGTGGAACCATGATTTTTACTGGCGCAGCCTCACCCCCGCCCGCACCGAACCCGACGGCAAGCTGAACAGCGCCATCGCCGCCGCCTTTGGCAGCCGCGATGAGCTGATCAAGCAGTTGGCGGAGGCGGGCAAGACCCAGTTCGGTTCGGGCTGGGCCTGGCTGGTGAGCCGGAACGGCAAGTTGGAAATCGCCAAGACCGCCAATGCCGGCACGCCGATGGCGGAAGGAATCAATTGCCTGCTCACCGTGGATGTGTGGGAGCATGCCTATTATCTGGACTACCAGAATGCGCGGCCGAAATATCTGGAGGCAGTGCTGGACCGGCTGCTGAACTGGGAATTCGCCTCGGAGAATCTGGCCCGGGAAGGCGAAGCGGTGCGGGCGGCTGCTGAATAAATGATTGTCATCCCGCGCGCGGTGCAGCGCGTAGCGGTGCACCGCAGATGCGGGACCCACATGAGCGCTTGCTACATGGGTCCCGGGTCTGCACCGCATCACTTCGTGCTGCGGTGCGCCCGGGATGACAGTTTATGGTGAAATTGAAATGGCCAAATGCTGCATCGCGTCACGACATTGACGTTGACGGGTGCGAAAGGCAGGCGCAGACTTTTGCCATCCAATGCGCGGCCGTCGGAGAAGGCTGTCATGCAACAAGAGCATTCCGCCGGGGGGACTGGGATGACAAAAACCTTCACCATTCGCCAACTGACCAAGGAATTCGCGGTCACCGCCCGGGCCTTGCGCTTCTATGAAGAAGAGTCGCTGATCGCGCCGGCCCGCCGCGGCCAGACCAGGCTTTACAGTCCCCGCGACCGCGCCCGCATCATGCTGATATTGCGCGGGCGCCGCGTCGGCTTCAGCCTGGCGGAATTGCGCGAATTGCTGGACCTTTATGACGGCCCCGGCGGCAGCGCCAGCCAGATGGCGGAAGCGCGGCGCAAATTCAGTGAACGCATCGAGGTGCTGGAACGGCAGAAGCTGGACATTGAACAGTCGCTGCAGGAATTGCGCGACGGCATCCAGAATATTGACGCCGCGCTGGGCAGCGTCGCGCATTAGCGCGGCGGCCTCTCCCTTAAGCGAGAGCCACGAACGAAGCGCCGCATACCGGCCGCACGCACCGTGGTTAATAATGCGGCAGGTCGGCGCCGCCATTGGGCGAGATGGTCGGCATCGGGCGGCAGGCACCATAGCCTTCGCCCCAGCCCAGGCGATAGGCGGCGTTGCCGGCATAGGCCTGGTCGTCGCGGCGCCGGCTGTCGGCGCGGGGATTGGCGCTGACACTGCCGGCGCTGGCGCAGCCGTCGCTGTAGCCGGCGCGATAATCGGGCGAGGCACGCAGGGCGCGGGTCTGCTTGCTTTCAAACAGGAAACAGCCGGCCAGAAGCGGCGGCAAGGCGAGCAGGAGCAGGGGGCGGCGCATGGCCTGTTTTACCCCGGATTAACGGGCTGTCGCTTAAATTCGGTGCCACACGCCGAGGAAACGGCGGCGGACCGGTTTTATGGGTCCCTGGGCAAAGGGTGATGGGCATGGAACGGGCGGATTTCAAGGCGCTTCGCATCTTGCTGGTCTCGGAAAAAAATCACGGGGCCCAGACCTTGCGTGCGGTGATGCAGATGGCGGGGATCACTCGCCTCACCAGCATGGAAAGCCCCCGCCGCGCCCTGGAAGTCCTCAGCATGGATCATTACGACGCCGTCTTCTGTTCGGAAAGCTGCGAGCAGGTGGGCGAGCTGAGTTTTCCCCTGGCGGTGCGCCAGACGCGCGGCGTGCTCAACCCGCTGATCCCGGTGTTTGTCTTTCAGGAGCGGGCCCGCCGCCGCGACGTGGAGGCGGCGCGCGATATCGGCGCCACCGATTTTCTCACCTGCCCGATCAGTCCCAAGACGGTGATGACCAAGCTGACGGCGGCGATCGCCAATCCCAGGCCCTTCATCAAGGCGACGGAATATTTCGGGCCCGACCGGCGCGCCAAGATGCGGCCAAGCTGGGGCGGCGATGAACGGCGCAGCCGCACACCGAAAAAGATCAAGGTGCTGAAGCCGGGCGCGGCATCGGATTCGGTGTTGATCTAGCTCACGCGATGGACGGCGGGGGGGGCGTGCTCGCCCCGCAACTGCTCCAGACTCCATTCATGACTTTTCAGCGTCTGCTCGAACAGCGCCAGCAAGCGTTCCGGCTCGGCGGTGGCGTGGCCGTCGGCGCGCAATTCCTCGATGATTTCCATCTGCCGCAGGACATGGATTTCGGCGATATGCACCGCCCATTCCGCCAATTGAATCTTGCTTTTGCCTTGCATGGGATGGTTCCTTGCCGAGGCTGACGGCATCAGCTTAATCCCCGGATTGAGCAATCGCCAAGCGCGGCTTATTCTGGTGCCGTCTTCAACAAGGAAAAGCCGATGAAGCGCGGACTTGTCTGGTTTGTTGCCGCCGCCCTGCTGCCGGTGTTGCCGGCGGCGGCGCAGGACCGCAGCATGGCGCCCGACTGGATCACCGCCAGCAACCAGCCCTGCAAGATCTGGAATCCGTCGCCGCAGCCCAATGAGAGCGTCACCTGGTCGGGTGGCTGCAAGGATGGCCTGGCCAGCGGCCGGGGCGTGCTGCGCTGGACCGAGAACGGCAAGCCCGATGCCCAGTTCGACGGCGAATACGCCAACGGCAAGCGCAACGGGCCCGGTGTCCTGACCCTGCCCGACGGCCGGCGCCAGAGCGGCGTGTGGGCCAATGACGAGGAAGTGCCATTCCGCAGCGGCACCATCTGACGTGCGGCGGGCACGCACATAAACCTTAATCGGGGTTCGGGGCAGCCAAGGCGTGCTCATCCCGCTAAAAGGACTAGTGCTTTTTAATCTTAGACGGAAGCAAGCCGCCTCACCCTTCGACAGGCTCAGGGTGAGGATTATATTGAATATTACCTCATGCTGAGCTTGTCGAAGCATGAGGGGTAACGATGCAAGCTGAGCGCAAACGATCTAGGCGTCGTTCGGGATTGGGTGAAGGTGATCGGTCTGGTTGTTGCGGGCGCGCTGCTGGCGCTGTGTCTGGCCTGGCTGGGGCGGGCGCTGTGCCGCTCTTACACGCGTTTTGTGATGCTGTCGGGCCTGCGCCAGAAGGCGCTGGCGGTCGGCGCGCTGCCGGCCTGGCAGCGCTATCTGTTTTATCTCGCCGGCTGGACGGTGCTGCTGACGGTGTGGGCGTTTGCCCTGCGCCAGCAGGGGATTGGCTGAAAAGCCAGTCTCGGGGGGCAAAAACTTGAAAATATGCTTTTTTTCCTAACACGCTAGCTTTTTGGCTGAAGTGTGGAATATAATCCTATTACCGCGCTTGTGCGGGTATGGGGTTTGGCATGGGGACGTTCCCGGATCCGGCGATTTTCCTGCTTTCACAACGGGCTGGGCTGGCTCAGCTTCTGTGCGCCCAGCTTTATAATGTGCCGGTGGCCGAGCTGCAGGCGCCGTCGCGGGGGCGGCCGCGGGCGGCGCGGGCCCGCCAGATCGCCATTCACCTGCTGCGCCAGGTTTTTCGCCTCAGCG
>JAFAVT010000199.1 GCA_019242275.1 Alphaproteobacteria bacterium
ACCCCGCAGCATCAAAGTCATGGGGCCCGCAGCGGTGGCCTGCGCAACGGTTGGCGTTGGTGCCGAAGTCGCGGTGGACTTGGCAGCGGCCGGACCGGCAGGCGGTTTGCCGAGATCAAGTTTGACCGGCTGAGTCTCCCCCAGCGCCGGTGCAGTCACCAGCAGGAGCGGCAGTAGCCGTCTCATTTGCCACCGCTACCGGTGGTGAAACGGCCCAAGAGATTCATGATGTCGTTGGCATTGATTGACTGCGTGTTTTCGATAGTCCCGCCCGCTGCGATCATCTTGTCATCACCGCCAGGCGAAATCGAGAGATAAGACGAGGCCAACAAACCCGCGGAGTTGATTGCGAGCGAGGAATCGGTGGGAATCTTGATGGCATCATCAATGCGCATATGCACGGTGACCAAATAGGATTTGGGATCGAGATCCAGCGCCGTCACCGATCCGACCTTGATGCCGGCAAGACGGACCTCGGTGCCAATCCCAAGACCGTCCACCTTGGCCATGCGAGCGGTGACGTCATAACCACCGCCAGCACTGGAATGACCGAAAAAATAGAAAAAACTCAGCAGCGCCAGCGCGACCACCACGACTAGGGCGCCGATCAAGGATTCGTTACGGGTGCCGGCCTGCGGCAACGCTTTGGGTTGTGCAAAAGGCGTCGTCATTCGGGCTTCCAGGCCTGGTAATCGCCCGTGGCGGGGGCGCGGTGTCCACTGCGGGAGAGACTGCCTTCAGGCCGGTAGGCGCCCGCGGTGCCCGTCAGGTTGGGCTGGTGCGGCGCTTCAAAGCCCTTGGTCTTGAACGGCGCCTTGGTCGGAGGTTCAGCATAGGTGTGGTGCAGCCAACCATGCCAATCGGGCGGCACCCGGCTGGCTTCGACCGTGCCGTTGTAGATGACCCAGCGTCGGCCTTTGCTGCTCTCGTAATAGCGGTTGCCGAAGGCGTCCGTGCCTACCGCTTCCCCATAGAGCTTGGTGTTCAGCCAAGTGCCGAGGGTTTGGGACTTCCACCAGGAAAAAAGCATTTTGCACCGCAACAGACTCAGGATCCGGAATATAGGGGGGTGGCCAAAGCGAGCCAAGGCTACAGCCTGGCAAAAAGCCGCAGCAGAAACTGAGACGCAGCAGACTCATCTATCCACAATCGCTCCCCAGCCGGTCGCGACATTGAGATGAATGGGCCGGAAAATATTTTTTGGGACTGGCGGCCCGGCACCGCTTGACTCGCCGGTTTTCAGAGGGTTGCGAACCGCCATATCGGGCGGGTTCCCCCTGCCCTTAACCACTTCCTGCTTGCGCTCACCTTAGGCTGTGTCCATACTTTGGGTTAGTCGCCACCCGAGACACCATATCTAGCGGACGAAATGCCGGCCCAGCCGCAGTGGAATAACCTTCCCTGCGGGCGGCTTATTGTCCTCTGGGTGGTGCATCGGATTGGAGGCTGGGGCCGTCCATTCTCAGCTTTGGGGTTTTGCATGCGCATCCGCCGCCATTTCACGGTCGAAGGTCATTCGCCCTACGAAGGTATCGCCTTCCGCACGACTTCCAGCGAAATCCGCAACCCGGACGGCTCGGTGGTCTTCGCCCAAGACGGCATCGAGGTTCCCGAAAGCTGGAGCCAAGTAGCCAGTGACGTGCTGGCACAAAAATATTTCCGCAAAGCGGGCGTTCCCAAGGCACTGAAGCCTGTGGCCGAGGATGGCGTGCCGGAATTTCTCTGGAAAAGGCAGGCGACCTCCAAGGAAACGACCGGCGAGAAATCGGCCAAGCAGGTGTTCGATCGCTTGGCAGGGACTTGGACCTATTGGGGGTGGAAAGGCGGCTATTTCGACGGCGAAGCCGACGCCCGCGCTTTCCATGACGAGCTTTGCCACATGCTGGCGGCGCAGAAATGCGCGCCCAATAGTCCGCAATGGTTCAATACAGGCCTGCACTGGGCCTATGGCATCGATGGCCCCGGGCAGGGTCATTACTATGTCGATCACAAGACCGGGCGGCTGACCAAGTCAGCCTCGGCCTACGAGCATCCGCAGCCGCATGCCTGCTTTATCCAAAGCATCAAGGATGACTTGGTCAATGAGGGCGGCATCATGGACCTGTGGACCCGCGAGGCACGGCTGTTCAAATATGGCTCCGGCACCGGCACCAACTTCTCGCCCCTGCGCGGCGCCGACGAGCGCTTGTCTGGAGGCGGCAAATCGTCCGGGCTGATGAGCTTCCTCAAGATCGGCGACCGCGCTGCCGGCGCCATCAAGTCGGGCGGCACCACCCGCCGTGCTGCCAAGATGGTTATCGTTGATATTGATCATCCTGACATCGAGGATTTTATCGAATGGAAGGTGATCGAGGAACAAAAGGTCGCCGCCATGGTGGCCGGTTCGAAGCTGGCCGAGCGCCATCTCAAGGCCGTGATGAAGGCCTGCATCAATTGCGAAGGTTCGGGCGACGACTGCTACGATCCGCAGAAGAACCCTGCCTTGCGCCGCGAAATTCGCGCCGCCCGCAAGAACATGATTCCCGACAATTACATCGAGCGCGTGATCAGTTTTGCGCGCCAGGGCTTCAAGGACATCGCCTTCAAGACTTATGACACTGACTGGGATTCTGACGCCTACACCAGCGTGTCAGGTCAGAATTCCAACAATTCGGTGCGCGTCACAGACGCTTTCCTCAAGGCGGTGCTGGAAGACGGTGACTGGCATCTGACTTGGCGCGGTACCGGGGAAGTTGCAAAGACTGTCAGGGCGCGAGAGCTATGGCAGAAGGTCAGCCAAGCCGCCTGGGCCTGTGCCGATCCCGGCATCCAGTTCCATACCAGCATCAATGACTGGCACACCTGCCCGGCTGGCGGCGAAATCCGTGCCTCCAATCCGTGCAGCGAGTATATGTTCCTAGATGACACCGCCTGCAACTTGGCCTCTCTGAACTTGATGGCATTCCGCAAAGGCGAGGCTGGCAGTCGCAGCTTTGATGTTGATGCTTTCGAGCACGCCGTACGGCTGTGGACCATTGTGCTGGAAATCTCCGTGCTGATGGCACAGTTCCCTTCCAAGGAGATCGCCCAGCTCTCTTATGATTATCGCACCTTGGGGCTCGGCTTCGCCAATATCGGCGGCCTCTTGATGAGCAGCGGCATCCCTTATGACTCCAGAGAGGGGCGCGCGATCGCCGGCGCAATCAGTGCATTGATGACAGGCATTTCTTATGCCACCAGCGCGGAAATGGCGGGTGAATTGGGGCCTTTCCCGGAGCATGCTGCCAACAAAGATGCCATGCTGCGCGTGATCCGAAATCATCGCCGCGCTGCCCATGGCGAAAGCAGCGGCTATGAAAAGCTCTCCATCCTGCCAGTGCCGCTGGACTTGAAGGCGGTTACGGACAAAGCGTTGGCAGATGCTGCCAAACGCGCCTGGGACGACGCCCTTTCCATGGGCAAGGAATTCGGCTTTCGCAATGCCCAGGCCACTGTGATCGCTCCAACCGGCACCATCGGCCTGGTGATGGATTGCGACACCACGGGCGTGGAACCCGATTTCGCGCTGGTCAAATTCAAGACCCTGGCCGGCGGCGGCTATTTCAAGATCATCAACCGCTGCGTCCCTGAAGCGCTGGCCAGTCTGGGATATGGCCAGACTGAGATCGACGCCATCGTCGCCTATGCCGTCGGCCACGGCACACTCGAGGACTATCGCGGCCGCCTCAGTCAAGAGGCACTGCGCAGCAAGGGCTTTGGAGACGAGCAGATCGGCGCCATCGAGGCGGCACTGGAAAGCGCTTTCGACATCCGCTTTGTTTTCAACAAGTGGACCTTGGGTGAGAAATTTTTCCGCGAAACCCTTAAGCTGGATGTTACCCAGTTCAATGCGCCGGACTTCGACCTTTTGAAGGCGCTGGGCTTTGCAAAGCCGGATATTGACGCTGCCAATCTGCACGTCTGTGGCGCTATGACCCTCGAAGGGGCGCCGCACTTGAAGGCTGAGCATTTGCCGGTTTTCGACTGCGCCAACCCGTGCGGCCGGACCGGTAAGCGATTCCTCTCAGTGGAAAGCCATATCCGCATGATGGCCGCGGTGCAGCCCTTCATCTCGGGTGCCATTTCCAAAACCATCAACATGCCGAACAGCGCCGCAGTAAATGACTGCGGCGAAGCCTTTATGCTATCCTGGAAACTGGGCCTGAAAGCCAATGCCCTTTATCGCGATGGCTCCAAAC
>JAFAVT010000038.1 GCA_019242275.1 Alphaproteobacteria bacterium
AAGCGCTTCAAGAACAGCGCCGCGGTGATGGCGCCGGCATAACCATAGGCGGGATTGTTGTTGAGATCGGCGACACGGCTGCCCAGCGAAAAATCATAAGGCTGCCACAACGGCAGGCGCCACAAAGGATCGTGGACCGCCATGGACAGGCGCGAAAGATCGGCCGCCAGCGCCTCGTCATCGGTGAAGAAGGGCGGCAGCTCCATGCCGGTGGCGCTGCGGGCAGCGCCGGTGAGCGTAGCGATGTCGAGCAGCAGCTCGGGCGCCTCTTCATCCGCCAACGCCAGGGCATCGGCCAGAATGAGGCGGCCTTCGGCATCGGTGTTACCGATTTCAATGGTGAGGCCCTTGCGGCTTTTGAAGACATCGCCGGGACGAAAAGCGGCGCCGCTGACGGAATTTTCGACTGCCGGAATTAACAGGCGCAGGCGCAGATGGAGCCTGGCCCCCATCACCATGGCGGCAATGGCCAGCGCGGTGGCGGCGCCGCCCATGTCTTTTTTCATGGTCAGCATGGCGGCGGACGGTTTGAGATCAAGCCCGCCGCTGTCAAAGCAGACGCCCTTGCCCACCAGCGTGACGCGCGGCGCGGTGGGTTTGCCCCAGGTCAGGTCAATCAGACAGGGCGGGCGGGACGAGCCGCGGCCCACCGCTTCAATCAGCGGGAAATCGCGCTTCAGCGCCGCGCCCCTGATGACGCTGACGCGCGCGCCATGAACGGTAGCGAGGGCCTTGGCGGCGGCGGCAAGATCGTCAGGCCCCAGGTCATTAGCCGGCGTATTGATAAGATCGCGGGCCAGGAATACCGCTTCGGCCATGCGGCTGATTTCCTCACCGTCGGCGCCGGGCGGCAGAGCCAGGCGCGGCGATTTCAACCTGGGCTTTTTGTAGCGGCTGAAGGCATAGGTCCCGAGCAGCCAGGCCGGCGCGGCATTGCCCGCTTGCAAGCCGGGCGCTTCACCCAGGCGATAAACACCATCAGGCAATTTTTCCGCGAAGGTGGCGGCGGCAAAGGCGTCATTGCCTTCGCCCAGACCCAGCACCCAGGCGGCAATCTTGCTGCCCGCCATCTGGGGCATCAATTCACCGTCGCGGCCGGCAAAACCGGCGGCAGCCAGCCCGGCGCGGGCCTTGGCGGCAGCGAGAAAGGCCTTGGCGCCGGCGGCCGTCACCATGTGCAGCGGCAAAGCATTGGAAGCGCTGCGCGCAAGGCTTTTATGCATGGGGGACTCTTATGTACTTTCTTTCCAGACTCTATGAATCGCCGGCCTCGTTCGCAAGGAGCACCCCATGCCCGCGAAGTACACACTTGTCATCGGCACCGCCAGTTGGTCGAGCTGGTCGCTGCGGCCGTTTTTATTGCTGCATCAGGCGGCCATTCCGTTCGAGACAGTGATGATTCCGCTCAGGCAGGAGCAAGGCAAAAGCAAGAAGGCGATCCTGAAACATTCGCCTTCCGGCAAGGTGCCGCTGCTGAAGATTACGGAACGCGGCAGGACGCTGAAAGTGTGGGACAGTCTGGCGATCTGCGAAACCATCGCCGAACGCCATCCCAGGGCGGGGCTTTGGCCTGCCAACGCGGCGGCGCGGGCCATAGCGCGCGCCTACGCTGCTGAAATGCATTCCGGATTTGCCAATCTGCGCGACCAGCTTTCGCTGCTGTTCGGCCAGAGGGCGCCACTGCCGGATTTGCGCAAGGAAACAAGCCGCGAAATCGAACGCATCATCGCCTTGTGGAACGAGGCGCTGAAAGCGGGCAAAGGTCCTTTCCTGTTCGGAAGATTCTCCATCGCCGATGCGATGTATGCTCCGGTGGTATCGCGCTTTGAAACCTATGGCGTGAAAGTGCCAAAGCCCCTGCGAACCTATATGGATCGTATTCTGGCGCTGCCGGGAATGCAGGCCTGGGGTGAGATTGCCCGCAAAGAGCGCCAGACGGGATTGCCGGATGCGCCGGCGACGTTGTGAGTTTTATTGACGCAATGCACCACCGCTCCGGCAGGTCTCGAATTCAATGACAGGAAATGCCTGCCACCTCTGGTGATTTGGCTCTGGATGGCCCACGTAAAGCACGTCCTCCGGCCGCGCAAAGCGCGGACCGGGGGATGGGCCATGACAAACAAGAGAGGGCGCTAAAGCTTACCCACTTCGCGATAATATCGCGCTGCGCCCGAATGCAAAGGCGCCGGCAAAGATTGTGCGGCCGTTGCCACATCAATCGCCCCGGCGGCCGGATGGCTGGCGGCCAGCGCCGCCTGGTTGGCGGGGTTGAACAGCGCCCGCGTCAGGCCATAGACCAGGGCATCAGACGCGCGCTCATTCACCACCCACACGGCGCGGGTGGAAAGCGTCACCACTTCGCCGCTAACGGGATAGAGATTTGCTGCGATATGCGCCTCGGCCAACTGGCTGTCATCGGCCAAAAGGCGCACTGCCGCCTCGCCGTCAATAGGCAGAAGATGCGCCTTGCCGCCGGCCAGCGCCGCGGTCACCGCGGGAAAGGCCGGCGCCGCCAGCACGAAGAAAGCATCCAGCTTGCCGGCGGCCATATCGGCGGCGGGATCGTCGCTCTCCACCCGGCGGAAGGCATTGGGTCCCACACCGAAAGCGGCAAGAATATCGCGCGCCATCAGGGCGCTGCCGCTTTGGGCGGGCCCGAGATAAATCCGCTTGCCCACAAGATCGCTGACCCGGCCGACCTGGGCCTTATTGGCAGCCACCAGATGCATGGCTTCCGGAAACAGCGCGGCGATGGTGCGCACATGCCGCTGCGGCCCCGGCCGCCGGAACGGACCTTTGCCGGCCACGGCCGCTTCCACCATGTCGGCCTGCACCAGGGCGGAATCCACCAGGCCGTTGTTGACGGCAGTGAGACTTTCAATCGGGCCCTGGCTGGTGCGGGCGGAAAGAATCACACCGGCGGGGCCGCAGACGGTGGAGACATCGCAGCGCCCCACGCCCGGCGGATGACTGATCAGGCCGGCGATGGTCTGGCCGACGGTGAAGGGCGTGCCGCCCGACGGCCCGGTGGCGATCTGGAAGGAAATGCGGGCCTCTTCCGCCATTTTGGGACCGCGGCTGTTGAAACTGATCAGGATCAACAGGCCGAAGGCGGCAAGCGCGAAAAGGGCGGCGAGACGCTGCATGGGTTAACGAAAAGTTGCGCCGAAGCGTGCGCTTTTAAGAAAGCTGGAACGGTTTATCTCATCTTTTCCGAAGATGCTTAAGCCTTTGTTGAGTGGGGGGGCGTCATGCTCCGGGCTCTATTGAAAGCCGCCCGAAGGCCCGACCCATGACGCGTTTTGTCCCCCGTTTCCTTGCTCTTTTGCTGGCCGGCACCACGCTGGCCGGTTGCTCGATGGCGGGGCTCTCGCTCAGCGGCGCCGGCGATACCAAAGACAAGCCTGTCGCCGCCAAGGAAAAGCCGGTATCACCGAAGGCGGCCGCCAGCGACGTGGACGGCAATCTGCGCCAGGCCATGCTGCTGCGCCAGGCCGGTTCGTATGACGAAGCCATTCATATTCTGTCGCAACTGATGCTGGCCGATGCCGACAATCCCAAAGTCGTTGCCGAATATGGCAAGACCCTGGCGCAGAAAGGCCGCGCCCAGGATGCCACCCAGTTCCTGCGCCGCGCCCTTGAACTCAATCCCAATGACTGGACGGTTTATTCGGCGCTGGGCGTGGCGTTCGACCAGTTGGGCGATCAGGCCAATGCCCGCATCGCCTATGAGCATGCGCTGGTGCTGAAGCCCGGCGAGGCCAGTGTGCTGAACAATTATGCCTTGTCGCGGATGCTGGCCAAGGATCCCGACAGCGCGCGTCTTTTGATTGCCCAGGCCCAGGCCAGCGGCGGCGCCGACGCCAAGATCGCCGGCAATGTGCAACTTATCGCCGGGCTGGCGCCGCAAAAACCCGCGCCGGCGGAAAAGCCCACAGCCACCGCCAGCGCCGTGAAAAGCGCGCTGGCCAACACGCTGGCGCCCAAGACGGAAGCGCCCAAGATGATTGCCAGCGCCGCGCCGAAACCGGCGCAGCCGCCCGCTCCGACCATGCCGAAGCTACAAGCCCCGGCGCCCGCGCCTGCTCTTGCCGCGAAGGCTGCTGTCGCCCCGCCCCCGCCTGCGGCGCCGCAAACGGCCGGTGACGTCGCCCGCCTGCTGGCGAGCCAGAATCCGGTGGCGAACGCCGCGCCGCGTGCCCTGGTCCCGCAAGGCGCGCCGCAATTGGCCGCCAATGAACCGCCGCTGCCCCGCGCTGCTTTGGAAGTGGCCCCCGGCGTGGTGATGCAGGCGGTGCCGTATGATCCCTATGCCGGACCGGTGACGCTGAAAAAGCCGGCGCCCAAGCCGAAGGCCGTGGCCAAGGCCGCGCCGGCCAAAAGTGACAAGACTGATGTTGCCGACAAGAGCGAGGCCAAGCCGGCGGCGCAGAAGACCGCCGCCAACGCCAATGTGGTGCCGTCGCTGCGGGTCGCTGCCGACAAATATTGATAGCTTCCCATTGAAGAATTGAAAAAAGCGCGGGATCGCTCCCGCGCTTTTTTTCATACGGCGCGCAGGCGTTTCAGGCGCTCAATCCCCCAAAACAATCGGTTTAGCGGCAAAATTGGCGGACACGCCCGCGCCGACGAAATTCCGCCTTGCGCCACAAGCGGCCGTTCCCAAATTGTTGGGAGATTTCAAAATTTAGGTTTTGATTGTAGCCCTCACTGACATTATGGCCGACATCCATGAACGATGGCCTTTTCCAAGAGCGCCAATTATAACTTGCCTGCACCACATCAGGAGGTTCGAGTGAGGTGGGCTTTCGTGGTCGCTGTGGCAATAGTCATCCATCAACCTGCTATTGCGCAGTCCGCGGAGGCGGACAAAGCAGAAGTTAAATCGTCAGAGACGGTACCTTCTCTTCCGGCGAATATCCCGCAGGCTACGACCGACATTTATTTGGACGCAGAAGGTGGAAAATACTCCTCGACCTCTATTCGTGATCTTGGGAACGCAAACGCACTGCGGACCACTCTAACGATTATTGCGTCTCGCTATAATCCAATGTGGCACCCGCGAATAGTAATTGCAGCATTAACGGCAGATGAAAAATCGGGAAAACACTTGGAAGTGGTGTTTGACGCGCCGTTAGGGACTCGCTTCGCTGCCGAGGTCTATGAATACGAAGGAAAGAAATACATCGGGTCAATGAAGTTTGGCGTCCAGGTCGAACTCGGCCAGTCAGTTGATATCAGTATTGATTGGGATGAAGGCGGCACTGTTATAGCTAAGATCGGAACGGCGCAGCCGGTTAGGGTGAGGCTCGGCGCGCCTGTAAAAACACTGTACATGAGTACATCCGGAAGCGAGGCGAAATATTCGCCTTTCCTTTTGGCGCATTCAAACTAAACTTCTTGGCTTGTAGTACTCCGCATCGTTCATTGCTGCATCTCTTTGTGACAACGCACATTGCGGCGAATGCGAGCCATCTCGGCTCTAGCTCGGGTACCACAGGGTCAATCCATCCCTGTTAGCCTGGGCTGAATGACCGCTACGGGTGGCGGGTTCAATGGTTCACTGCAACACCGCGTTTAGTCTATCGGCTGGGCTTTCGAAGCCCAAGTTTTTCTCGGACGCTGGTTCAGGCGCAGGCGATTTTGTTGAGGTGAGACTGAGAGAAGGTTGATAGGTCGGCTCCTTTCGGGAAGTACTGGCGCAGGAAACCGTTGGTGTTCTCGTTGCTGTCGCGTTGTCAGGGGCGGCGGGGATCGAAGGAGTTCTTTAAACCTAGAGCATGATCGCAATTCTTTGAATCGCGATCATGCGCTAGGTTATTTGTTTGTCGCGCAATTTTTCCGAAAACCGCTCCACACTTTTCGGATTGCGCTCTAGTGATGCAGGGTATGCATCGCGTTCATCGCGGCGGGGCCGCCGATGACGACAAACAGGCAGGGCAGGAAAAAGAGGATCATCGGCACGGTCAGCTTGGCCGGCAGCGCCGCCGCCTTTTTCTCCGCCGCCTGAAAGCGCATTTCGCGATTCTCGGTGGCGGTGACGCGCAGGGCCTGGCCCATGGGGGTGCCGTATTTTTCGGCCTGGTTGAGGGCGATGGCCACCGCCTTGACGCCGTCATGGCCGCATCGCTTGGCAAGATTGTCGAAGGCGGCGCGGCGGTCGGGCAGATAAGACAGTTCGGCGGTGGTAAGCGCCAGCTCCTCGGCCAGTTCGGCGGACTGCACGCCGATTTCGGCCGCCACCTTGGTGAAGGCGGCTTCGATGGACATGCCCGATTCCACGCAGATCAGCATCAGGTCAAGCGCATCCGGGAAGGCATACATGATCGAGGTCTGGCGGCGGGACGCCATGTTGGTGACAAAAAGGTCGGGCAGGTAATAGCCGAACACCGCGCCGCCAAAGGCCGCGCAGATCTTCATCATCACCGTCCAGTGGAAATGGGTGATGACGAAGAGATAAAACAGCGTAACGACAAAGACCACGAAAGGCATGACAAAGCGGAAAAACATGAAGGCAATCAGGGGCGCCTGGCCGCGATAGCCGGCCATGGCCAGCTTGTCGCGGGAGTTTTCCGATTCCAGGGCCGTGCCCAGCTTGAAGCGGTCCAGCACGCTTTTCATGAAGGTCGAGCTTTCGACTCTGAGCGCGCCGCGCTTGGCGTTAAGGGCGGCATGATGCTTGGCGCGCAATTCCTCACGTCGTTTGGCGACGGATTTGAGGCGGTCGTCCAGCCCGCCCCGTTCCATCATCGGCAGCACCAAGGTGGCGACCGTGATGAAAGACAGGATCGCCACCACCAAGGTGGCGAGAAAGCTCTTGTCGAACAGCAGATTGAAAAGGCCGAGGTTGAACATCGCGCCCGCCTAATGCTTGAAATTGATCATCTTGCGCATCACCAGGCAGCCGATGCTCATCCACAGCACGCAGCCGGCCAGGAGCAGATTGCCCATGCGCTCGGTGAACAAGACTTTCATGTAGCCGGGGGTGGTGAGATAGACCAGACCCATCACCGCCGGCGGCAGCGAGCCGATAATCATGGCCGAGGCCTTGGCTTCCGACGACATCGCCTGGATCTTGCCCTGCAGGCGCTTTCGATCGCGCAGCACCGAGGCCAGATTGCCCAGGGCTTCGGAAAGATTGCCGCCGGCCTTGGACTGAATGGTCATCACAATGGCGAAGAAGCCGACTTCGGAAGTCGGCATGGATTCGCGCATGCGGACAAGGCCCTGCTCCATGGTGACGCCCACTTTCAGGCCTTCGACCAGCTTGTTGAACTCCGAGCGCACCGGCTCCGGCGATTCCTTGGCGACGATGCGCAGCGCCTCATTGACCGGCAGGCCTGAACGGACCGACCGGACGATCACGTCAATGGCGGTGGCGAAATGGGTGGTAAACTTCTTCATCCGCCGCCTTGCCAGAAAGCCCAGCACCCAGCGGGGAAAACCCAGACCGATGGCGAAGATCGCCAGCCCGATCACCAATGGCTTTTGCCCGGTGACAAGGGCGGTGAAGCCGGCGGAAAGGCCCAGAATGGCGGAGGTGATCCAGTAGGCGCGCGGGGAGGTTTTGAAGAAGCCGGCCTGTTCCAGGCGGCGGCGCAAGGTGGGCTTTTCGCGCTGTTTGTTCTTCTCAATGTCCTTGAGCATGACGGCGACATTCTTGCGCCGGGCGGCCGCATCCTGTTGCGGTGTGGCGGCGCGGCCGCGGGCCTTGCCTTCCGGCCGGGCGACGGCGGCGACGCGCTTTTTGGCGGTGTCATTGCCGCCGGAAAAAGCGAAAACGGCACCGCCGGCGGTGATCACGAACAGGGCCATCAGCAAGAAGGTCATTGGTTGACCTTGTCGAGGGCGTCGGCCAGTTCCTTTTCCAGATTGTAGTAGCTGGCGCGCTCCCAGAAGGCGGGGCGGACAATGCCGGTGCCGACATGCTTGCCCTTGAGGCGGCCGGTCTCGTCCTCACCGATCACTTCATAGCTGACCAGGTCCTGGGTGATGACGACTTCGCCTTCGGTGCCGATCACTTCGGTGATCTTGGTGATGCGGCGCGAACCGTCGCGCAGGCGCTCGGCCTGGATGATGACGTCTATCGAGCCCACGATCATCTCGCGGATGGTCTTCATCGGCAGGGCATAGCCGCCCATGGTGATCATGGCTTCCAGGCGGCTCATCGCTTCGCGCGGCGAGTTGGCGTGGAGCGTACCCATGGAGCCGTCATGGCCGGTGTTCATGGCCTGCAAAAGATCAAAGGCTTCAGGGCCGCGCACTTCGCCCACGATGATGCGTTCGGGACGCATGCGCAGGCAGTTCTTGACCAGATCGCGCATGGTGATCTGGCCCTGGCCTTCCAGATTGGGCGGGCGGGTTTCCAGCCGAACCACATGCGGCTGCTGCAATTGCAGTTCGGCGGCGTCTTCGCAGGTGATGACACGCTCTTCAGCGTCAATATAGGCGGTCATGCAGTTCAAGAGCGTGGTCTTGCCCGAGCCGGTACCGCCGGAGATCAGGACATTGCAGCGGCAGCGGCCGATGACCTGCAAAACCCGGGCGCCGTCGGGGCTGATCGAGCCGAACTTGACCAGATCCTCAAGAGTGAGCTTGTCCTTCTTGAACTTGCGGATGGTGAGGGTGGGACCGTCCAGCGACAGCGGCGGTCCGATGACGTTGACACGGGAGCCGTCCAAAAGGCGGGCGTCGCAGATGGGCGAGGATTCGTCCACGCGGCGGCCGACCTGGCTGACAATGCGCTGGCAGATATTCATCAACTGGGCATTGTCGCGAAAGCGGATATTGGTGAGCTGCACCTTGCCGGCCACTTCGATAAAGACACGGTTGGCGCCATTGACCATGATGTCGGCAATGTCGTCACGGGCCAGCAGCGGTTCCAGCGGGCCATAACCCAGCACATCGTTGCAAATGTCCTGCAGCAGGTGTTCCTGCTCGGCGATGGACATCACCACCGCCTTGATCGAGATGATCTCGTTGACGATGTCGCGGATTTCCTCGCGCGCCGACTCCGGATCGAGCTGGGCCAATTGCGCCAGATCAATAGTGTCAATCAGGGCGTTAAAGATGGTGGACTTGATCTGGTAATAATCGTCGGAGCGGTTTTCGGTGACACGGGCAACTTGCGGCGCGGCAGAACGCACCGGCGCCATCGGCACCGCTTGCGGCGGCGCCTTGGCGGTGGGCGCCGGCGCCGCCGGCATCTCGGGCACCACGCGCGGCGGTGCATCGGGACCGGATGACTTGGCCGGCTTGCCGAAGACAGGCTCTGAAACGCTGCGCTTGCCGAACATGAATTAGGCCGACTTCTTGCCCTTGCCGAGGAAGGAGAAAATGGATGATGCGCCTTTGGCCGTGCCCTCGCCGGTGCGTCCGGTGATGCTGCGCGACAGCCGGCGCACACTTTCGCTGATGGCGGCCTTGGGTTGCAGCTCCAGCAGCATCTGGCCGTTATTGGCGGCGGTACCGAACAGGCCGGGATCAAACGGAATGACGGCAGCCGGGTCGAGGCCCATGGTCTCGGCAAAATCCTTTGGCGGAATTTCCGGACGCTTGGGCTGGTTCACCTGATTGAGCACCAGGCGCGGGGACTGGTCATTGGGGCGGGCATTCTTAACCACCTCGATCAGGTTCTTGGCATTGCGCAAAGAGGTAAGATCGGGCGTCGCCACCACCACAATCTCGTCGGCGGCGATCAGACAGTTGCGAATCCAGGGCGACCATCCGTGCGGCAAATCAAGGATGACGCAGGGGCAGGACTGGCGCACAGCGTCAATCACCGCCTCATAGGCCTCAGGCACCGCGTCATAGTCGCGTTCCAGCGCCGCCGGCGCGGTGAACAAGGAGAGATGATCGCCCCGCTTCAAAAGCAGGCGGTCGAGCAGGACATCATCCAGCCGCTCCGGCGCGGAAAGCGCGTCGGCGACGCCCTGGCTGGATTCATCATTGAAGTCCAGGCCGCAGGTGCCAAAGGCCAGGTCGAAATCCACGATGGTGGTTTCAACATGAAGTTCCTCGGCGATGCACCAGGCGGCATTGTGCGACAAGGTTGAAGAACCGGCGCCGCCGCGGGCGGCCACGAACGCGATCACCTTGCCGATGGGGGCGGAGTCGCGGTCGCTGTAGAGGCCGGAAATCACCTCGATCAATTGCAGCGGCGCCAGCGGCGCCACCAGATATTCCGAAGCGCCGCGGCGCATCAATTCGCGATAGAGGCTGACATCATTGACCCGGCCCACCACAATCACCTTGGTGGCGGGATCGCAGACCTCGGCCAGGGAATCCAGTTCGCCCAAGGCTTCCTGACCGGTGAGGCGGGTTTCCACGATCAGAAGGTTCGGCGTCACCTGACCGGCATAATGCTCGACGGCGGCATTGATGCCGCCCAACTGCACTTGCAGATGGGCCTTGGAGAGACGCCGATCCGCCGCGGCGCGTTGCAGGGCGGCCCCGGTATCGGGAAACTCGCAAAAGGCGTGGATCGAGATGCGCGGCACCGGCCGCACATGCGGATCGGTGCCCATATCTTCTTGCCCGTGTTGGCTCATGCCGGTTGATCCTTGTTACTGGCTGGCGTTGGACAGCCCGGACTGCTCATTGCTGAGGTCAGCCTTGCGCTTTTCGGCGGAGGTGACCTTGCCCTGCTCATAGTTGCTCAAGACGGTGGCCCGGCGCGCAGCGTCGGACTCGCCCAGAGGGCGCGGCCCCAGCAAGTCGCGGGGGTCGGCCACCATGGCGGCGATATTCTGCTGCACCGAGCAGCCGAAATTCTTCGGCGTGGTGTTCATCAGGGTAAAGGCCAGGTCGTCCGACCAGTCGCCGCACGCATCGGTGTGGGCTTGGTAGGAAACGTAGTTGACTTCCACCCGCATATCGTCGCCGGCCGTGTCATGGCTGGCGATCAGGATCTTGTCGCGGCCCACGCCCATATCGTTGATGCGGCCGGCGAACCACAGCGCCGCATTCTGGCCGCCCATGGTGGCGGGAACGGAAACGGCGATGGAGCCATTGCCATGAGCCAGATAGTCGCTGACAAAAGCGTCGAACTGGACCTGTTCCGGTTGGGTCAGTCCGGCCGGCGACCAGCCCAGCTTGAGGGCGCGGTAAGAAGGCTCGACCGTGATGGGATGGTTGGCGGCGCCGTCCGCCATCATCATCTCCGGATGCTTGTCGGGCGTGGTGGCGCAACTGCTTAGCAGAAGCAAAGCAGCGGCGGCGAAGAAGCGGGAAGCGGAACTGGTCATGGTTCCTCCTACTGCACAATGAAGCCGCCGGGAGCGCCGCCGGCAGCTTTGGTTTCGGGTGCCTTGTTCTTGTCCTTGTAAACCGCGTTGAGGCGGCCCAAGAGCAAGGTTTCAGGATCAGACGGCGGCACAAAGCCGTCGGTGGGCGCGGAGAAATTGGATTCCGCCGTCGGTTCGACCAGATAGGCGGTGGCGATCACCACCAGCTCGGTCTCGTCATTCTGATAATCGCGCGAACGAAACAGGGCGCCCAGGACCGGCATGTCTTTCAGGGCCGGGAAGCCGTCAATGGTCTGTTTGTTGACGTGCTGAATCAGGCCGGCAATGGCGAAACTGCCGCCGGTGGGCACTTCGATGGTGGTTTCGACCTGGCGCACCTGCAGGGCGGGAATGGTGGTGCCCGGCACGGTGGTGGTGATGCCGTTCTGGGTGACGGTGCCGCCATTGAGCAGGAAAGAGCCGATATTGGAAAGCTCGCTGACCTCGGTGGAAAGCTGGATCGAGATGCGGTCAGGCGACAGCACCACCGGCGTAAAGCTGAGGCCGACGCCGAATTTCTTGAATTCCAGCGTGATGTTGCCGTCGCGGTCGCGGCTGGTCGGCACCGGAAACTGGCCGCCGGATTCGAACTTGCCGGTCTCGCCATTGACGGCGCTGACATCAGGTTCAGCCAGAATGTGAACCAGTCCGACCTGCTCCAGGGCGGAAAGAATGCCCTGGGCGTTGTTGGCGCTGGTGCAAGGCACGTTGGTGGTCAGGGTCTGGGTGATGGTGGGCGCAAGCGCCGAGGTGACGGTCTGCACCGCGCTGCCGACCAGGGTGCCGATATCGGTGTTCTGAAAACCGGTAACGGTACCGCCCTGCTGCAAATTCGAGTTCGAGCTGGCGATGGCGGTGTTGTAAGTGGTGCCGGTGTTGTTGGTGCCGTTGGTGATGGTGTTGACCGTGGCATTGCCGGTAACAGTCTGGGCGGTAGTGTTGGAACTGGTGTTGGGGAAGAATTGCTGCGGGCAAACGGAACCGATCTGGCCGCCCGAAGCGTCGGACAAAGCGTGACCCAGAAGACCAAAGGGATTGGAGTTGTTGAGCAGCATGGGAATGCCGGCGGCCTTGGCGGCCGCGGAGGTGTTGACCCCGAATTGCTTGGCGATGGAACGGTCCATCTCGGCGATTCGAACCTTGAGCATAACCTGCTCGCCGCCGGCCACCGACATCATGTTGACCACCTTCTTGGGGTCGCCGGTGAAGCCCGCTGCCAGACTGACGGCGCGGTTGGCTTCCATGGCGCTGGGGACATTGCCTGACAGCACGATATTGTCAGCCATAGCCGTCACCCTGATGG
>JAFAVT010000102.1 GCA_019242275.1 Alphaproteobacteria bacterium
TCGCTCACGCTTCGCCAAGTGCAGGATTTTGCGTCCTCTCCCACGAGGGGAGAGGACGAGGTGATGCATCATAAAGCAACCGACCTAAACCGCCCGGGCGCGCAGGCGGCGCTGCACCATGGGCAGCGGCTGTTTTTCGATATCGGCGCGGGCGGTGTCATAGCCTTCCTGGATGGCCTGATCGAATTTCTTCCAGTCGCGCAGGCCGATGGCCGGCATGGGGGGCTCGATCAGATAATCGCATTGCTCGCGCACAATGCGGCGCTGCGCCTCCGAGCCCACCGTGCCCGAGCGCATCAGGATGGAAAAAATGCCGGGATTGCCTTTCAGGCCCTGCCAGATCAGGCGCCACCAGGGCCGCTCGCCATAACGGTCGTCGCGGGCCTTGAGGTCAATTTCGCCGGTGACGTCGCAGGCCAGCACCGGTCCGGCGCCCGGGGTCTGATCGCGCATCACATCCACCGGCAGATTGTTCATCACCCCGCCATCCACCAGCAGATGACCATGATGGGTGACCGGCGGCAGGATGCCGGGCAGCGCCACACTGGCGCGCAGCGCCCGCCACAACAGGCCTTCGTGATGGACATGAATGCGCCCGGTGGTGAGATCGGAAGAGACGGCGAAGAAAGAGCGCGGCATCTCTTCAATGCAGATGTCGCCGAAATGCTCGCGCAGCTTGGCGCTGACCTTCTTGCCGCGCATCAGCGAGACCAGCGGCAACTGAAATTCGGTGAAGGAAAGCGGATTGTCGGTGACAAAGACGGCGCGCATGCGGCGCGTCAGCTCATCCACATCCCATTCCATGGCCAGGCCCGCGGCGATGATGGCGCCCATGGATGTGCCGCCCAGACGATCAAAAGGCACGCCGGCTTCGGTCAGCGCCTTGATGATACCGATATGGGCAAAGCCGCGGGCGCCGCCCCCCGCCAGTACCAGGCCGGTGGCGCGGCCGGAAATGAAGCGGGCAACGCGGATAATGTCTTTGGCATGGCCGGCGCGGACATGATGATGGTTGTGGAAGAGACCGGCGCGGCTGGAAAAATGCTGCGGCAGTTTGAGGGCGCCGCTGGAGGGTTGCAGCAGCAGCAGTTCAGGCAGGCCGGACGCGCGTTCCTTAAAGGCCGGCAGATCCAGCGGGCGCGGCGGCAGCGGCCGCGCCGCATCCGCCAGCAGAAAAATGCGATCCGCCTGGCGCAAACACAGATGGGTCCAGGCGCTGTCGGGGGCGTCGCCGCGATAGAAGACCACGTCATGGGCCTGCTCGAAGCTGTTGAACCATTCGGCGTCCTGCTCGGCGGCAGCGCTGTCCAGCACGGCGGCGCGCGAGCCCATTTCGGTCAGGGCAGTGGCCAAGCGAAAGGCGATGGGCTCGCTAGTCAGGCCTTCCTGCAAGGGCACAATCGCAAAGGTGCGGGGGCGGGCGCCATCGCCCTGGCGGGTGGCGTTCTGCAATCGGCGCACCAGAAAGCGGGTGATGTTCATCATCACCCGGGGATGGCGGGCGATCAGCGCTTCAAAGCCGGCGGGACTGATGCGCAGGAGCTCGGTATCGCGCAAGGCGACGATCTGGGCGGAATGGCCTTTGGAGCCGGCGATCAGGCTCATCTCGCCCACGGTCTCGCCGGCGGGGACATGGTTGACCAGGCGGCGCTGGCCCTGCGCGTCTTGCACAAAGACGCCAAGGCTTCCCGTCACCACGATGAAAAGGGCGGAATCATTTTCACCGTCGCGGTCCAGCAGCGTGCCGCCCGGCAAGGCAAACCAGTTGGCTTCCGCCATCAGGGCGCGAAAGGCGCCTTCACCGACATTTTCCAGCAGGGGAAAGCTGCGCAAGCGCTCGCGCAAGGCCTCGGGATAAACGGTCTCGGCGCCGATGCGAAAGGAAGAGAGAAAGGCCATGCGCATCCTATATCACCGGGCGATCATCCATCACCAAGCGGTCCAGCCACCATCCACGGCGATGGTGGCGCCGGTGACATAGCTGGAAGCGGGTGAAGCCAGAAACAGCAGCGGCCCGCCGATTTCCGAAGGCTGGCCCAGGCGCCCCAACATGGTGCGCGCCGCCAGCCGCGCGGCAAAGGCCGGCGCCGCCGCCGCGGGAAAGGCGCCCGGCACCAGGGCATTGACGCGGATGGCGTGCGGTCCCAATTGCGCCGCCAGATGGCGGGTGAGCTGCAACAGGCCGGCCTTGGCGGGGCCGTAGTGGAACGGGCTTTGCCCGGCGGGCGCATCATAAAGCCGGGCGTCGGGCGCGACATTGGCATACATGGAGGCGATGTTGATGATCGAAGCCTCGCCGCTTGCGGCGGCCGCGGTTTTCAAGGCCGGCAGAGCAGCGCGGCAGGATTCAAAAGCGGCGGTGACGCTGCTTTGATAGGTGCGGGCGAAATCATCGGGCGCCAAGTCGTCGAAGCTTTTCACCGTCATGGCGACGGCGTTGTTCACCAGAATATCCAGCCGCGGGCGGCTGGAAAAAAAATCGCGCAGGGCGGCAACATCCAGCACATCAAAGGCGGCCGGCTCGGCGGTGATGCCTTCGGCGTGCAGCGAGGCTGCAAAGTCGGCCAGCGCCGCCGCATCGCGGCCGTTGACGACAAGCTGCGCCCCGGCAGCGCCCAAGGCGCGGCACATCGCCTGCCCCAGATGGCCGCGGGCGGCGGAAATGAAGGCGGTCTTGCCGTCCAGACGGAACAAGTGGAACTCCAGCCAAGCCCGTTGCAAGCTGGACCTTTAAGGTAAACAAGTGCTTACCGGTAATGCTGCGCCGCAGCATACCTATGGGTAAGAAATCAGCCATGTTGGAAACACGGACCCGCCACACTAAAGTTGCAAACTGCATTAAATTAGGCGAATGGCTGTCGCCAATTTCGCCACCACCCAAGGACGTTCCCCATGACTGTTCGCACGACCCGCGCCCTTCTGGCCGCCCTCGCCCTCGCCGTCTCGCCGCTGGCGCTCAGCATCGCTCATGGCCAGGATCGGCCGGTCAATGACCAGGGGGACGGCAACCGCTTCCAGCGCCCGGCCCAGCAAAAAGCCCAGGCCGCGCAATCGCTGAGCTCGGCGGTCCAGCAGAAGCTGGCGGCGGCACAGGCCGCGCAGCAGGCCAAGAAAATTCCCGAAGCGCTCGCCGCCGCCAAGGAAGGCCTGGCTGCCGCCAAGACCGACTATGAGAAGCTGACGGCCAACCAGATTCTCACCAGCATCAGTCTGGCTGCCGGCGATGAGGCCGGCGCTGTCGCCGCCGCCGAAGCCGCGGCCGATACCCCGGATGCTTCCATTCCGGCGGAATACAAGCAAAGCATCTATTACGCCGGCGCTGCCCTGGCCCTGAATGCCAAGCATTACGAAAAGGCCGTCACCTATGCCAAGGCGCTGCAGGCGATGGGCGCCAACGATGCGCGCAGCCAGGATGTGATCGGCCGGGTGCTGTTCGCCTCGGGAGATCCCGGCGCCATCGCCTTTATCCAGAAGCAGATTGACGCCAGCACCGCCAGCGGCAAGCCGCCCAGCCGTGACCAGCTTCAGATGCTGCTGGCGGCCCAGGCCAAGGCCAAGGATGAAGCCGGCGCCGAAAAGACCATGATCCAGTCAGTGCTCTATTATAATGACAAGCAAGACTGGAAGCAGATCATTGACGTCTCGATGTCCACCCGCGGCATTCGCGACATTGACGCCCTGATGCTGGGCCGCCTGCTCTTTGTTTCGGGCGCCGAGGTGACCAAGGACGACGCCGACCTGATCGGCCAGACCGCCCAGAAGATGGCGATCTATGGCGATGCCCAGGCAGCCCAGGCCAAGGGCGCTACCCTGCAGATGGATGCAGCCCGCGTCGCCGCCGACAAGGCGGACGTGCCCAACCAGATCGGACCCGGCGCCTCACAGAACGGCCTGTTCAACATCAAGCTGGCCGAGGCGCTGTATGGCTATGGCATGTATGCCCAG
>JAFAVT010000140.1 GCA_019242275.1 Alphaproteobacteria bacterium
CATGATCATGCCGGGCGGCAAGCCTACCATGTACATGTCCATCATCATGTTCGGCGAGCCGGGGGTGGAGATCATGTATCCCGATCCCGGCTTTCCCATCTACCGCTCGATGATCGAGTTCACCGGCGCCACGCCGGTGCCGATCCCGATCCGCGAGGGCTACGGCTTTGCCTTTTCCGCGGAAGAAACGCTGTCGCTGATCACGCCCCGCACGCGGCTGATCATTCTCAACTCGCCGGCCAATCCCACCGGCGGCGTGGTGCCGAAGGAAGAGTTCGACAAGCTGGTGAAGGGGCTTGAGGCCTGGCCCGATGTCGCCATCCTGTCGGACGAGATTTATGACCGCATTCTCTATGACGGCGAAAAGCACATCACCATGCTGTCCTATCCGGAAGTCCGCGATCGGCTGATCATCCTCAATGGCTGGTCCAAGACCTATGCCATGACCGGCTGGCGGCTGGGCTATGCGGTCTGGCCGGGCAAGCTTTACGACCTGGCGCGCAAGCTGGCGGTGAATTTTCATTCCTGCGTCAATGCGCCGACCCAATATGCCGGAATCGCCGCCCTGACCGGGCCGCAGGATTGCGTGGACATGATGGTGCGTGAGTTCGACAAGCGCCGGAAGCTCGTGGTGGAGGGGTTGAACAATTTGCCGGGCATCAGTTGCATCCTGCCCAAGGGCGCCTTCTACGCCTTCCCCAATGTCAGCCAGACCGGCTGGAAGGCCAAGAAGCTGGCCAACGCCATCCTGGATGAAGTTGGCGTTGCCATGGTGGGCGGGCCCGACTTCGGCATTTTGGGCGAAGGTTATATGCGCGTGTCTTATGCCAATTCGGCGGAAAATATCTCGCGCGCGTTGGAGCGGATGGACAAGTTTCTCTCCACCCACAAGCCGACGAAAGCCTAGAGATACTGCCGCAACAGGCTGCGAAAGGCGCGGTCGGTTTTCAACGCATGCTCGCGCCGCATGGCGGCGCTGCGGGTGCGCCACTTCTCGGCATAGATCAAGATCCAGGGGCGACCGCGGGTGCTGCGGGCGCCGCGCCGGCTGCCATTGTGCTCAGCCAGACGGCGCTCCAGGTCCAGCGTCCAGCCGACATAGGTGACGACGCGGCCATCGGGATTGTGCGCCGCCAGGACATAGACAAAGGACGCCATGGGCGCTGATTTAGCAGGGGAAGTGCCGGCTGCGGTACACTACATTTCATGGGCCCCTTGATTCGCCGTTACTGGCGCGAAATCTGCTTCGCCGTCGCCGCCTTGGCGGCCCTGGCCTTGAGCGGCCGCGCCGAACTGGCGGGCCTGCCGGTTTTTGTTGTCGCCATCACGCCTGGCCTGGAAGCACAGGCGCAAGACGTCCCTCATGGCGGAAGCATGCGCGTGGCTCTCACGGGCTTTGCGGCCAGCCGCCATGCGCCGCAAATACTCTATCCGGTGGTGGCGCGCGCCCTGCCGGACTGGCTGCGCCAGCCGGCGCAGTCGGCCGGCACGCCGCTGATCGCCATCTGTATTGACGATCTGGGCGGGGACATCGCCGCCACCGAAAGCGCGCTGCATCTGCCAAAAGAGGTGGCGCTGTCCTTTTTGCCTTTCGCGCCGACCACGCCGGGCTTTGCGCTCAGGGCGCGGGAAGAAGGCCATGTGGTGCTGGCCCATGTGCCTATGCAGGCGTTGGGCGGGACCAATCCCGGCCCGATGGCGCTGGACGTCGGCATGACGCCTGATGAGATTGCGCGGCGCCTGGCCTGGGCGCTGGAGCGGGTCCCGGGCGCCGTGGGCGTCAACAACCATGAAGGCAGCCGCTTCACCTCGGACGAAGGTGCGCTGGCGCCGGTCATGGCGATGCTGAAGGCGCGGGGATTGTTCTTCTTCGATTCCCGCACCAGCGGTGGTTCAAGGGGCGAAACGGCCGCCAAGGCGGCTGGTGTCTCTGCCGTTGGCCGCGATGTTTTCCTGGACGACGACCAAAGCGAGGCAGCGGTGAGGACGCAGCTAAATGCGCTGGTGGCGGCGGCAAAGCGGCAGGGTGTGGCCGTGGCCATCGGGCACCCGCACGCCACGACATTGCGTCTGCTGAAAACCTGGCTGGCGGAAGAACATGGCGTGAAACTGGTATCGTTGCCGGAAGCGATGCGGACGAAGGCAGGGCGCGCGGTGGCCTCCAACCAAACAAAATTGTCATGGTCCGTCGCTACGCGCTGGTCGCGTTAGCGACTGCCCGGGCCATCCAGAGGTCCGAAGCGACAGCGTACGGACAGCACCGGAGTCGGTTGCTCTGGATGGCCCACGTAAAGTGGGCCATGACAATGGGTCTTTAGCGAACTATCGCGTCAGGAAACTGGCGTCACCACAGGCCCATCCGGCATAGAGCGGGATATCCGCGTCAGGACGAAGGGGGCGCAATATGCCAGTTTGGACTTCAACACCGAACAGCCCCGTAAATCGCGCGAAAGCGTCGAACCACAATTTCTCCGGCGAGAAGGAGTGTACGATCATGACGGCTAACTGGGCATTGAAACATTTGGCTTCAATCAGCGCCGAGACTGCACGGTGCAACAACTGGTAATGCAAGTCAGCGGGCAATGGCTCGCACAGACCCAGCATCTCGCATAGATAAGACAAACGATCCCGTTTTCCGGGCGAGGCGTTGGCAAGCCATTTCATCATCGGTTGATCGAAAGGTTCGTTGACCTTTCCCTCTATCGTCACCGCGACCAGCTTGTCGCCCGCGCGAACTAAGGCAAACAGGTCGTTTTGACTTTCTCCGCGCGCCGCTCCCGGTAGTGGCACCTTGTGTTCGGGGATGGCAAGAAGCAGTTCCGGGTTCTCCCCAATGCTTTCCAACATCGCAGCGATTTCCGGTGGAAGCCCATTCGCTGCTTCCCAACAATGCGCTAGTGTTCGTGCGGAATAGCTAGTGCGCCAATGCTTGAGGGGATCGCCCAGCAGACGCCGCCAGTCTTCCGGCCCGGTGGACGGAAGATAGATACGGGTCATCACTGCCCCTTCTTTGCCGCTGACGCAAACCGCACCGCCTCCTCGGCGGCGGCGAGCAGTGCTTTGGACTTGTTCACCGTCTCCTGATACTCGGCCTCCGGCTCAGAGTCGGCCACGACGCCGCCGCCAGCCTGCACATACATCATCCCGTCCTTGATCAGGGCGGTGCGCAGCACGATACAAGTGTCCATCGAGCCATCGGCGGCGAAATAGCCGATGGCGCCGGCATAGGCGGCACCGCGCTTTTCCTTCTCAAACTCGTCAATGAGCTCCATGGCGCGAATTTTTGGCGCCCCGGTCAGCGTGCCGGCGGGAAGGCCGGCCGCCAGGGCGTCCACCGCGTCCAGCCCATCACGCAACTCGCCTTCGACATTCGAGACAATGTGCATGACATGGCTGTAGCGCTCGATGAAAAAACTGTCAGTCACTTTCACCGCACCTGTCCTGGCCACCCGGCCGACATCATTGCGCCCCAGGTCAATCAGCATCAGATGCTCGGCCCGCTCCTTGGGGTCGGCCAGCAGTTCCGCCGCCAGCGCCGCGTCCTCAGCCGCCGTCTTGCCCCGCCAGCGTGTGCCGGCGATCGGGCGAATGGTGACCTTGTTGTCTTTCAGCCGCACCAGCACTTCGGGACTGGAGCCGGCGATCTGGAAACCCGGCATCGAAAGGAAATAAAGAAAGGGCGAGGGGTTTAGTCGCCGCAGCGCACGATAAAGCGAGAAGGGCGGCAAGCTGAAAGGGCGGCGGAAGCGCTGCGACGGCACCACCTGGAAGACATCGCCGGCGGCAATATAATCCTTGGCGCGGCGCACCACCTCGAAATACTCCGCTTTGGTCATGTTGGATTGAACCGCCACATTCAGGGGCAGATCGGCCGTCGCGGGCGGCGAAAGCGGCGCCGGGCGCTCCAATTCCGTAACGGTTTCGGCCAGCCGCTCTTCGGCGCGCGCATAAGCAGCCTTTGCGTCCACCTTGACGTGGGGCCAGACCGGCGTAGCGAGAATGATCTCGTCCTTCACCGTGTCGAAGATAGCAACGATGGTGGGCCGCAGCAGAATGGCGTCGGGTAAGCCCAGCGTGTCGGGCGGCGCATGGGGCAGGTTTTCCACCTGCCGCGCCATATCATAGCCGAGATAGCCGAACAGGCCCGCCGCCATGGGGGGGACGCCGTGCGGAATCTCCATCCGCGTTTCCCGCGTCAGGGCCCGCAGGCTTTCCAGTGGCTTGATCGGCTCAGCAACGAAGCTGCCGCCCTGCAAGGCGTTGCGGTTGATCTCGGCGACATTGCCGCGACAGCGCCAGATCAGATCGGGCTTGAGGCCGATGATGGAATAACGGCCGCGGGCTTCGCCGCCTTGCACGCTTTCCAGCAGGAAGCTGTTCTCCTGCCCTTCACCCAATTTGAGATAGGCCGAGACCGGTGTTTCCAGATCAGCGACCAGCCGGCGGGTGACAAGCTGCGGCCGTCCGGCGCGGTAAGCGGCGGCGAACGTCTCGAAGTCCGTCACGAACCGCTGCCTGTGGCCGAATCCAGCAGCTTCTGATTGACGGTGGTGCGTTGGGCGGCCCGCTCGGCATTGGCCATGGTCAGGGTAAAGTCACCCGCCACACCGCCCGCCAACTGCTGGGCATGGCTGCGGAACTGGGCATCATTCTGGCCGGGACGGGGATGGGCGATGCCGGTGACCTGGGCAATGACATAAACATCGCCCCGCGGCGCCGAAACAATGCCGCCCTGCTGGGCGTCGAACAATTTCTGCACCAGCGCGCCCGGCAAGGTTTCGTCATTGCTGTTGCGGGAAAGGGCGGCGCTTTTCTGCACGCTCACCTTCAGCGCAGCGGCAACGCCGGTCAGCGACTTGTCCTTCTCGGCCTGCGCGGTCAGGGCCTGGGCCTTGGCGGTGAGGAGCTTGCTGCGCTCCTGCGCCGTCCATTGTTTCACAGCCTCGTCGCGCACCTGGTCTAGCGGCTTGAGCTTGGGCGGGGTGACACCCAGCACCTTTACCACATAATAAGCGCCACTCTTGGCCTGCACCGGATCATTGTCCTGTCCCACCTCCGCCTTGAAGGCCAGGGTGAGGAAATCGGCGTCCGCCGGCACGTCTGCCTTGGCGCCCTCCGGCGTATTGCCCTGGGCATCTATCGCGGCGGCGTGGCCGATCTTGAGGCCCGCCTTTTTCGCCGCGGCCGCCATGTCCTCGCCCTGCTTGCGGGCATCGTCATAGGCGTTGAGCATGTCCACCAGCTTGTCGGCGGCGAGCTGGGTCTGAAGGCCGGCGCGGACCTGGTCCTTGACCTCGTCCAGGGTGTGATGCTGGCCCGGCACCGTGATCTTGCCGGTCTTGACCATCACCCAGCCAAAGGTGCCTTTGACCGGCTGGCTGGTTTCGCCTTCCTTCACCGCAAAAGCAGCGGTGGCGACCGCCGGATCGCCCAGTTCGGCTTGCGTCTTGGCGCCCAGTGAGGTGTCGGCCGGTTTGAGGCCCTTGGTGGCGGCCAGTTGTTCAAAGGTCGTGCCGCTGTCCAGTTTTGCGCGGGCGGCGCGGGCTTCGGCTTCGTCCTTGAACTCCAACTGATAAAGCTCGCGCTTCTCGGGAATGTTGTAAGTAGCCTGGCGAGCGGCAAATTCGTCGGCGATCATTTTGTCGGTGACCGTTACAGGCACATCCGCCGGCGAGGCCCAGGCATATTGCACATCGCGATATTCCGGCGTGGAAAAGTGCGGCGCATTGTCCTTGATGAAGGCGGTCAGGATTTTGTCATCGGGTGGGGCAATGGCGCCGGCGGCCTCGGCCGGCACCACGACATAATCGGCGGCGCGCTTTTCGTTGATGTAGAGGTACAGCGCCAGGCTGTATTCCGGCGGCAGCCCAAAAAAACTTTCCACTGCTGAACTCAGTTGGGTGCGGGTGGAATCGTCGCGGACTTCATCCAGGAATGCATTCTCGCTGTTATATCCGCTGGCCTGAATGGTCTGGAGGAAGACGTTATGATCGAACTGTCCGTTGGGGCCGCGAAAGGCCGGGATGGCGCGCACCTGTTCCGCCACCTGGGCGTCAGAGGTGGCAAGACCGAGTTTGGCGGCATAATTGTCCAACGCCAGGCGCGTCATCATCTGCTGCAACACGGTCTGGCCAAGACCCATCTTCTGCGCCATCTCCGGCGACAGATCCATGCCCAGGCGCTGGCCTTCGTTGCGCACCAGATTGCGATAGGTGCGCGTAAAAGTGGTTTGATCAATTTCATGACCGCCTACCGTCGCCACCGCGTTGGAAGACTGGCCGACAAAGACGTCGGCGACGCCCCAGACCACGAAACTGAGCGCCAGGCCCGCCATCAATAAGGTGGCGATGAATGACTTGGAGACGCGGTGGAACCACTCGATCATGGAAAGAAATCCTGGGGAGCTAAAAGGCCGCGGATGATAAGGAGGGGGCCTGCTTCCGGCAAGCGGCGCTTTTGGCTTAAATCATGGAAAAACAGGAGGAATTGATGCGTTCGCTGGTGGCAGGCAACTGGAAGATGAATGGGGCAGGCGAGGCCGATCTTGCCAAGTTCGGCGCCCTCAAGACCGCCTTGGCCGAGACGCCGCCTTCCTGCGATGTGCTGGTCTGTCCGCCGGCCACCATGATTGCGCAGGCCGCCTGGTTCACCAAGGGCGTGTTTGCCATCGGCGGTCAGGATTGTCATGCCCAGCCTTCGGGCGCTTTCACCGGCGACATCAGCGCCGAAATGCTGAAGGCGGCTGGCGCATCCCATGTCATTGTCGGCCATTCGGAGCGCCGCCAGTATCACGGCGAGAAGGATGCCGATGTGGCCGCCAAGGCACAGGCGGCATGGCGCGCCGGCCTCATCGCCATTATCTGTATCGGCGAGACCCTGGAAGAGCGTGAAGGCGGCAGCGCCAACAGCATCTGCCACAGTCAGGTGTTGGGCAGCATTCCCGATGGCGCCACCGCCGCCAACAGCGTGCTGGCCTATGAACCGGTCTGGGCCATCGGCACCGGCAAGACGCCAAGTGTGGATGATATCGCCGCCATGCATGCCCATCTGCGCGGGTGCCTGAAAGAGCGCTGCGGCGAAGAGGGCGGCAAGATGTTGATCCTTTATGGTGGCTCGGTGAAACCGGACAATGCCGCCGCCATCTTGAGCCTGCCCGATGTCGGCGGCGCGCTGGTTGGCGGCGCCAGTCTGAAAGTCGCGGATTTCATGGGCATTATTTCGGCTGCGCCGGCTTAATCTTCACCCCCTCCGTCCGCCTCGCGGCCGCTGCGCGGCCTGCCGGCGGACACCTCCCCCTTTAGGGCCGCGCTGCGCGCGCAAAGGGGGAGGGTGGTCTCTGGAATTTGTTTCTTAGGGACTATTAACCAAGCCTTTCGACCCTTCCTTAACAGGACCAGCCGCATTCTGCTCGCAACCAGAAAGGTTGCGTGGGGTCATGGGACGGTTGTCCTTCGACGCGGTGGATGCGCTTGTTTACGATCCGGTGTCGGCCAACCGCACCGCGACGCGCGCCGCGCTTTACACACTGGGTTTTCGCAAGACCGAAACAGTCTCGGCACTGGAAGACTTTGTCAAAAGCATCCAGAAATCGCCGCCCGACCTCGCCCTGGCCGAGGCGCAAGGCGCCGCCGACGAGCTTTGCGGCATCATTCAGTCGCTGCGGCAGGGCGGGTCGGGACACAATCCCTTCATTGTCATCATCGTCACCGCCTGGGAAAAGAACACCAGTCTGATCCAGCGGGTGCTCTCCTCCGGCGCTGATGATCTGTTGCTGCGGCCTTTCTCCACCGGCCTTCTGGGCCAGCGCATCGAAACCCATATCGAGCGGCGCAAGAGCTTTGTTATCACCAGCGAATATGTCGGCCCCGACCGGCGAAAGGACGACAGCCGCCCGTCGAACGTCGAGATGTTCGCGCCGCCCAATTCCCTCAAGATGAAGGCCAAGGACAAGCTGCCGGCTGATGCCGTCGCCAAGCTGCTGGACGTCGAACTGAAGTCAGCCTGCGAGAAATTGCAAAGCGAGAAACTGCGGCGCGATTCCTTCCAGGCGTGCATCCTGTGGCGCCTGATGCAGGAGACCCTGCCCACCCGCGAAGTGCCACCGGAACTGGACAGCCTGATCGCGTTGGCCGCTTCCATCGGGCGGCGCAGCCGTGACAATGACATCACGGCGGCGCTGGAATGGTGTGAGCAGATGATGGCGGCCTGCGAAGGGCTCAAGCTGGGGGTGGATCGCAATGCTTCGATGCATCTTCTGGGTCATGCCGCGCTCAGCCTGCACCAGGTTTTCCACCCCGAAAAATCCGCCGGCGACCAGTTGGCGGAAATTGACGCCACGGTGGCATTGATCCGCGCCCGCAAGCACGCCCAAGCGATCGCGGTTTGACGGAAAGCACTGACCCGCCTCCCTTTCGCGTGCGAAGCACGCAGGAAGGGGAGGTGCCCGTAGCGCGCCAGGCTGCTCAGCGGCCCATAGCGTGCGAAGGGCGGAGGGGTTAAATCAGAGCCAAATCCTGCGGCTGGGTTGAGGGAAATACCGCCGCTACCTGCGCTTGGCTGAGGCCATAGGCCTTTCGCATAATACCGCCGATCAGACTGCGATAGTCGTTCAGTACGGGCAGATCGCGATCCTGGAACAGGTTCGCCTGTGTCACCGGGACTTGCCGCCCGGCGATCTGGCCGCCACGGATGCCGCCGCCCAGCACCCAATAGGTGCTGCCATGACCATGGTCGGTGCCGCGATTGCCGTTCTCGCGGAAGGTACGTCCAAATTCGCTGACCACAATGACGATGGTGTCGTTCCACTTTTCGCCCAGGGTGGAAGCCAGCAGCGCCAGTCCGCGGCCAAGCTCACTGATGCGATTGGTGAGATAACCTTCGGCGCCGCCCTGGTTCACATGGGTGTCCCAGCCGCCGACATCAACAAAGCCCAGATTATATTTGTCACGCATCAACACGCCGATGCGCTGGGCGGACTGTTCAAAGCCGCGCGGACTGACGGCATCGCGATTGGCGGCCTGCATTTCCTGGCTGAGGGTGTCATAAACGTCGGCTTGCACGGCAAAGCCCTGGGCCACCGCCGGCGCCAGCTCCTGGCCCTGGTACATGGCCGCGATCAGGTCGGCATTGCGGCTGGCCAGACCCGGCCGGCCAACAAAGTTCAAAGCGATATTGGGCACTGAAGCGCCCCCCCGGAAGCAGAGCGGCAATTGGGTGGTAAAGGCGATGGGGGTGTCGCCCGATATCACCTGGGCGGCGCGGCTGAGGAAGCCGGAGCGATAGTTGCGGCTGCCTTCCACCGGTTGGCCCAGTTCAATTGTGTCCTGGGTCTCAAAATGCGAGCGGGACGTATCATCGGTGCCGGCAAAGGGGACAAAGGCAATCTGCTTTTTCTGCCACAGCGGGTAGAGCGACGGCCCCAGCGCCGGATTGAGACCCCATTCGCCGGTCAGCGCCAGGGTTTTGTCTTTCGGCACCGCCAGGTTGGGACGCGAAGCATAATAAAAGTGGCTGCTGACCGGCACCACGATATTGGCGGCGTCATAGGCACCGCGCAGGAATACCACCAAAAGACGCGGCGCGCTTTGCGCGGGCAGGGCAAAAAGCTTGCCGGCGGTAAACAGCGACGAGGCGCCGATGGCGCCCCCGATAAAGGCCCGCCTCCCCATCGCGTGCGTGAGCACGCCAGAGGGGCAGGTGGCCGTAGCAGCGCTTGCGATGCGAAGGCCGGAGGGGGTGATCTCCATAAAATCCTCCATCAGCGATACATGAATTCAGGTGACGACAGCAGAAGCATGTTCCACTCCGCCGGATTGCGCGCCTTGGCGAGGGCATCGCGGGTGGCGGGGGCGATGCTGGCCGTCAGCGCCTGAACATAGGGTGAATTTTTCATCTCCGGCGGCGGCGTTTGCGGCAGGCGTGCCAGTTGCGCGTCCGTTGGCATGGCACCGCGCCCGCCGCGTCCCTGCGGGGTGCTGTCCGCCAAGAGCAGGCTGGGCCGCCCCGCGCCGGCCACCGTGGCGATTTCAAAGCGGGTTTCCATGGCGCCAGGGCCTGACCAGGCGTCGGCCGTCAAGGCATAACCATCTGGAGTCTCATGGCCGTAAAGCGGCTCGCCCATGCGCATCAGCCAGTTCATTACCGGCGTGAGATTCTGAATCGGCGTTTCGCCATAGGCCGCACGAACGGCCGAAACCGCATAGTGGACGGGGTCCTTGAACTTGCTGCCAAGGTTGGCAGTGAAGTCCGGCGCATTGAACAAGGTGGTGAGCACCTGGGTAATATCGCCATCGCTTTTCAGGAAGGTTGCGGCCATCGCCGCCACCAGCCGGTCGGGTGGCGCATCGCAGCAGAAAAACTCCGCCAGCTTCTTTGAGACAAAGCGCGCCGTGGCAGGCTGCCGGCTCAGCATGGTCAAAGCTTTCACCGCTTCGTCAGCGCCGCTGCCTTTGATGGTTTGGCCGAGAAACTGCTTGTCGCCAAAATCATGCCGACCCGGCGCAAAGGCAATGCCGTCAGCGCCCGCCCGCAGCGCCAGCGCCGCCAGACGGGGCCGCGCCTGAGCGCCGAAATTGATGCCGACGCCCGTCAAGATGCGTGCCAGTTCCTGCACGTCCTTCTGGGTATAGCCACTGCCCACGCCCATGGTGTGCAGCTCCATGATCTCGCGGGCGAAATTCTCGTTAATATGGCCGGCGGCATTCTGCTGGTTGTCGAGATATTGCAGCATGGCCGGGTGGAAGGCGGTTGCGATCAAAAGATCGCGGAACTTGCCCAGCACATGGGGCCGGATGGCTTGCTCCTCATAATCGCCCACCATGGCGGCGATCACGCCTTTGCGCTGGTTGACGTTGAAGTGGTTGAACCAGAACCACACCAACTGCTCGCGCAACTGGTTTTTGGAATAGATATCGCGCAGCAGGCTGCGCTCCGCCGCCTGGCGGGCATAATCGGTCAGCTTCTGGCGATATTGCATCTGGGCGGGATTGCGCTGCGGATCGGCCTGCGCCGTGCTCGAAGCGTTGGCCGCGGCCATCTGCCTTTGCTGTTGTAGCGCCAGGCGGGAGGCACCGACATCTTCCGCGATTTCGCCCAGCGTCATGCGGCTGATCGGCATGGCAGCGATGCGGGCTGCAATCTCGGGCGGCAGACCATCATTGTTAGAGGGATGAAGTTGGTCTCGCAGATACTGGGCAGGATCGGCGACCGGGGGGCCACCGCCCCAGCCAATGCGATCAGCAAGGGCGACGGCGGCGGGTTTGGCGGGCGGCGCTGCCGACGCCGCCAAACTGACGGCGAAAAGGCAAAGGCCGGTAAGGACGGGACGAAAGGCGGACATCAATACGGCTCCCTGGATTCCCGAAAAGGCCGGGCCCCTCCAAAGAGGGGTCAAGATACACCTTTTTCCGGCCGAAAGCCTGAATTCCCCGCAACAATAAGGGGTATTTGGGCGTCCGGATGCTTTCAAACGGCAGGGGGATGCATTACATCCCGCCCGGCCTGACTTTTTTGGAACAGTTCCCCATGCAGACCGTCCTTCTTGCCGCCGAAGTGCTTGTTGCCGTGGCCCTGATCATCATTGTGCTGCTGCAGCGCTCCGAGGGCGGGGGATTGGGCATGGGCGGGGGCACCGGCGGGGGGCTCTTTACGGCGCGGGGCGCGGCTGACGCCCTGACCCGCACCACCGCCATCCTGGCCTTTCTTTTCATTCTGATCTGTCTGGGGCTGAACATCATCGCCTTGAAGGGCCGTCCCGAATCGAATGCCTCGATTCTGGACACGCCGATCTCCGGCACGCCGGCCAAACCGATAAGGCCCGCACCGGCCGCCCCAGCCGCGCCCGCAGTGCCTAAGCCCCAATAATCTCTGTGACTTGTGCATAGCCGCAGCGCGCAAAAATTTTTGTAATTTTGCGCTTGCACCGATGCGCGCCTTTGATGATGGTGGCCTCCCATGGCCCGGTTGATCTTCATCACCGGCGGCGTGGTCTCTTCCCTGGGAAAAGGTCTTGCGTCCGCCGCTCTTGGCGCGCTTTTGCAGGCGCGTGGTTACAAAGTCCGCCTCCGGAAACTCGACCCCTATCTGAACGTGGATCCGGGCACCATGAGCCCGTTCCAGCATGGCGAAGTCTATGTCACCGATGACGGGGCGGAGACCGATCTTGATCTTGGCCATTATGAGCGCTTCACCGGCGTCTCGGCCCGCAAGTCCGACAATGTCACTTCGGGACGCATCTACAGCCAGGTGATCGAGAAAGAGCGCAAGGGCGGCTATCTCGGCCGCACCGTGCAGGTGATTCCCCATGTCACCGACATGATCAAGGAATTCGTCATGGCCGACATAGACGGCCTGGACTTCCTGCTGGTGGAGATCGGCGGCACGGTCGGCGACATCGAGGGCCTGCCCTTCTTCGAGGCCATCCGCCAATTGCACAATGATCTGGGCCGCGGCCAGACCGCCTTCATTCATCTGACGCTGGTGCCTTTCATCGAAGCGGCCGGCGAGCTCAAAACCAAGCCCACCCAACATTCGGTGAAGGAATTGCGCGCCATCGGCATCCAGCCGGATATTCTGCTTTGCCGGACGTCCCATCCTTTGCCGGAGGATGAGCGCCGCAAGATCGGTCTGTTCTGCAATCTGCCGGCGGAGCGGGTTATCCCGGCATTGGACCTGGATACCATCTACCGCGTGCCCATCGCCTATCACGAAGTGGGACTGGATACGCAGTTGTTGAAGGTCTTCGGGCTCGACAATGCGCCGCCGCCTGACCTGTCGCGCTGGGAAGATGTGGTGAACCGGGTGAAGAACCCGGAAGGCGAAGTCCGCATCGCCGTGGTGGGCAAATACATGCAGGTCAAGGACAGCTACAAGTCGCTGTCCGAGGCCCTGACTCATGGCGGCCTTGCCAACAATGTGAAGGTGCATCTGGAATGGATTGACAGCGAAATCTTTGAGCGCGAGGACGCCGCCGCCTTCCTGGAGGAGGTGGACGGCATCCTGGTGCCGGGCGGTTTTGGCGAACGGGGCACCGAAGGCAAGATCGGCGCCGTGCGCTTTGCCCGCGAGAAGCACGTCCCGTTTTTCGGCATCTGCTACGGCCTGCACATGGCGGTGATTGAAGCGGCGCGCGACCTGGCCGGGCTGGAAGGGGCGGGGACCAGCGAAATCGGCAATCCCAAGCATGCCGTGATTGGCCTGATGACGGAATGGGTGAAAGGCAACCAGCTTGAAAGCCGCGCCGTTGACGGCGATCTGGGCGGCACCATGCGGCTGGGTGCCTATGACGCGGCGCTGACGCCGGGCAGCCGGGTGGCGGAAGTCTATGGCACCACCACCATCAGCGAGCGCCATCGTCATCGCTATGAAGTAAACACCAACTACGCCAAGCAACTAGCCAAGCATGGGATGGAAGTGTCAGGCTGGTCGCCGGATGGGCGGCTGCCGGAGATCATGGAGATTCCCGACCATCCCTGGTTCATCGGCGTCCAGTTTCATCCCGAACTGAAGTCGCGGCCGCTGGAGCCGCATCCGCTGTTCACCTCCTTCATCGCCGCGGCGATGAAGCGGAGCCGGCTGGTTTAGAAACGGCGCTTTGAATCGGAGGGGTATTAAATGCCAATCCAGTTTAATAATTTGCTGACTGATGCTGGTATCGACCTCACCAAGACTATTTTGGTGCGCCATAGAGATGACGATCCTTACGCCGGCCAATCTGTCTGCAGTTTGTGGAGGCAATCTCTATCGCAGTTTGATGCATATCAGTCTCGGCAAGCTGCCGGTAATCGCGCGGAGTTCAGTCGGGCAGAAAAGTGGGCGTCATTTATCGGATTGAGAGACGGAAAGACCGTATTTGTCGGGTTGTATGATGCAAAGTATTCAAAATTTGATGCGGCCCAAAATACGGACATGTATTTGTTGAGCAAAAACTCCGCCCTTAGCGAATACGATGGAAAGCTATTTATCGAGTGGGGAGATGGTGCTCGCGCATGGGTGCAGCGGGCTGAGCGGCGAAACAAAGCGATTAGCGAGTTGCGCCTCAAATTTGAGGAAGACCCCTTCCCTGGTTTTCCTGATTTTATTCAGTCGCTCTCGAATATTGATTCCTTGCCCCACGGATGGGTTGAGGTATTAAAAAACTCTCGCGGAATTTATCTGCTAGTTTGCCCTACGACACGTGAGCAGTATGTTGGCTCTGTGAGTGGCAAAGAGGGGTTCTGGCAGCGGTGGCAGAGTTATGTGCGCACCGGCCATGGTGGAAACGTCAAGCTGAAGTCTCGCGAACTTAGTGACTATCAGGTATCGATTCTTGAGATTGCAGGAGACGCCAATGAAGATCAAATACCCGCTATGGAGAGTCGCTGGAAACGAAAGTTGCTGACCAGAGAAATGGGGTTGAACAGCAACTGAGCTTAAAATCTTAATGTCATCCCCGGCGAGCATCGCGTCCGCGATGCGAGGGAAGGGGACCCAGGCTGCCTGCCAGATGTCCTATTTTACCTACCTGCTCGCCAGCAAGCGCAACGGAACACTCTATACCGGCGTGACCAATGCTCTGGCGCGGCGTGTTCTGGAACATAAGGACAAGGCCGTGCCAGGGTTCACACGGACATACGGCGTGGATATGCTGGTCTGGTTCGAAGAGTTCGCCGACATCCACGACGCCATCGCCCGCGAGAAACAGATCAAGGGCTGGAACCGGGCCTGGAAGATCAGGCTGATCGAGAAAACAAATCCGGTGTGGAATGACCTGACACCGCGTATTTTGTAATAGCCTGGGTCCCCTTCCCTCGCATCGCCGCAGAGCGGCGATGCTCGCCGGGGATGACATCTTTAGGGCGATTTTCCCGCCAACCACGCCGCGATCACCGGCTTGGGAATTGCCTGGTACCTGTTGCTGGGTTTCTGTGCCGAGACGGCGTTGGTCCGCGCCATCGTCACGTGCCAGCCGCCAACGCTCTCGATGGCGAGACAGTCGTCAATGTCCAGTAAATCGTCCTTGTGCGGTTCGCTGACACCGGCTGTGAAGTTGCGGGCCAACGCCGCCGCCTTGGCCTGCGGCGCCGCGTCTGCGACATGGAAACTGACGGCGTGCAATTCGGTAAAGTCGCTGCCGTTATAGGCGCCCAGGTTTACAAAGAAGAGTTTTTCTTTTTGTGCTGCCGACCTTTTCGCAAGCTCGATCTTCCAGCCATCAACAATGTCGAGTTCAAGCCAGGAATCGATATGCACATGGCCGGGCGTGCCAAACCATTTTTCGAGAATCTGGTGATAGCAATCTTCATGCTCTCGCCTGCCACAAACACCATGTCATGCAATTCGATGCTGGCACGCGGCGCGCGGCCGCCGAGATAGACGGCGAAAAGTTTTGGCGTCATGCAGCCGTCAGGGTGTGGCAGCGAAGGGATTGGGCGGGGCGAAGAGTTGCTGCTCGCGCAGCCGGTCCTGCGCCATGTTCTGTTGCAGTTGCAGATTATTCAGCTGCGTCTGGGTGCTCATCTGGTTGATCTGCGCCTGGGTCTCTGCCTGTTGCGCTGCCAGGCTTCGCGGCTGGGGCAGGGCGCCGGAGGTTTGCGCCATGATGCCGGTGGTGCTGTTGAGGCTGATGCCTTCCGCCGCCAGCATCTCGCGCCTCGTCTGGGTGAGGAGCGTCTGCAGACGGGCGATATCGGCGCGGAGCGTCGCGTTGTCTTTCTCCAACGCTTCAACCCGCGCCGCCAGGCTGGGCGCCTTGGCAGGTGCTTGAGCGAACGCCGGTGCGATCAGCAGGGCAGCAATGGCGGCGGCGGGCAACAGGCGCATCATGACGGCCTTCCATGAGAGACAACCCGACACTATCATGTTTCACGCTTCGCGGCTAACCGGATTTGGGCCTGGCCGGGAGAGATAGCTGCCTGGGCCGCGCCGGAGGGGCCACAAAAGGCGGCCTCCGAAATAGCTTTTGTTCGCGGATGCGGTCCTGCCGCATGTTCTGCTCCAGTTGCAAGTTATTGCGTTGGGTCTGGGCGCTTTGTTGATTCAGTTGGGCCCGAGTCTGAGCTTGTTGGGTGGCAAGGTCCATGGGCTGAGGCTG
>JAFAVT010000185.1 GCA_019242275.1 Alphaproteobacteria bacterium
AAAAGTCTTGTACCGGCGCCGGTGATCGGAAAGGCGAAAGAGAGCGCGTCTCATGGTGTGATCTATTTTGGCTCCTCCAGCCCGGCGATGCGCGAGGCGCTGGCGGCGCTCAGCACCCGCGGGGTGCATCTCGACACCCTGCGGCTGCGCGCCTTCCCCTTCACCGAGGAGGTGGCGGAATTCGTCAACAGCCATGACCAGGTTTTTCTGGTCGAGCAGAATCGCGATGCCCAAATGCGGACCTTGCTGTCAAACGAATGCTGCATTGATCCGGCAAGGTTTCTTTCCATCCTGCATTATGACGGCACACCTATCACCGCGCGCTTTATCATTGATGCGATCGCCGGGCGCATGCTCGCCCGTACCGAAGAGGCGGCTGAATGACCTATATCGCCAAGCCGAAATTGCGCCACCCGGCCCTGCCGGTGAACAAGCTGGGGTTCACCCGTCGCGACTATGAAGGCTCAATCTCCACCCTTTGCGCCGGCTGCGGCCACGATTCCATTTCATCGGCCATCATCCAGGCCTGCTTTGAGCTTAATATCGCCCCGCATCGCGTGGCCAAGCTGTCGGGAATCGGCTGTTCTTCCAAAACCCCGGACTATCTCTTGGGTCAAAGCCATGGCTTCAATTCTGTCCATGGCCGCATGCCATCAGTGCTGACGGGCGCCAATCTGGCAAACCGCGATCTGATCTATCTGGGCATTTCCGGCGACGGCGATTCCGCCTCGATTGGCCTTGGCCAGTTTGTCCATTGCATCCGCCGTGGCGTTAATATGGTCTATATCACCGAGAATAACGGCGTCTATGGCCTGACTAAGGGGCAGTTCTCGGCAACCGCGGACAAAGGATCGAGAAGCAAATCCGGCGGCAGCAATATGGATTCACCGCTCGATCTGGCCAGCATGGCGCTTCTGGTGGGTGCGACTTTTGTCGGACGCAGCTTTTCCGGCGACAAAGATCAACTGGTGCCGTTGATCATGGCGGCGCTCAGCCATTCGGGACCCGCCTTTATTGATGTCGTAAGTCCTTGCGTGGCATTCAACAATCATGCCGGTTCGACCAAGGCTTATGATTTTGTGCGGGCCCATAACGAAGCCGTCAATCGTCTGGATATCATGGAGCCGCGTGAGACCATAAGTGTCTCCTATGCGCCGGGTACCAGCGAGGACGTTCAATTGCATGACGGTTCGCTCCTGCGCTTGGCCAAGCTGAAGGACAATTACGACGCATCGGACCGCACCGCCGCCCTTGCCTGGCTGCAAGCCAGGGCGGCATCCGGCGAACTCGTCACCGGGCTCATTTACCTGGATCCGGGGGCCCGCGACATGCACGCCAATCTCAATACCGCGCTTTCCCCTTTGAATGGGCTTGGCGCCAAAGATCTGTGCCCCGGCGCAACGGGGCTGGAAAAATTCAACGCCGCCCATCGTTAAGCGGGACTCCAGCCTTGGAGGTTCTGACTTCGCCGGACCATTGCTGCTGCGGCAGTTTTCCTAACCTTGGAAGGGGTGTCAGCAGAAGGAACAAACACTGCCATCGTCCGTTGCTTGTCCAGACTTCCGTTTTCCGAGGGCTGAGCATGTCCCGTCAGCAGGACCCGCGCACCAAATATCCGAAGCCGCCTTTTCGCGCGCAGAAGCAGCCCTGGCCGGGACTGGCTGGCAAGATGCGGCCGCCGCCGGACCATGGTGAGAAAAGCTATAAGGGATCGGGGCGGCTGAAGGGCCGCAAGGCGCTGATTACCGGCGGCGATTCCGGCATGGGGCGCGCCGCTGCCATCGCTTTTGCCCGCGAGGGCGCCGATGTCGCCATCAACTATTTTCCGACCGAAGAAGAAGATGCGGTTCAGGTGATAGCCCTGATCCGGAGAGCCGGGCGCAAGGCGGTGGCCATTCCAGGCGATCTGCGCAAGGAAGAGTTTTGCCGCGAACTGGTGCGCACCGCCGTCCAAAAGTTGGGTGGCCTCGATATTCTGGTCAACAATGCGGCCCGGCAGCAATCACAGGCATCCATCGCCGATATCAGTAGTCAAGCCTTCGACGATACGATGAAGACCAATATCTATGCGCCATTCTGGATCATTCAGGAGGCCCTGCCACATTTGAAGCCGGGCGCGGTGATCATCGCCACTGCTTCAGAGCAGGCTTACGACCCCTCGGCCCATCTCTATGATTATGCCCAGACCAAGGCCGCGACCATGAACTATGTGAAGTCATTGGCCAAGCAACTGGCACCGAAGGGCATTCGTGTTAATGGCGTGGCGCCGGGGCCGATCTGGACGCCGCTGCAGGTTTCCGGCGGTACCGACATGAAGAAGCTGCAGAAATTCGGCAGTCAGGCGCCGCTGGGACGGCCGGGGCAGCCAGCGGAGCTCGCGTCAATCTATGTTCAACTGGCCGACAATGGCGCCAGCTATGCCACAGGTCAGATTTATGGCGCTGCCGGGGGCGAGGGCCAGCCCTGACAGGAGGATTTCGTGAAGCTTTATTATGCTCCGGGGGCCTGCTCGCTCGCCGATCACATCGTCGCTGTGGAAGGCGGTCTGACGCTCGACCTGGAAAAAGTGGATTTAAAAGCCCACATCACGGAAAGCGGCGTTGATTTTCGCAAGATCAATCCCAAGGGCTATGTCCCGGCGTTAGAACTGGATGACGGCAGCCTGCTAACGGAAAATTCTGCCATCTTGGCGTTCCTTGGCGACCAGGCCGGCTTGATGCCGGAGGGCATGGACCGTTATCGCGCTCTGGAATGGATCGGCTATATCAGCACGGAAATCCATAAAAGCTTTGGCCCATTGTTTCATGACAGTGCGCAAGAGGTCAAAACAAAGGCGAAGGACAAAATCCGCCAGCGGCTTCAACTAGCGGAAGAAAAACTGAGCGGCGGTTATCTCTTGGGGGGAAAATTCTCCCCGCCCGATGCCTATCTCTTCGTCATGCTGCGCTGGTGCGACAAGAACAAGATTGATCTTGCCGCCATGCCGCGATTGACGGCCTTCAAGGCGCGGATGGAAAATCGCGCCGGCGTATCAAAGGCCCTGAAGCAGGAAGGTCTGCAATAGCTTATTTCTTCGCGTAACGCGTAATCCCCCTTGGCGCCACATTGACGGCGCCGAACATGGTGCCGTCCGGTGCCACCACCACGCCCTCACCGGCCTGGTCGTCAGGCACAAACGCATCGGGTAAAGCCTTGGAGATGCTGCCGATCCATACGCCTTTCTTCCAGCCGCCGGGATGGAGCGCGTCGGTGGAATCGGCGTCAATGGCATAGAGCCGGTCCCCGGTGATGTAAAAGCCGGAAGGGCGACCGAACTGCTTCCATTCCGTTATGAACTTGCCGTCCTGGGTAAAGATCTGGATGCGATTGTTGGCCCGGTCCGCGACATAGAGGCGGCCGGCATGGTCCAATGCCAGGGCATGCGGGTTGTTGAACTCGCCTTCATGGGCGCCGGCCTTGCCCCACTGCTTGATGAATTTGCCGGTCTTGTCGAACTTCATCACCCGCATGTCCAACCCGTCAGGGATGAAGGGATTGATGGGGGCGTGGCCGTCGGTGACAAAGATGTCGCCATTCGGGGCTGTGATGACATCGCTGGGCGACTGGAAGTGGGTGGCATCGTCGCCGCGCCGACCCGCGGTCCCCAGCTTCAGCAGCACCTTGCCTTGGGGCGACAGTTTGATGACCTGTAGGCCCTTCTTTCCGTCCTGGCTGATGGCGCCATCCGTCACCCAGACATTCCCTTGCCGGTCCACATGCAATCCATGCGGAAAGACAAAAAGGCCGGCGCCGATGCTGCGGATTGCACCCCCGGTTTTGGTATTGATCAGGACAATGGGATTCTTGTCGGAGCCGTCGCAACTGTTGGCGCCGCAGCGGTCAATGGCCCAAATCTCGCCATGGGGGCCGCGCTCGAGGCCAGCCGAAGAGCCCCAGGGCTTGCCCGCCGGGGGCGTCGCCCATTGATGTTCCCCGGCCGCGTAAGGAGAGGGCAGGTCCTGCGCCTGCGCTCCTGCAGTCACAAGAAGCAGCGCCGCCAATAACCGTTTCATGACACCCCCGGGATTCCATGATTTTGGGCCACGCTAGGCCCGCACCGGCCGGGCGTCAAAGGTGGTTTTCGGGCCTTCCCCGCTGGCGCTTGTCGCTGCAACCGTCTTAAAGTTCGTCCCACTTTGGCGTTCAGGGGAGAACACCCAATGAAGAAAGTCGTATCCGCGACGTTGCTGGCGGGGCTGCTGGCTGCGGCCGCTTATGCCCAGGTCAATATGGGTGACCAAAAGGGCTCGGATACCTTGCCCTTCACGATGACCAAAGTGGCGGACTTCAACCTTCCCTGGAAGATCGCTTTCCTGCCCGATGGCCGTATGCTGATCACCGACAAGGTTGGTGCGCGCCCCGCCACCGCCACCCAGGCGGCGGACCCGGGCGTCTGGCTGGTGACGCAGAGCGGACAGAAAACGCCGGTCAGCGGTGTGCCCCCCGTGCTCTATGGCGGGCAAGGTGGGCTGCTCGGCATCTTTGTTGGCCCACACTACGCCACCGATCATTATGTCTATCTTACTTATTCCGAACCGAATGAGGGCGGCTCCAGCCTGGCAATGGCGCGCGCGCGTCTGAACATCGGCAATGGCACTGCCAGCCTAGAGGGGCTTACGGTGCTCTGGCACGATCCCGCTGGCGGGCGTGGTGGCCAATTTGGCGCCCAGATTGTTTTTGCGCCGGACAACACGTTGTTCCTGTCGAGCGGAGAGCGCCAGCGCATGACGCCTGCCCAGGACCCGGATTCACCTCTGGGCAAAATTTTGCATCTGACGCTCGACGGCAAGCCGGCACCCGGCAACCCCTTCGCCGGCCAAGCCAGCGCCCAGACGTTGCCGATCATTGATCCGCCGTCCGATACCGAAAAGGCCAAGACTGCGCCCGTGGTGCGCAGCTTCACCTATCCTGCTTCGGCCCCGAACCAGACACGGGCCGAGACCTGGACCTTGGGTCACCGCACACCCTATGGCCTGGCCTTCGCGCCCAATGGCCAGTTGTGGGAGCTGGAGCATGGTCCGCGCGGCGGCGACAAGCTCAACCTTATCGAGCGGGGCAAGAATTACGGCTGGCCGCTTTATGCCTATGCCACCAACTATAATGGCGTACCGATCCCCTCCTTTGATACCGCACCTGCGAGCATCACCAAGCCGGTGATTTACTGGAATCCCGTCATCGCCCCCGGCAATTTGATGTTCTACAAAGGAAACTCTTTCCGCGGCTGGGATGGGTCGGCTCTGGCCAGCGGCATGGCTAGCCAGTCGCTCACCCGCATCACTTTCAATGGCCGTGGTGGCGCTACCGCCGTCGAGCGATGGAATATGGGCAAGCAGGTGCGCGACATCGAGGAAGGACCTGACGGTTCGCTTTGGATGGTGGAGAACAATCCCCAGGGGTCTGCTACGGGCGGCCTCTATCACCTGACGCCGAAGTAGTTTTGCGTTGGCACGGGGGGGTGCCGGCCTGTTATCTCAACGACAAAAGCCACTCGGCGGCTGGCTCTGTTAGTGGAACCGTCTTAAAGTCCGGCCACTTGGAACGAAGGGGAGGAACTAGAATGAAGAAATTTGCGGCCTCGATGCTGCTGGCGGGCCTTCTGGGCAGTGCCGCTTATGCGCAGGTCAATATGGGCGATCAGAAGCCGGCCCCTGATCTGGCTTTCAACGTGACCAAGGTCGTGGACTTTGACACCCAGCCCTGGCGCATCGCCTTCCTGCCCGATGGGCGCATGTTGGTGACAGAGAAGAACGGCCATCTCTGGCTGATCACGCAGCAGGGTCAGAAGACCGAAATCAGCGGTGCGCCGACGGTGCTGTATGGCGGGCAGGGCGGATTTTTGGGTGTCTATCTCTCGCCCCACTACGCGACCGATCACAATATCTACCTGACCTACTCCGAGCCGCACGTGGAAGGCGATGCGCCGCCGGCTTCTGCAGCTGCGACGCCACCGCCCGCCCCCGCGGCGGCAGCGGGCCGTGGTGCGCCGCCGGGAGGCCGCGGTGCTCCGCCCGCGGGTCGCGGCGGCGGCGGGCGCGGCGCCCCGACATGCCCCGGCGACGCCGCCCATGTCTGCGGCTCCAGTTTGGCGCTGGCGCGCGCGCGTCTCGATCTGGGCACTTCGCCCAGCCTGCAGGGGCTTCAAGTGATCTGGCGCGATCCTGCCGGGGGCCAAGGCGGCCAGTTCGGCGCGGCCGTCGCCTTCTCCCCCGATAAGAAGTACCTCTTCTTGTCGAGCGGCGATCGCCAGCGCATGACGCCGGCCCAGGATCCCAATTCACCCCTGGGCAAGGTCCTGCGCCTGACGCTGGACGGCAAGCCTGCCCCGGGCAATCCCGGCGCCGGCAAGCCCAGCGCCCAGACCCTGAACATCATCAATCCGCCGGCCGACACCGAAGTGGCCAAGACCGCGCCGGTGGTGCGCACCTTCACCTACCCCGCTTCGGCGCCGAACCAGACAGTGGCCGAGACCTGGTCCATGGGGCACCGCACGCCCTATGGCCTGGCCTTCGCGCCCAATGGCCAATTGTGGGAGTTGGAACATGGTCCACGCGGCGGCGACAAGCTGAACCTGATCGTGAAGGGCAAGAATTACGGTTGGCCCTTGGCCGGCTACGCTCCCAACTACAATGGGGTCATCGTGCCCAGTTTCGACTTTCAACCCAACCTGACCAAGCCGGTGATCTTCTGGAATCCGGTCATCGCGCCGGGCAGCCTGACTTTCTACAAAGGCAAAATGTTCAAGGGCTGGAGCGGTTCGGCATTGGCCGGCGGCATGGGCAGCAATTCGCTCACTCGCATCACCTTTGACGGCAAGGGCGGCGCCAAGGCTGTTGAGCGCTGGGACATGAAGATGCCAATCCGCGACACCGCAGTTGCACCGGACGGCGCGATCTGGGTCGCTGAGGGGGGCCTCAACGCTTCGTTGAAGGGGGCTCTGTTTCGTCTGACGCCGAAGTAGCTTCGGCCGCTTCATCAGGCACAAAAAACGCCGCCGGTTTTAGCCGGCGGCGTTTTTGTTTGAGGTGCGGGTGCGTGCTTACTTCTTCTTGGGCGGATAAGGCATGCCCTTTTCATCCACGGACACTGTCGCAACCGGACCTTCACCGTAAAGATAGATGACGGCGGGCTCCTTCTCGCCGGTACGGGTGCCGTCCCAGTGGATGGCATATTCCTCGTCGGTGGCGGTGGCTCCGGCATGCAACGGATAAGTGGTCTTCTCGTCATAGGTGGTCGAGGAACTCACCCACCAAGTGCCGGAGAGGACCACGATATGGCGGACCTTGTCGTGGTAGTGGGGCCGTGAAAAGGCACCTTGGTGCCAGCGGTAGAGCACGGCATAGGGGCCGGGCTTGTCGGGATCGCCATAGACATTGGCGATGTCGGCTTCACCCGGCTTGGTGCCTGGCGGACCGTTTGGACGCCACTTGATATTCGCCGGCAGGGTAAAGGGAATATGTTTCGGGTCGGGGGGATTGCCCGCCTTGTCGGTAACGACGGCGTGCAAATTGGCGGGGACCTTATCCTTTGTGCCTGGGACCTGCTGGCTACCATTGCTGTTAAATGGGTTATTGCTCTGGGCATAGGCAGCGGCTAGGCCCAATGCGCCCATGGCGAGAGCGGCGCCGATCATTGCGAGATTTCTGAAATTCATACGGGACTTCCTCCTGGGAACGTTCTTTGATTCTGCCGCGAGGCCGCGCGGCCCGCAGGAAGCGGAGTCCTAAAGCAAAACCGGAAGCCCGGCAATTCGTACTGCCTGATGATATTGCAACGCGAAACAGCCCTCAGGGTTGGGCGAACTGCGAGAAACGGGCATGGGAATTGCGCAGATGGGCGCGCATAGCTTCTTCCGCGCCGGCGCCGTCACGCGCGGCAATCGCGGCCACCAGGCCGGCATGCTCATCATGCGCATCGCTGGCAATACGGCTCTTAAAACACAGCCGGAAGATATGCAGATGGATATGCATGCGGGCCAGGGATTCGGCGATCAGCCTATTGCCGCCGGCTATGGCGATGCGTTCATGCAGATCGGAATCCTGCTCGGCGAAACGGTCATAGGAGGAACGGGTTGCATCGCCGTCCGGCGCCATGCGCGCCAGCAGGCGCTGCAGCTCCGCAATTTGTTCGTCGCTCATTTTCTCGGCCGCCCGGCGCGCGGCATAGGGCTCCAGCAGCAGCCGGATCTCGTAGATTTCCTCGAACTGCGCCCGGTTCAGGATCGGTGCCGTGCAATAGCCGATGAATTGCTGCTTGGTGACTAGACCCTTGGCTTCCAGCATGGACAGAGCCTCGCGCACCGGCGTCTGGGAGACGCCCAAGCGCCGCGCCAGGCTTTCTATGGTGACGCGGGTGTCGGGCGGAATAGCCAAAGACATGATTTCAGCCCGGACCCGGGCATAGACCTCTTCTACCAGGCCGGTGGGACGTTGAATCGGCCGATCCGACAGCTCGGCCTGCGTCTGGGTCACCAGCTCCAGCGGATGGCGGGTTTGATTCTTGGACGTGGTCATTCCGATCCCGTTCTGCCAATTTCCGCGGAAAAGCTGGAAAAAGGATAATTGATTAATCCCAGCCAAGCTGTCATAACCCGCCGACCAGATATCATATAGGATATAATGAAAGTCCCCCGGGAGCAACTGTCGGAGATGGTGGAGCGCGTTTTGGTGCGCCAAGGTGTTCCGGCCGACCATGCCCGCATCCAGGCTACGCTCTTCATCGGTGCGCAGATGCGGGGCACCGCCAGTCATGGCTTGTTGCGGCTGCGCCGGGTGGTGGAGCGGCTGAAAGCGGGACTGCAGGTGGCGGGCGAGATTGGCAGTCAGGAATGGACCGCCAGGAGCTTTCTCAGCGTTGACGGCCGCCGGGGCCTGGGACCGGTCGTTGCGCGCGCCGCGCTTGATGCCGTCATGCCCCGCGCCCGGGAAACTGGCATCGCGATCGCCGCCATCCGCAATGCCGGCCATCTTGGCGCCATCGCTTATTATGCCGATTATGTCGCCCGCCAAGGCCTCACCGTCATCGCGCTGACCATCAGCGAGGCGCTGGTGCATCCGTTTGGCGGCCGCAAGGCGATGATCGGTACCAATCCCATCGCCATCGGCGTGCCGGCGACGCCCGAGCCTTTGGTGCTGGATATGGCCACCAGCCTGGTTTCGATGGGCAAGATTCACGATTATGCCAATCGCGGCGCGCCTCTTCCTGCAGACTGGGCCCTGGATGCGGAAGGCAACCCCACCACCGATGCTGCTGCTGCCAAAGAGGGCGCCATTACCCCGTTTGGCGGCGCCAAGGGCTATGCCCTGGGGCTCGCCTTTGAAGTTCTGGTCGCCAGTCTGGCGCAAAGCGCCATCGGCACCGACGTCAAAGGCACGCTGGATTCCGAGCACCCCAGCAACAAGGGTGACCTCTTCATAGTCATCGCCCCCCCGCATGCCGAGGCCGCCAAGGCACTGGTGACGGACTATCTGGCGGCGATACGTTCGTCGCCGCCGGCCGATCCTGCCAGGCCGGTGCTTATTCCCGGCGACCGCGCCCATGCGGCGCGCGACAAATCCAAAGCAGAAGGCGTCACCCTTGATGACGGGCTGTGGGATGACCTCAAGAAACTCGATACGGAAACGTGAAAGGAAGGACCATGAACGGAATATTCGGGGCGCTGCGCCTGCCTGCCTCGGTGGTGTTCGGCTCCGGCCAGAGAAAAGGCCTGGGCCTTATGACAGCACAGATCGGCAAGCGCGCCTTGGTCTGCACCGACGCCCGCATGGGCCAGGATGGGCAATTTAAGGCCATTGTGGAAGACATCAAAGCGAATGGGGTGGAAGTAAAAGTCTATGACCGTACCGAAGCCGATTTGCCGATGGCGGGTATTACCGCCTGTGTCGAGGAATATGCCAACTACAAGCCGGACGTAGTGCTGGGCGTTGGCGGCGGCTCCTGCATGGACATGGCCAAGTGCGTCGCCGTGCTATTGCAGCATGGCGGCTCGCTGCGCGACTATTATGGCGAGAACAAGATTCCCGGTCCGGTCGCGCCGGTGATCGCGGTGCCCACCACTTCGGGCACCGGTTCGGAAGTGACCCCGGTGGCGGTGATTGCCGATACCGAGCGGGGCACCAAGGTCGGCATCTCCAGCCCTTATCTGATCCCTCGCGTAGCGGTGTGTGATCCCGAATTGACTTTGACCTGCCCGCCCGGACTCACGGCCGTCAGTGGTGCGGACGCACTCACCCACGCCATCGAAAGCTTCACCGCCGCGCATCGCGAAGTGACGGCCGACCTTACGGTCAAGAACGTCTTTGTCGGCAAGAATGCGCTTTCCGACGTATTTGGTCTGCTGGCGCTGAAGAATATCTTCGAGGCATTGCCAACCGCAGTGAAGGACGGCAAGAACATCGAGGCCCGTGAGAAGATGATGCTGGCCTCGTTGGCGGCGGGCTGCGCCTTCGGCACCGCCGGGACGGCGGCGGCCCATGCCATCCAGTATCCTGTCGGCAATGAGACCCATACCCCGCACGGCATGGGCGTGGCGCTGCTGATGCCCTACGTCATGGAATTCAACCGGCCGACCTGCGTTTCCTGCTTTGCCGAGATCGCCCGCGCCATCGGCCTCAGCGGCAAAGATGAGGAAGACTTGTCGAAGAAGCTCATTGATGCAGTGGCCAATTTGCTGGCCGAAATCAAGATACCGGTGACGCTGAAAGATCTCGGCTTGCCGGAAGACAAGCAGGACTGGACGGCGGAGGCCGCCATCGGCGCCGCCCGCCTGGTCAACAACAATCCCCGCAAGCTTGATCTAGATGCCATCAAGGCCATCACCCGTGCGGCTTACAGCGGCGACCGTTCCTCGCTGTCTTCGTAATTTCAATCCGATCCGAAAGAGAGACCAATGACCAACACTCTTACCATTCCTGCCCCCAAGACCGGCCCCAAGCCGTTCCCGATCCCCACCGACCTCTTTATCGGCGGCATGTGGGTGGAAGCCCGCACCAAGAAACGCATTGATGTCTTCAATCCATCCAACGGCGAGAAGATCTGCGATATCGCCGATTGTGATGATGCCGATTCCCAGGCCGCGGTGGATGCTGCCGACAAGGCCGCTGCCGGCTGGGCCGCAACCACGCCGCGCCAGCGCGCTGAGATCCTGCGCAAGTGCTACGAGAAGATGATCGAGAACATCGAATGGCTGACCTATCTGATCAGTCTGGAGAACGGCAAGGCGCTGCCGGACTCGCGCAGCGAGGTGCTCTATGCCGCTGAATTCTTCCGCTGGTATGCGGAGGAATGCTGCCATGTGCTGGGCGAGGTGGCGATGGCTCCGGCCAGCGGCGCCCGTATCATGGTGCAATATCAGCCCATCGGTATCGCCCTGTTGATCACGCCCTGGAACTATCCCGCGGCGATGGCGACGCGCAAGATCGCGCCTGCTCTGGCAGCCGGCTGCACCTGCATCCTTAAGCCAGCCACCGAAACCCCTCTTACCGCCTTCGCCGTTGCGCAGATCCTGCATGACTGCGGTGTGCCGGCGGGCGTGGTCAATGTGCTCACCACTTCCAAGTCCAGCGCCCTGTCAAAGAAAATTCTGCATGACCGCCGGGTGCGCAAGATTTCCTTCACCGGTTCGACCGGCGTGGGGGCAGCGCTGTTAAAGGAAGCGGCGGACGAAGTGGTCTCGCCGGCGATGGAACTGGGCGGCAACGCGCCCTTCATCGTCTGCAAGGACGCCGACCTCAATGCCGCGCTGGACGGCGCCATGCTGGCCAAGATGCGCAACAGCGGCGAAGCCTGCACCGCCGCCAACCGCTTTTATGTCCACAAGGATCTTTACAAGGGCTTCACCGACGGCATCGTCAAGCGCATGTCGGAGATCAAGCTCGGCGAGGCCACGGACCCGGAATCGACTCTGGGCCCGATGGTCAACGAAAAGGCCGTCATCAAGATCGGCGAGCTGGTGGATGACGCCGTTGCCAAGGGTGGCAAGCTGCTCTTGGGCGGCAAGCGCCTTAATCGTCCCGGCTCCTATTTTCCGCCTACCGTGGTGGCCGATGTGCCCGACAATGCCGACATGATCCGGGAAGAAATTTTCGGACCGGTGGTGTCGCTGCAATCCTTCGACGACGAGGCGGAAGCGATCCGCAAGGCCAACGACACCGAATATGGCCTGGCAGCCTATGTCTATACCCAGGATCTCAAGCGCGGCTTTCAGATCTGCGAAAAGATCGAGGCGGGCATGATCGGCCTTAATCGCGGCATCATGTCCGATCCGGCAGCACCCTTTGGCGGCGTCAAGGCTTCCGGCCTGGGGCGTGAAGGTTCCCACCATGGCCTGATTGAATTCTGTGAGGCCAAATACGTCTCCGTCATCTGGTAATCTCACGCGGATGAAAATGAGAAAGGCCGGCTGCTTCTGCGGCCGGCCTTTTTTCTTTGCAGCAGCGATTGAAGTGGCACCCATCCCAATGATGCCGCAATCGGGCATGGACGGGGCCTTCGAAACCGTTAGACTGAACAAAAACCACGGGAGTGAAATAATGCGCAGACTGGTATTGGCCTTGAGTATGGCGCTGGCCACAGCCGGATGTGCTGCGCCAATGGCGGCGCAGGCCGGCGAGATCACTATCTATAGCGTCGGGCTGGTCGGCAGCGCCTTCGACAAGC
>JAFAVT010000036.1 GCA_019242275.1 Alphaproteobacteria bacterium
CGACATCCTTGGCGATCAGGAAGTAGGCACGCATAAAGGCTTCAACGGCGCGGCGCGGTTTTTCCGCATCCTGATAGCCCATCGCCGCGGCCAGGGCGGGCTGGACATCGAAGGAAAGACGTTCCTCTGCCCGGCCCAGCAGGTAATGTAGACGCACACGCACATTCCAGAGAAAGGCTTCCGCTTTCTGGAAGGTTTTGAACTCGTCCCTGGTGAAGACATTGTGCTCAACCAGGTCGGCGGCGTTCTCGACGCCATAGAGATATTTGCCGATCCAGTAGAGCGTTTGTAAGTCGCGCAGACCGCCCTTGCTTTCCTTGAGGTTGGGCTCAACCAGATAGCGGCTTTCGCCTTGCCTTGTATGGCGGGCCTTGCGCTCTGCCAGTTTGGCTTCGACAAAGTCGCGGCCGTTGCCGGCGGCATCCTCGCGGAATTTCCGCCGCATCTCCTCAAACAGGCTTTTATCACCGCAGAGATGGCGCGCTTCCAGCATCGCGGTGCGGATGGTGACGTCTGTGCGCGCCAGGCGCAGGCCTTCGGCGACGGTGCGGGTAGCGTGGCCTACCTTCAGGCCCAGATCCCACAGCATATAGAGAATGAACTCGATGTTGCTTTCGCCGCGGGCGGTGGCTCGCGGCGGGCGCAGGAACAGAAGGTCAATGTCCGACCCGGGCGCCAGTTCGCCCCGGCCATAGCCCCCGGTCGCGGCGACGGCGATACGCTCGGCGGCGCTGTCGGGATAGATGTGGCAGGTTGCGAAATCGTGGATCGCGCCGATCACCACATCTTGCAAGCCCGAAAGAGCGCGGGCTGCGGCCAATCCTTGAAGGCCATTTTCTTCCACCGCGCGCTTCACGCGGGTGCGGCCCTCATTGAAAGCCACCTTGACCAAAGCCAGGGCCGCGGCTCGCAACGCCACCGAATCCGGCGTACCGGCGGCAAGCTGGGCCAACTCGCGCCGCAAACCTTCGGCGTCAATCAGATCGCTGAGGGCCAAGCCGGAAATCCGGGGCTTTTCCATACCCAAAAGGCCATCTCCAAGACTTTCGGCAGATCATAGGCGGTGGGGCGGGGAAGGGGAACCTTGGGATGATGGAACCTCAAGGCGGGCTCAATGGTTTTCGGAGCGGGGCTGAAGGAGGATGATATGCGCAGTTTCCTGCTTTCCATCACCCCGCTGGCCGTGGCCGTTGGCCTAGTCTGTGCCGCCACGGCGGCCTTTGCCGCCCAGGATACGCCCTTCACGGCGAACGGCATCACGGCGGTTTGCACCGGCGTCGGCTCGTCCAAGGACAATCCGGAATGGTCGTCCTATCCGGTCAAGATCGTGCTGGCTAACAGCGCCGGCGAGGATCTGGCGGCGGCGCATTTCACGGTTAGCGGCGCCGGCGGCGCCATGTTGGAGACTGATTGCGACGCGCCCTGGCTGCTGCTCAAAGCGCCGTCGGGCCGCTATACCGCCACCGCCAATGTCGGGGGCGCCAGCCGCAGCACCAGCTTCTCGACCAGCGGCGCTGGGCCGCAAAAGGAGCTGACCATCACCTTTGGCCAGCAGCGGGCCTCCGCGCAGTAGCCCAAACGAAAACGGCGGGCCCATCGGGACCCGCCGTTCCTGTCCTGTTGGACGACCGGCTTTAGGCCGGCTTCAGGTTCGCAGCCTTGGCGCCACGGGCGTCGGGCACGATGTCGAACGAGACCTTCTGGCCTTCGTTCAGGGTGCGCATGCCGGCCGCTTCCACGGCCGTGGCGTGGACGAACACGTCCTTGCCGCCGCCTTCCGGCGCGATGAAGCCAAAACCCTTGGAGGTGTTAAAGAATTTAACGGTACCGATCGTCATTGAGAATAGTCCTACGTTGGTTGCCCGCCGGCGATTGCCGGACGGTGTCTTGGGAAATGCATGTCGTGAGGGAAGAAAGTCCGACCGTCGTCCAGGCGCGCACTCAAAGGCGGGCAGGGTTCTTCAGGCGCGCTTCACTGACGACGGGGCAACTCCAAAAACGGGCGCGACAATACGCGCGGCGCCCGGCCGGGGCAAGCGGGGGGCCTTTCGCGGGTGCAGCACCGGTTCCCGGAGGGGGACTTATCCCCATTTGTCAGGATCGGAAACAATTTTTCCGCCCCTGTGCCGGGCCGGCGCCGGTCCCACCAGCCTAGCGCAAAAGCCGACCCCGGGGCTACTAATCAGTAGAGTATTCCGCAAAAGGCTTTGGGTATCCCATGAACGCGAAACTTCTGACCTTGGCCGCCCTTGTTGCCGGCATTCAACCGGCCCTGGCCGCCGCGCCCACCGCCGAGACCTTCAAGGCGGTGCTGGAAAAGCAACTGCTGAACCTGAAACCCGACGGCATGAGCGAAAGGCAGGTGCTGTTTCAGCAAGTGACCGCCGGCCGGCCAAACGGCGGGTATTATCCCTATACCGCGACCTTGCTCGTGCGCGACTATGGCCCCGGCTATCCCGCCAACCGCTATTTCGGCGAGACCTGCATCCGGCGCTGGAACGGCGCCAAGTTCGACCTGGTGGACCAGGGCGGCACCTGGGTGGTGCAGGGCGCCCTGACCGCGCCGATCAGCGACTGCAAACCCAATCCCGCGGCCGGGGTCAGCGCCACGCCGCTTTCGGCGCTGGGCGGGAGCCAAGCGGCAAAGGGCGCGGTGGCGCCGCCGCCGGCTTCCGCGGGCGCGCTCTATATCGGTGAATATGCCTGCTATGGAGCTGGCGGCCGGCTGATGGCGGGAATGGGCTTTGTGCTGCAAGCCAATGGAAAATATGCCGACACCGAGGGCAAGCGCGGCGGCAGCTATGCCTATGACAAGGCCAAGGCGGCAATCAGTTTTCAGGGCGGGTTTCTGGGCGGGCAGCGCGGCAGCAATGTGAGCAATCGCGGCTTTGCGCTGTCGGCGACGGTGAGTTGCGAGCCCTGGCGGTAACCGACAGGGGCGGTTCTGCGTTATCCCGCCATTGACCGGCGCCACCCGCACCCTCTTTGCATGCCAAGACCAAGAAAAAGCGCAAAAGCTGCAAAGCACGCCTGGCAGGCGGCGCTGGCGAAGTTCTGGGCCCATTATAATTGCTGGGAACTGGGCCTGTTCACCATCGGGGCGCTGAGCTTTGTCGGCGTCATGGTCATTCTGTTCATGCCCATCGGCAAGGGGCCCTCTCTCACCGTCCCCACCGGTCCCGTTCCTGCGGTCTCATCGCCGGCCTTTGCCACCGCGGTGTCGGCGTGGATGAACCTGCCCCAAGATGCGGCGCCGCGGCCGGAAATTTTTGAAAATGGCGACGCCATCGTGCCGGCGCTGCTGCGCGACATTGACGGGGCCCGGCGCTCCATCGAATTCATGGCCTATATCTGGAAGGATGGCCGGCTCAGCGACGAGCTTCTGATTCACCTGACGCGGCGCCAGCGCGCCGGGGTTCAGGTGCGGATCTTGCTGGATGCCTATGGCGGGCTGCATGCGCCCGGCGCCAAGCTGGACGAACTGGAAAAAGCCGGCGGCAAGATCGCCACCTTTCATTCGCTGATCCCGGCGCCCTGGACCTTCATGCGGGCGACCAAGCGCAATCACCGCCGCGCCATCGTGATTGACGATGCCATTGCCTATACCGGCGGGCTGGGGGTGGACGATGTCTGGCTGGGCCATGCCGAGCCGCCGCGCTGGCATGATTTGATGTTCCGGGTGGGCGGCACGATGGCGAAGCGGCTGCAAGGCAGCTTCGCGGAATTGTGGGCGGCCACCACCGGCGAACTTCTGGTCCCGCGGCAAGAGGATGCCGCGGCGTCGGGTGGTGGCGTGCGTTACCTGGCGCTGTCGGCCTCGCCCTCGCCCGATCTCTATGCCGAGGAAACCTTTGTGCTGTTCTGCCTGTTGGGCGCAGAGCGCAGCATCAAGATCGAGACGCCCTATTTTCTGCCCAACGCCACCTTGCGCAAGGTGCTGATAGACAAGGCCAAGGCGGGGGTGGCGGTGACCATCCTGCTGCCCAACGAAAACACCGATGAACGCTCGGTTCGCTGGGCGGGCCAGCGCATCTATGAGGAATTGCTGCAGGGCGGGGTGAGGATTTACGAGTATCAACCGACCTTCACCCACACCAAGCTGCTGGTGGAGGATGGCACCTGGTCGGTGATCGGTTCGGCCAACATGGATATTCGCAGCCGAAGGCTGAACGATGAAGTGGTGATGGGGATCAGCGATCAGCCCTTGGCGGCGGCGCTGGAGACGATTTTCAGCCGGGACCTGGCGAAGGCGAAGGAAATCAAGTTGGCGCAATGGCAAAAGCGTGGACCACTTCAACGCGTGCTGGAATTGGTCAGCCAGGCCTTTGTGCAGCAATATTGAGCCTGGACGGATTTCCCGGCTCCCGCTCTGGGCAGTCTAACGCAAAAGAGGGCGGCGGGGAGGCCATCGCCCCCGCGTTGCCAGCCTGCAAGTGAGCAAGCTTCCATCAATCGCCTTTGTGTGACGTCACGCGCTGGCAGAAAGCTCTTGCCCGTCATAGAGGGCGAGGCGCGACTTGAGGTGCGGCACCCGCGATACGTCCATGCGCGCCGAAAGAGCTCTCAGATAGAACAGTTCTTCCTTGTTGCCGACATGGAAATCGGCGAATTCGCGCATTCCATCGGCAAGCTCCCGGTCGCTGAGCGCGTCTTCGAACAACGCCGTCCATGCTTGCGAATCCGCCAGCCCTGCGCCTTCGCTGAAGGCAAGCTTGCTGCGGTCACGGATGACGCTGGGCAAAGACCGCGGATAAAGGTCATAGATCGCCCGCAGGGGCGCCTTGCCGCGCGGCGCGCCATGGATTTTTTCCACCAGCGCGTTGCGATCCAGGCCAAGCGCGTGCGCGGTGAGCGCCATGTCAAGAAAAGGCTCGCGCACTTCCAATTGGTGGCGCATGGAGCAACGGTCCACGCGCTGCAAATTGGCCCGGTGCATCATCTCCAGGCATTGGATTTGCAGATGGCGGCCTGCAGCCTGGCTGACGGCAAAACCCCTTACCAATGGGGGGTAACCCGCGAACAACTCGTCGGCGCCTTCGCCGCATAGAGCCACGCGATAGCCGTCTTCATGGATGCGGCGGGACAGCAGAAAGGAATAGACTCCGGGCCGCACCGCCACCGGTTCAAAGGCCTCGACCGTGGCGGCAATTTCGGCCATGAGCGTCAGTGTTTCGGACCCTTGCGGGGTAAAGTTGATCTCGCGCAACTCCATGCCGTCCTTATGGGCATAAGCGCGCGCGAAAGGCAGATCGGGGGCATTGGGACTGCCAATGAAATAGCCGGGCGTTCCGGGGCGATGGCGGCGCACATAATGCGCCAAAAGCGTGGAATCTATGCCGCCGCTGAACAGCAGCGCCACGGGCAGATCGGCGGGCAAGCGACTCTCCACGGCCTGGTCCAGCAGTTCATCCAGGCACTGAATCTGGGCGGGCCTGGTTTGCTGGGCGAAAGGCAGGGACTGGAAAGGGGCGCAGAGGTCGCGGGTCAAAAAATGGCCGGGCGGAAGCAGCATGACATCGCCGGTGTCCACCGTATTCAGCAAGGGCGCCATTTCCGAACAGAAGAGGAAGCCTGACCCGGACCGGATCAGGTAGAGCGGCTTGACGCCGTGGAGATCGCGCGCCGCCAGAAAATTGCCGCTTGCGGCATCAACCGCCACGAACGCGAACATGCCCGAAATGCGCTGGAGCGCCGCCATGCCCCAGGTCTGGAGGGCATTGGCCAGAACCTCGGTGTCGGACTGGCTGCGAAAAGGCACGCCCTGCGCCTCCATTTCCCGGCGCAAGGCAACGTGATTATAGATTTCACCATTGAATGACACCAGCAGCCGCCCGTCGAACGACATCTGGGGTTGCACGCCCCCTTGCGCGTCCACGATGCGCAGTCGGCGCGTGCCCATGGCGGTGCGCGGAAAAGGAGACTGGATCGGGTCGGTGATATCACCGCGATGAGCAATACCGGCGACCAACCGCTGCACCACGGTATTCGCGTCGTTCCAGCCGATCGCGACCGCGATGCCGCACATGCCGTTCTCCTGTCCAGGAAGAATGGCGTGTAACCGTTAAGGGCCGGTAACCAAAACCAGAGGCTTGCGGTGAACCCAGGTGAAAGAGTTGGAGGAAAGTGGAATAAGCAGGGTGCCCTCAGAATTACCGGGCGTTTCGCTTCTCAGTCAGGATTTTTTCCTTCCCTGCCATTTTCGAGAATGGCGCCGGTCTGTGCGTCAACGCCGACTTCATACGTCGCCCTATTGACACGGATATCAAAAGAGTAGCGCAGCCCTGAACCGCCCTTTTCCTTCTCAAGTTCCCGATCCGTGATTTTCCCCGGTCGCGCCTTGAGCGCAATAGCCTGCGCCTGCGCAAGCTTGATCTTGGCACCTTTCTCAAGCTTCTGTCCGGTATAGGCGACTGCTTGCATTGCCGTCACGCAAAGAACCGAGATCAGCATGGCAACCGCGAACGAATTTTTCATCCAGAATTCCTTTCTTTCGGTGGCTTATTTGGGGATGCAAGCACTGCTTTAATACCTCGAGGCGGGCGCTCCCGCAAACCTGCCCCGAACCAACGGATAGCGCTGTCGGCCAGGCGGCGGTAACCTGGTTCGGTCAAAAGCAACTGCAAAAAAACGACTATCGCCAGTTTGGGCCGATAACAGCCGCGTGCCAGCGCCTCGCAGAACAACAGGAACGCGCTACCCGACCGGCGATGGCGAACCAACTTTGCGTAAGCCCATCCTCGCGCACCATGGTATGCCCGGGACGGGATGAACGGGCGTATCTCTTCCAACCAATGTCCGAAAGCTTCCGGATCGCGCACGGCTGAGCTGCGGGCTGAATCCGCGATGTCGTGCCACACCGCACCGGGTTCTTCGGCCATAACAAATTTGCAGCCGGCAAGAAAAAGGCGGATTGCAAATACCGCATCTTCCGCCGGACGCAGTTGGTAGTAGCGCACCCGACGCGCGATGTCCGCCGGAACCACCGTGGTTATTGTCGGCACAAAGCCGCGGTCGCAAAAAAGATATTCG
>JAFAVT010000340.1 GCA_019242275.1 Alphaproteobacteria bacterium
AGCGGTGTGGCGCCCCGGGGTTGCGCGAAGGTATGGAACGCAAACAGCGCCAGGGCGCCGTTGAAACAGATGAACAACCCCGTGCCGCGCACCAGCCGGTCGCACAGGCCCATCACCCAGGCCATCACCGGTGGGTGCCAGGAATGATAGTATCCGGCCCGCGCATCGGAAAGCTGCGCTACCGAGTCATAGGAGAGTTGCCCCGGCCAATTCAGCGCCAGCATGGCGGCAAAGCCGGCAAGCATGATCAGGGTGACAAGGACGCCAGAACGGTTCACTAACCTCGTCCGACAAACGGCATTGTCGTGGCCATCACAGTCATGAACAGCACATTGGCGGTAAGCGGCAGACTTGCCATATAGGCAACCGCGCGGGCGGCCTCTTCCAAATCCATACGCGGTTCGGGCAATACCTGGCCATCAGCCTGGGGCAAGCCTTCATGCGCGCGTGCCGTCATGGCGGTGGCGGCATTGCCGATGTCAATCTGGCCACAAGCAATGCTGAACGGGCGGCCATCCAGGGCGGTGGATTTGGTAAGCCCGGTGATCGCGTGCTTGGTGGCGGTATAGGGGGCAGAGTTTGGCCGCGGGGTGTGGGCGCTGATGGAGCCGTTATTGATGACGCGGCCGCCTTGCGGAGATTGTGCCTTCATCATGCGGATAGCGCTTTGCGTACACAGGAAAGCGCCGGTGAGATTGGCATTCAGTACCGCTTGCCACTGGGCAAGAGTCAGTTCTTCCATCGGCACCGGTGGAGCGCCTATGCCGGCATTGTTGAAAAGCAGATCGAGCCGGCCAAACCGTTCTTTGGTTGCCGCGAACAGTGCCGCCACGCTATCCGATTTTGCCACATCGGTGGGGACCACCAAGCTATCGCTTTTCAGCAAGCCCGCGGTTTCGTCCAGCATCTCCTTGCGCCGCCCCGCCAGCACCAGGGCAAAGCCGTCCTGTGACAAGGCGATAGCGGCGGCGCGGCCGATACCGCTGCCGGCGCCGGTGATCAGCGCCACCTTGCGCGAAGGCCTGCTCACGGCTTGATGTCAACCTTCAGCAGCGTCATCTGAAAGACCAGGGCCGCCTTTTGCGGGATCGCCGGCGGATGCCCCTCTTCACCATAGGCAAGAGGGTAAGGGGTGACCAATTCCCACTGATCGCCTTCCTTCATCTTGGAAAGCGCCTCGACCCATCCGGGGATCAGCATTCCGGCGGCAAAAGTGCGGGGGCCGCTGTCGGGATCGCCGGGATTCTGCGGGGTGGTTTGGTCGAAGACGGTGCCGTCAATCAACTGACCCTTGTAAAGCACTGTGACTTCGTCATTGGTTTTGAGCGGGGTCTTGCCGCTGCCGGCTTTGATGACACGATACATCAGGCCATCAGCCGTCTTGGTGACGCCGGGCAACTTCGCATAGTCGGCCAGGAATTTGGCCGTGGATTCCTCGGATGTCGGATTGTATCCGGGGCCGGGCACGCCCGGACCGCTGGCGGCGGCAGCGGCTGCCGCCGGAGCCTTGGTATCGGCCGGCTTTTTGTTGCAGGCGGCCGGCAAAAGGGCCAGCAGAATCAGGGCGGCGGCGAGGGCAGGGCGCATGCGAATTCCTTTGGGATTGAGCGGGGTCTTATAGCAACCACCCTATTTTCTACCAATCCCATAGGGTATTTTGCGTCCATGATCTCCCAGAAAGCCCGTTACGCCCTGCGCGCCCTGCTTTATCTGGCGGCCAAGGCGGGTGACCATCCGGTTCAGATCGGGGAAATTGCTGAAGCCGAGAAACTGCCCCGCAAATTTCTGGAACAGATTCTGGCCGAGCTGAAAAAGCCCGGCATTGTGCGCAGCCAGCGTGGCCGCTCCGGTGGTTATTCCCTGGGCAGGCCGGCCAAGGACATCAGCTTTGCTGATGTGCTGCGGGTGACCGACGGGCCTTTGGCCCTTAGTCCATGTGTCAGTGTCATGGCTTACCGCAAGTGCGACGACTGCTTTGAGGAATCGGTCTGCGCCATCCGCAAGGCCTTGCTCGCGGCCCGCGACGCCACGGCGCAAATCCTGGAATCCCGGAATCTGGCGATGGCGGCGGCGCAACTAAAACGCTCCGGTGCCATTTAATATACGGCGTTTTATAGCTTTTTTCCCGATTGTCGCAGGGCGGTTTAATTCCTATTGACTTGATAGAGATTAAGAGGATTAATGCGCGCACCGGCTGATGGCCGGCACACCAGAGCGGGATTTCAAGATGCATAGGACTATTCGGACTTTTCTCCTGGCGGGCGCGGCTCTTTCCTTTTCGGCCGGTGCCGCGTTGGCGCAGCAGACCGATCCGCGTGTCACGCTGCTGGAGCAGCAATTGCGTGATGTTCAGGCGGCCGTGGATGCCTTGAAGAAGGCGCAGGCCAACGCTGACAACAGCGCTGCCCTGAGCGACCTCAAACGCAGCACCTCCAGTCAGTATGACGATCTCACCAAACAGATCGCGGCTCTGCCGAAAATCACCCACCCAAATGGCCGGTTCACCTTCGCCAGCGCCGATGGAGACTTCTCTCTTGCCCTGCGCGCCCTGGTTCAATTTGATGCGGGATACCTGTCGCAAGGCCGTAACCCCACCACGGTTGATCTCAACAGCGGCACCAATTTCCGCCGGGCGCAGCTTGGCTTCCAGGGCACGGTATTCCGCGACTGGTCTTACAATTTCATCTATGACTTTGGCGGTTATGGCGCCGAGGGCCGCGGCTATATCTATAATGCCTATATCGAGTATGACGGCCTGAAGCCCTTTTTCTTCCGCATCGGTGCCTATACGCCGCCGGAAGGTCTGGAAGACCAGACCGGCTCAGGCGATCTGCTCTTCCCCGAGCGGGCCTCCGCTGTAGATATCGCGCGCAACATCGCCGGCGCTCCCAGCCGCGAGGCTGCCAGTATCTTCGCCCAGGGCGACGATTATCTCGTTTCGTTGTCCTATACCGGCAAGAAGACGGGCGACAACACGTCCACGGGCGCTGTGGTGCCCACCTTTGATGCCCAGCAAGCGTTGATCGGCCGCGCCGCCTGGCTGGCAGTTTCCACGCCGGACATCAAATGGCTGGTGGAGGGGCATCTGACAGACGTTCTAAAGCTCTCTGATCCCGCTGCGGGTTCAGCCGCTACCGTTATGCGTTTCAGCAATGGTCCGGAAGTGGCGGTGGATCCCAGCAAGACCGTTGATACCGGCACACTGGATGCGAAGAGCGCCCGGGAGTTCGGTTTCGAAAGCGCCGGGACCTTTCAGGGCTTTTATGCCCAAGGCGGCTGGTTCCGCTATGAACTGGCGCGGCGCCTGGCACTTCCCAACCCGCATTTCACTGGCTGGTATGGTCTTTTGACCTATTCGCTCACCGGCGAGCAGCATCCCTATGATCCGGCAACCGCATCATTCCGCAATCTGCGGCCGAACAGCCCCTTCAGTTCCGGCAAAGGTTGGGGCGCGTGGGAACTTGCCGCCCGCTACAGCAGCATTGATCTGAATTTCCAGCCCTTCACTAGCGCTGCCAGCGGCGGCGTCGCCGGGGGCAAGCAGGATGTCTGGACCCTCGGGATCAACTGGTATCCCAATAACGCGATCAAGTTCCAACTGGACTATGACAATCTGCAGGTCGCCCATCCCAATGCACCTGCCAATGACATTTCCGCCAGCGCCATCGTGCTGCGCAGCCAAATTGCCCTTTGAAGCCGGAGCAACCCCGATGAAACGTCTTCTTTCCTTTGCCGTCGCCGCCAGTCTGTTCGCCGCGAGCGCCGCCCAAGCCGCGGAGGTCACCCTGCTCAATGTCAGCTATGATCCGACGCGCGAGCTCTACGATCATCTCGGCGCTGCCTTTGCCAAAAGTTGGACCGCCGACAAGGTCACCCTTCGCACCAGCAATGGCGGTTCGGGCAGCCAGGCCCGCGCCGTGATAGACGGTCAGCAGGCCGACATAGTGACCCTGGCACTGGCCGCCGATATTGATGCCATCGCCAAGAACGCCAAGCTCTTACCCACCGATTGGCAGAAGCGTCTGCCCAACGGCTCGACCCCCTATACCTCGACCATCGTGTTCCTGGTGCGCAAGGGCAATCCCTGGAAGATCAAGGATTGGCCCGATCTGGTGAAAAGCGGCATCCAGGTGGTGACACCCAATCCCAAGACCAGCGGCGGCGCACGCTGGGCCTATCTGGCGGCCTGGGCCTATGCCGCCAAACAGCCGGGCGGCAATGATGCCAAGGCCAAGGACTTTGTCGGCAACCTCTACAAGCATGTCCCGGTGCTGGATTCCGGCGCCCGTGCCGCGACTGTCACTTTCACCAAGCGCGGCATTGGCGATGTGCTGCTGTCCTGGGAGAACGAGGCCCAACTGGCGCTAAAGGAAGCGCCGGGCCAGTATGAGATCGTCTATCCCAGCCGTTCCATTCTGGCTGAGCCGCCGGTAGCGCTGGTGGACCGCAATGTGGACCGCCACAAGACGCGCACCGTGGCCGAGGCCTTTCTCAAATTCCTTTACACACCGGAAGCGCAAGAGATCGAGGCCAAGGATTTCTACCGCCCCCGCGATGCGGCGATCCTGGCCAAATACCGCAGCCAATTCCCCAATATTCCCCTGGCCACCGTGGATGGTGATTTCGGCGGCTGGGACAAGGCGCAGGCCACCCATTTCGGCGATGGTGGCGTCTTCGATCAGATTTACGGAAAGTAACCTTCAGTCCATTTCACGCGTTCCCTCCCGACAACTCCCCGAAGCCGGTTTCCCCGGCTTCGGATTTTTCTTGAAGAAAGCATGAGCGCCCTCGGCCTGTCCCTGTCTTTGCGCCAGCGCCGTACCCTGCCGGGATTTTCCCTGTCGCTGGGTTTCACGCTTTTCTATCTCACCAGTCTGGTGCTGGTGCCCCTGCTGGCGCTGGTGCTGCGTCCCTGGTCGCTGGGGCCGATCGGTTTCTGGGAGGCGGTCACAGCCCCGCGTGTTCTGGCATCGCTGCGCCTTTCCTTCGGCTCGGCGCTGGCCGCGGCGCTGATTGACTCGGTGTTCGGCCTGATCATC
>JAFAVT010000235.1 GCA_019242275.1 Alphaproteobacteria bacterium
GCCGCTGCAACCCGGCCAACTGGTGCAGGCGGTGCCGGGCGCCGGCACCAATGTGCCGCTGTGGATGCTGGGCTCCAGCCTTTATGGCGCCGAAGTCGCCGCCGCTTTCGGCCTGCCTTATGCGTTTGCCGCCCAATTCGCCCCTGCCCTGCTGATACAGGCGCTTTCCGTTTATCGCGAGAAATTCCAGCCATCGCAGCAATTGGCCAGGCCGCATGTGATGATCGGTGTCAATGTAGTTGTGGCCGACAGCGATGCCGAAGCGCGGTATCTTTTCACGTCGGTGCAACAGGCCTTTCTCAACATGAAGCGCGGCTCGCCCGGCAAGCTGCCGCCGCCGGTCGAACAGATTGCGTGGAGCGACGCCGAAGAGGCCGATGTGGCCGCCACCCTGGCCTGCTCTTTTGTCGGCACGCCCGCCACCATCAGACCGCAACTGGAAAACTTCATCGCGCAAACGGGAGCGGACGAAATTATCGCCGTCACCAGCCTGTTCGACCATGCCCCGCGCCTGAAATCGTATGAAGTGCTGGCAGCCATCGCCAAAACGCTGGCCTGAGGCGGAGGAAATCGCATGCGCAACCTCTTCGCTCTGGCTCTTGCAATACTGGCGCTGGCTACCGCGCCGGTCTTCGCCGCCGACACAACATTGACGATCACGCTGACCGGTCAGTCCATGATCCGCTCGGACCTGCGCACCACCAATCCGGCCGCCCTGCCCGCGATCAAGGGGCTCATTCACAGCGATGTAAACTTTACCAATTTCGAAGGCACGGTGTTTCAGCCCGGCCAGGCGGTGGCGGAAGGGCGCGGCTTTCTCGCTCCGGAAGCGGCGCTGGATGGGCTGCAAGCGCTGGGCTTCAACCTGCTTTCGCTGGCCAACAACCATGCCTTCGACTTGAAGCAGGTTGGCTTGGCCAACACGCTGGCGGCGGTGGAAGCGCGCGGCATCGCTCATGCCGGCACCGGCACCAGCCTCGATGCCGCGGCCGCGCCCACTTATCTGAAAACCGCGAACGGCACGATGGCGCTGGTCGCCAGTGCTTCCGGCCTGATGGCGCCCGGTGCCGGTGCCACCGCAAGCAATCCCGGCGTCAACGAATTGCGCATTCGCACGGGGGCGGCGCAGAACCAGGCCCGCGAGGAGCTTCCTGCCGGATCGCGCAATCAGCCCGACAGGGAGGATACCGCCCGCATTCTGAACAGCATCCGCAAAGCCCGCGCCAATGCCGATCTGGTAATCGCGTATCAGCATAATCATGTTTTCAGCAACCGGCCCTTCTCGGCCGTGTTCGGCGAAGGCCTGCCCGAGCGGCTGGCGCCGCCCGCCTGGCTGAAACGCTGGACCCATGCGGAAATTGACGCCGGCGCCGACATTGTGGTGATGCACGGCGCGCCCTTGCTGCATGGCGTGGAAATCTATCGCGGCAAGCCGATTTTCTATGATCTGGGCAATTTCATTTACAATCTGCCGCCGGCCATCACCTATATTGACGAGCCCATCACCTGGGAAAGCGTCACCGCCGACCTGACCTATCAGGGCGGCAAGCTGCGTGCGATCACGCTCCATCCCATCGCCATGAATCCCATCGGCGAAGGCCAGCCGGACGTGCATGACGAGCACACCAACAATCAGTTCCTGGTGACGCGCGGCATTCCCCGCCCCGCCACCGGCATACAGGCGACGGACATTCTGGCGCGCATGGCCAAAGCTTCGGCGGCGCTGGGGACGAAGGTGGTCGCGAAGGGCGACAGCGCCGAAATCAGGCTGGCGCGCTGAGTGCCGCCGGGCAGACATTCAGGACACTTTCGCCATCGCGGCTTTCGCCCGGCGCCTGAGCGCGCGGGCGCGCCGCCGCAGTGTGAATATCGCCAGGACGGGCTTGGCCGCGTTGCGGTTGCCGTTGGGCGCGCCGCAGCGCCAGTTGGGCTTTTTTCCAGCGTTTGCCTGGGGTGTTGTTTGTCCATTTTGGCTCATCCCCCCACCCCCTCGCCCGTTAGAAGTGGCCGGGCCGGCGGGGCCGCAATGACGCGCTCGACTGTGATGCGCTGACGCTGTTCGGGGGCGGGGTGACCGCGCAGGCGAGCGATGGCTTCGTCAAGGCCGCCGCCGGCCTTCATCAGCCTCACGGCATCCGCCACCACATAACTCTTGTCCTTCGCGTCGTCGTGGGCGTCCATGGCGGGGCGAAGCTGGTCGCGGATCATGGCGCCACATTCGGCGATCAGGCCACGCAACAGGGTTTCGGTGGTTTCGGCTTCGTTTGCGTCTGGTGTCATACCCTTCTCCTTTGTGTGCGCGGACAAAGGCGAAAGTGCCCTGTCACCGAACGGGGCCAGCAAAATTAAGCAGCCTTGCGCCAAGCGAAAGAGGGGAAAAAGATTTCCCGCCCCTATCCTCAGGGCGAGGCTTAAAAGGATTGAAGAAAAATTTTTCTTATCCTCAGCTTGTCCCTGCCGCAACG
>JAFAVT010000301.1 GCA_019242275.1 Alphaproteobacteria bacterium
CCGGCCTCTGGGCGGCGGACGGCGCACCGGTCCGACCCTCCAGCGTGCACGTGCTGTCGGCCGCGGATCATGAGCTTTTCCTGCGCGCCTATGACGCCGCCGCCCGCGGCGATTGGGTTGGGGCACGAGCTTTGGCGGCACAGGGGCAAAACCTTCTTGCCCGGCAATTGCTGGAATGGCGCTATGCCCGTGAAGGCGCCGCAACCTTTTCCGAAATAGATGCGGTGCTGAAATCGAGTACAGGCTGGCCGGGACGGGGGCCGCTTTACGCCCGGGCCGAGCAAGCTCTTCCAACGGAAATCGGCGGCAGCGAGATCATCACCTGGTTCGGGCTCCGCGCTCCGGCAACCAGTATTGGCCGGGTCAAGCTGGGCGACGCGCTGATAGATGCCGGCCAAACGGTCAGAGGCCGTACCTTGGTGCGCGAAGGCTGGGTTGGCGGCAATTTTGATCCCGCCACCGAATTGGCCATCGCGACGAAAGACGGCGGCTTCATCACGCCGGCGGATGATCGCGCCCGGCTGGACAATCTGATCTGGCAGGGCGCCATCACAGCGGCAAAGCGCGAACTGGCGCGGGTTAGCGGCAGTACTGTGGCGGCCAAGGCCCGGATTGCCCTGGCTGGCGGCTTGAAGACGGCGCGCAAGGAGCTGCAGGCGGCTTCCGGCTCCAGCGATCCAGCCCTGCTATTTGAGTGGTCCTCGGCGCTGCGCCGCGCCGGCCAGGACGATGAAGCCCACGCCATGTTGCTGCGGGTGTCGGCGGCCACCTTGCTAGCAGGGCATGCGGCACGGTGGTGGACGGAGCATAACATTCAGGCGCGCGATGCCCTCATCGCCGGTGATCCGGCCCTGGCTTTGCGGCTCATTAATCATGCCGGCCTGACCAATGGCGATGATTATTCAGAAGCGCAGTTCCTGGGCGGCTTCATCCAGTTGCGCGTCCTAAAAGACCCGAAGGCAGCGCTGCCATGGTTTCAGCGCATGGAAGCGGCAGTGGGGCGGCCGATTTCCAAAGCCAAAGCGCAATATTGGGAAGGCCGCGCCCTGGAAGCGGCAGGGGAAAATGCCGCTGCCATGGCGCAATACCGGCTGGCGGCCAGCCATCCCGAAACCTTTTATGGCCAGCTTTCCCTGGCCAAGACCGGCGGGGTTTTGCACCTGGAAGAGGCGGCCATCGAAGCGGCACCAGAAAGCGAACTAGACAGCGCGGCGCTGATGCCCCCTATCCGCATCCTGGCGGAGTTGGGGCAAGAAGCAGACCTGCGGCTATTTCTGGATGCCGACGCTGCCGCCCATCCTTCGCCTCGTTACCTCAAGCGGGTGATGATGGACGTAACGGCCTGGGGTTACCCCGAAATTGCCGTCCGGCAGGCCAAGCTCCTCGGCTATGGCGGCAGTCTTATACTCAACTATAGCCATCCGGTGATTGCCTTGCCCGCCTTCGCTGGCGCCGGCACAGCGCCGCCGCCTGCCCTGGTCCTGGGACTGATCCGGCAGGAAACGGAATTCGACCCTTACGCCATCTCCCCTGCCGGCGCGGAAGGCCTGATGCAGGTGATGCCCGCCAATGTCAGCAGCCAATCAAAGGTGGCTGGCCTGCCGGCCCGGCGCGACGCCCTTCTCACCGACACCACTTACAATATGCAACTGGGGATGAGTGAATTCGCTGGCTATCTTACTCGTTACAACGGATCGCTTATCCTGGCCATTGCCGCCTACAATGCCGGGCCGAGCAACGCCGCCCGCTGGCTCAAGACCAATGGCGATCCTCGGCTGACAGGCATTGATCCCATTGACTGGATCGAGCGCATTTCTTTTCCGGAAACGCGCAATTACGAGCAGCGGGTGCTGGAGAATACCGGCGCCTACCGGGCGCGGCTGTCGGGCAAAGACGTACCGGTGCAGATCTTGAACGATCTCTACGCGCCTGGCGCGCCACCCTCGCCCACGGGTCCATAAAAATGAAAAAAGCCGCGTCAGGCGCGGCGGACAATCAGTTTTTAAAGATATTAAGCCATTCGCGGGCCAGTTTTTGCGCCTGGGCGATCTGTCCCGGATTCATTTCCGCAGCCAACTGATTGCGCCAGCGTTTGGCTTCCTCGATGCCCCGCACAGCGGCGAGGTTGAACCATTTGTGAGCGACGACAAAGTCCGCGGCAACCCCCTGGCCGGTAGAATAGGCAAGGCCCAAATTGTAGA
>JAFAVT010000079.1 GCA_019242275.1 Alphaproteobacteria bacterium
CCGGCCTTGCAACACCAGGTCGTAATCGCCCGGCATCCGCTCCAGTTCCATCAGCATGATCACTGGCGCCAGCAATGCCGCGCCGCCAATGATGATGATCAGAAGCGGGATGATCCGCCGCATCAGGCGCTCCTCATCGCGCTCAGCCCCAGCCGGGCGAACAGCGCCTGGTCTTCCGCCGCCACCGGATTGGGCGTGGTCAGCAGCTTTTCGCCATAGAAGATGGAATTGGCGCCGGCCAGAAAGCACAGCGCCTGGGTTTCTTCGCTCATCTGTTCGCGCCCGGCCGACAATCGCACCATCGAACGCGGCATGGTGATGCGTGCCACCGCGATCATGCGGACGAACTCGATAGGCTCAAGCGGCGTCGCCAGGCCCTGCGGCGTGCCTTCGATCCGCACCAGGGCATTGATCGGCACGCTTTCGGGATGAATTGGCAGGGTGGCCAGGGCATGGATCAGCCCGACACGGTCCTCGGCGCTTTCGCCCATGCCGACAATGCCGCCGCAGCAGACATTTATGCCGGCGGCACGCACTTGCGCCAACGTATCGAGACGATCCTGATAGGTGCGGGTGGTGATGACGTGGCGATAATATTCCGGCGAGGTGTCGAGATTGTGATTGTAATAGTCCAGCCCCGCATCTTTCAGCCGCGCAGCCTGTGGCCCTGTCAGCATGCCCAGGGTAACGCAGGTTTCCATCCCCAGCGCCTTGACGCCGGCCACCATCTCGCACACCGCGTCCAGGTCCTTGTCTTTGGGTTCGCGCCAGGCCGCGCCCATGCAGAAGCGGCTGGCGCCCGCCGCCTTGGCTTTGGCCGCGTCGGCCAGCACTTGTTCCAGCGCCATCAGTTTGGAAGCCTTCAGCCCGGTCTCATGCTTGGCTGACTGGCTGCAATAGCCGCAATCTTCCGGGCAACCGCCGGTCTTGATCGAAAGCAGGGTCGAGATTTGTACTTCGGTTGGGTCGAAATGGGCCCGGTGTACCGTCATGGCGCGGAACATCAGTTCGGGAAAGGGCAGGGCAAAGAGGGCGGCGATCTCGTCCCTGCTCCAATCGCTGCGCGGCGCGGATTTCAGTTCGGGAGCCGGTGCGTTCATGGCCGCAGTATCTCCCAAAGCATCCATCGCAAGCAAGGAATGGTGCCCCAGGCCCCGTCCGCCCGCAGCGAGCAAAGCGAAGCGAGGACGGACCAAAGGAGGAATGCGGCCGGGCGCCAATGCGAGCGCAGCGAGAATTGGTGCCCCAGGCCGGACTTGAACCAGCACGCCCGTGAAGGCGACAGATTTTGAGTCTGCTGCGTCTACCGTTCCGCCACTGGGGCAGCGATTTCCTGAACGGAGGCCGGAATATAGCGATGGGCGAGAACGGGTCAAAGGAAAAGGCCTGTCCCGTTTGGCCGAAAATGCTAGGCTTTGACAAAGACATACGGGGAAACGCCATGCGCCTTGCCGCTTCCATCGCTCTTCTTGCCTTGGCCACCGCCGCAGCATTCGCCCAGCCGCTGCCGGCGCCGGCCTCCTATCCGCCGGTGGTGGGCGCCAGGGGCGTCATCGCCACCCACGAAATGTCGCTAGACATGGCGGAAAAGATCGCCCGCGCCGGCATCGAGGCCTGCCGCAAGCTGGGCTTTCACACCACCATGGTGGTGGTGGATTCCAGCGGCACCATGAAGGCCTTCCTGCGCGATGACCAGACGGGGCCCCACACCATCAACTTGGCGCAAGACAAGGCCTATACCGCCCTGACCATGGCCAACCGCTTCGCCACTTCGCTGGCCTTCGCCAATGCCCGCGGCGGCACCCTGGGCACGCCCATGCCCAATGTCCGCGGCGTTACCACGGTGGGCGGCGGCGTGCCGATCAAGTATCGCAACGAAGTGATCGGCGCGGTGGCCTCGTCCGGCGCGGTGGGCGCCGACAATGACGAGAAATGCTCCAACGCCGGCATCGCCGCCGTGGCCGACGAACTCAGATAGAGTGCGCCACCGGCTGCAAAGCTGCCGCGCGTCTAAAGCGCAAGATTCGTCAGTCCTGCGACGCCAAATCGTCTAAGACGGATGGCATGAACGCCCGCAACTGGAGCCTGCTGTTCTTGCTGTCGCTGCTGTGGGGCAGCTCGTTCTTTTTCTACAAGGTGCTGGTTGCGGCGCTGCCGCCGGTGACGGTGGTGCTGGGCCGGGTCGGCATCGCCGCCATCGCCCTCAATGTGCTGCTGCTGGCGCGGGGCGAGCGTTTGCCGAGAGGGCGCTGGAAGGGCTTTCTGATTTCCGGCGTGCTCAACAATGTCTTGTCGTTCGTCCTGATCTGCTGGGGCGAAACCCGCATCACTTCCGGCATGGCCTCGATCCTCAACGCCATCACCCCCATGTTCGTGGTGGTCATCGGCCATTACGTCACCCATGACGAAAAAATGTCCTGGCCCAAGATCGCCGGCGTTGCCCTGGGCATCCTCGGCACCATCATTCTGGTGGGGCCGCAGGCCTTTCACGGCGCCAGTGCCATACTGGGCGAGGTGGCGGTGATCGTCGCCTCTGTGTTCTACGCCATGGGCGGACTTTATAGCCGCCATTTTCGAGGGCTTCCGCCGCTTGCCGCCGCCGCCGGCCAGCTCACCGCCGCGACCGCGGTTCTGCTGCCGTTATCGCTGGCGATTGATCGGCCCTGGACGTTGCCGATGCCGGACGGGCATATCTGGGCCGCCTTGCTCGCCATTGCCCTGGTCAACACCGCCATGGCCTATCTGGTCTATTTCCGGCTGCTGGCCGGCGCGGCGGTCACCCATGCCTCGCTGGTTACGTTCCTGATTCCGCCGATTGCCCTGCTGCTGGGCGCCGTGGCGCTGGGCGAGGCCATTACCCTGCAGGCGGTTTCCGGCATGGCCGTGATCGCGATGGGCCTGGCTGCGCTGGACGGCAGGTTGCTGAAGGGAAGGCGAAGTTAGAGCACAGTTGTGGGTTTGAGGACGCAGAATCTTCCCCAGCCTCACCATGGCCGGCCTCCGAGCCGGCCATCCAACTTCGGTCCAAGAACAAGTTGGATGGACGGGTCAAGCCCGCCCATGGTGAGTACAAGAGATTCCCAACTAACCCGGATTTGCTTTAAGCGCCGAACGCCCGGAGCGCAAGCGAAGGGCAGCGGCAATCACGCCGCCGTCCATCCTCCATCAATACTGATGACCGCGCCGGTGATGGAACGCGCCATGTCGCCGGCCAGATAAAGCGCCAGCGCCGCCACTTCTTCCACCGTAACGAATTCCTTGGTCGGCTGCGCCGCCAGCAGCACAGTCTTGATCACTTCATCGCGGGTCAGGCCGCGCGCCGCCATGGTGTCGGGAATCTGCTTTTCCACCAGCGGCGTCCAGACATAGCCGGGGCAGATGGCATTGACGGTGATGCCGTGCGCCGCGGTTTCCAGCGCCGCCGTTTTGGTCAGGCCGGCAATGCCGTGCTTGGCCGCCACATAAGCCGACTTGAAGGGCGAAGCGACCAGGGCATGGGCCGAGGCGGTGTTGATGATCCGGCCCCATTTGCGGGCCTTCATTCCCGGCACGGCAGCCCGGATGGCATGGAAGGCAGCCGAAAGGTTGATCGCCAGAATCTGGTTCCACTTCTCGAGGGGAAATTCCTCGATCGGCGAAACGAACTGGATGCCGGCATTGTTCACTAATATGTCAACCGCGCCCAGTTCGTTTTCCGCGGTGGCGATCATGGCGGCAATCTCGTCAGCCTTGCTCATGTCGGCCGGCGAATAGAGCGCGGCAACACCAAACTCGGTCTCAATGCGCTTGCGTTCGGCCTCTATGTCGGCGGCGTCGCCAAAGCCGTTGAGCATGACGCCGGCGCCGGCCCCCGCCAGGGCGCGGGCGATGGCCAGACCAATGCCGCTGGTCGAACCGGTGACGACGGCAACCTTTCCCTTGAGCATGAAATCTCCGCCAAAGCCGCCGCGATGATGCCATGCGGGCGCGACGGCCTCGCGGTGGCGAAACAGCGCGGGCAAAGGCCCGGAATCTGGACTAGGCTGGGTTATTGGAGATGCAGAATGAACGAGGGATTGATAAGGGCGCTTTGTTTTGCCTTGGCTGGATTGGCGCTGGCAGGTTGCCAAGCGTCGGAGCGCGGCGACGTCGAGCTTGTCCCCGCCATAGTGGTCGAGCCGCAATTATTGACGGATCAGTTGCGTGTGGTGTCAGGTTACTGCGGCCGCCGCCTTTTTGAACTGCGTGCGCGGCCCGGCACTTACTCCTACACGCCAAAAGGTCGTGTTGACGTGGAGCCGCTAGTCAGCATCCGGTTAGGCTCAACGACACGGCAGTACGACAAATCCGAGCCGTTTGTGGCAGAGATGTTCCGCCTGGGTGCGCCGGTCTACCGATTCCAGATGACGTGTTATCCCGACAGTGCCGGATCCGAAGTGCAGATGCATGCTTATGGCGTGTCCTATGCCGGCGATCAGCCCGTCTTTTCCACAATCCTGCTGGTCTTTTCGACAGAAGGCGCCGTACTTCGTTACGACAATCGCCGCGTCTCGTATGACGAGCTGCATGCCTTTCTCCGCTGAGCGCGCATGAGCGCCATCGCCGCCCGCCTGGAAGCCCTGCCGCCGACACATGGTTTCTGGCGCCGTGTGGCGCTGATCTCGCTGGGCGGCTTCTTCGAGTTTTATGATCTGTTCCTCGCCGCCTATGTCGTGCCCGGCCTCACCGCCGAGCATATTCTGGTGAAGGACTCTTATTTCGCCGGCCCGGCCGGCTTTGTCGCCGCTTTTTTCGCCGGTCTGTGGCTGGGCACCGCCCTGTTCGGCTTTGTCGCCGACCGGCTGGGGCGCCGCGCCATCTTCACTTTCTCGCTGGTCTGGTACGCCGCCGCCGCCATCGGCATGGCGACGCAGAGCGATGCCGTCGGCCTGGCCCTGTTCCGTTTTCTGGGCGGCATCGGCATCGGCGTCGAGCTGGTGACCATTGACACCTATATAGCCGAACTGGCGCCGCGTGCCGTGCGCGGCCGCGCCTTTGCCTTTGCCAATGTCATTCAGTTCGGCGCCATTCCCCTGGCGGCGTTTCTCGCCTGGCTGTTGGTGCCGCTGTCGCCGCTGAGCGTCTCCGGCTGGCGCTGGGTCATCCTGATCGGCGCCGCGGGGGCGGTGGTGGTGTGGTTTGCCCGCCGCGGCGTTCCCGAAAGCCCCCGCTGGCTGCTGGCCCACGGCCGTGACGCGGAAGCGCAAACCATTATCGCCTGCTGGGAAGAAGAAGCGCGGCATGAAGACCGCCCCTTGCATGATGTCGTGCCGGCGCCGCCCCAAGAGCGGCGGGGTTCGCTGACAGAGTTATGGCGCCCGCCCTATCGCGGCCGCGCCCTGATGCTGATTGTCTTTAACCTGTTCCAGGCCTGCGGCTATTACGGCTTTGCCAGTTGGGTGCCGACCCTGCTGATTTCGCAGGGCATCGCCGTCACCACCAGCCTGGGCTACACCTTTATCATAGCCATAGCCGCGCCGTTCGGCCCCTTGGCCGGCCTGTTCTTCACCGAGCGGGTGGAGCGCAAATGGATCATCGCGGCCGCCGGCCTGGCCATCGCCGCGGTCGGCCTCATCTTCGCGCTTCAGCGCAGCGTCGGGGCCATTCTGGCCTGCGGCGTGGCCCTGACCCTGGCCAACAACATTTTGTCCTTCGCCTATCACGGCTATCAGCCGGAACTGTTTCCCACCCGCATGCGGGCAGCCGCGGTTGGCTTTGTCTATTCCTTCTCGCGGCTGGCGACGGTGGGAAGTTCCTTCATCATCGCCGCCCTGCTGGCCCGTTTTGGCGCGCCGGGCGTGTTTGTGTTCATTGCCGGCTGCATGGGCGTGGTGGCGCTGGTGATCGGCGCTTTCGGCCCCAGCACACGGGGCCGCGCCCTGGAAGAGATTTCGCGTTAGAGGCGGACAGCATGGAGGCAACGACCCGCCATAGCCTTGGCGAAGGCGGGCAGGCTCAGCATGAGGATTTCATTTTGATTTCCTCACCCTGAGCCCTCATCCTGAGCCTGTCGAAGGATGAAGGGCGAGGGCCTTGCTTCTGCCCAAGATTAAAGTGCTCTAAACTGCGCCATGCGCTTCGTTTTCTTGCTCCTTCTCATCACCGTGCCGGCCTTCGCCGCCGATGCCCCGGTGGTGCTGGTGACGGTGGCTTGCCATGACTATTTCGTGGTTGATCTGGGCGCCAAGCGCTATGCCCTGGTGGAATGGTATGGCGGCTACCGGCCGGAAAAGGGCGATATCGTCAGCGGCGATTTCAGTCATTTCGGGGCGCAGGATGCGGCGGTGAAAGGCCGGCGTCTGCGCATCTATGTCGAGGATTACGATCTCACCCAGGACGCCATCAACGACAAGCTGGCGGAGAAGTGTAGATGATCTCCCCCATAAGCGAAGCGACGAGGGGGGAGATGCCTGTAGCAGCGCTTGCGATGCGAAAGGCAGAGGGGGCAGAGTGAACTATCGGCATGGCTATCACGCCGGGAATTTTGCCGACGTGGTCAAGCATGTCGCCCTGGTTGCCATTCTCACCCATCTGAAAAAGAAGGACGCGGCATTCGCGGTCATTGATAGCCATGCCGGGCGCGGGCTTTACGATCTTGCCGGCGAAGCGGCGCGCAAGACCGGCGAGGCGGCCAACGGCATCGGCCGCTTGCGCGGTTTGGTGCCGCCCTTGCCGCCGGCGCTGGCAGCCTATCTGGAGTTGGCGGGTGAGGGCCCCTATCCCGGCTCGCCGCTGATCGCGGCGCGGCTGCTGCGGCCCCAGGACCGCCTGGTCGCCATCGAGAAGCACGCGCAAGAGGCGGCGGCCCTGCGCGACGTGCTGGCGCCGTGGCGCAAGGCAAGCGTCGAAGAAGCGGATGGTTACGCGCGCCTGCCCAAGTTGCTGCCGCCGCCGCAGCGCCGGGGTGGGATCCTAATGGATCCGCCTTTTGAAGCGCCGGACGAATTTGCCCGTCTCGCCGCCGCTGTTCGCGCCGCCCATCGCCGCTTCGCCAACGGCATTTATCTGATCTGGTATCCGGTCAAGGCGCCGGCGGAGGCGCAAGGCTTTGTCGGCGAAGTCCTGGCCGGCTGCAGCGGGCCGGCCCTCACCATCGAGATCGCCATTGACGCGCCCGAAGGCAGGCTTTCCCGTGCCGGTCTTCTGGTATTGAACCCGCCCTATGGTTTTGCCGAAGAAATGGCCGCGGTCCTGGCGCGGCTTGAACCGGCGCTGGCGGCGCGGACGCGGCTGGAACAGCGCGCGGAATGAGGCGCGGGCGCTTGCCTTGCCCGTCCGGCGCGGCTATCACGCCCGGGCCGGACAGGTGGTCGAGTGGTTGAAGGCACCGCACTCGAAATGCGGCGTACCTGCAAGGGTACCGTGAGTTCGAATCTCACCCTGTCCGCCACCACCCCAATTCGCGCTCATTCGCCCCGGCTCGTGGTAAGCCAATATTACCTAGATAAATAAGCAGTTTTTTTCCATCAGGCGGTCACGCGCCGTCGCTTCCGTTCGCCTCAATTCGTGCTATGATTGTGGACCACATTGTGGATTTTATGGGTTCCCCATGGCACGCGAAGTTTCCCGGTTGACGGCGCTCAAAGTCGAGAAAACCAAAGCTCCCGGCATGTATTGCGATGGCAGCGGCCTTTATCTCCGTATCACGCCGGAAGGCACCAAAAACTGGGTACTGAGGTTCATGCTGGCGGGTAAGCCGCGCTGGATGGGCTTGGGACCTGTTTCGCTATTCGGCTTGCAGGAGGCCCGCGCGAAGGCTCTGGACGCCCGTAGGCAGCGCCATGAAGGTGTTGACCCCATTGAAGCGCGGAAGGCGGCAAGGCAGCGCGCTCACCTTGAGGCCGCTATGGCGGTAACTTTCAAGGAATGCGCCGAAAAGTATATCGAGGCGCATAAGGCTGGTTGGAAAAGCGCGAAACACGCCAGCCAATGGCCTTCAACGCTCAAGACTTATGCGTATCCTGTAATCGGGTCATTGCCTGTTCAAACGATTGACACGGCGCTGGTGACCAAAGTGATTGAACCGATTTGGTCTGAAAAGCCTGAAACAGCGAGCCGCCTGAGGGGCAGAATCGAATCTGTGTTGGATTGGGCCAAGGCGCGCGGCTTTCGAGTGGGTGAAAATCCGGCGCGGTGGCGTGGGCACATGGACCATCTTCTGCCTGCCCGCAGAAAGGTGCGCGCGATAGAGCATCATGCGGCCCTTCCATACTTAGAGTTAGGCAATTTTATTTCGTTGCTACGTCAGCAGGAAGGGACGGCTGCTCGCGCGTTGGAATTTGCCATCCTAACCGGTGCTCGCACGGGTGAGATTATTGGAGCAACCTGGGCCGAGATGGACTTGGCTCAGAAGGTATGGACTATCCCCGCCGCGCGAATGAAAGCTGGCAAGGAACACAGAGTGCCGCTTTCAGCGCGAGCCCTCGAAATTCTGAAAGGCCAAAAGCAGGATATTCTTCTGCCGTCCTCATTTGTGTTCCAAGGCCGAAAGGCGGGCACCGCTCTTTCCAATATGGCTTTTCTCATGCTGCTGAGGAGAATGAAGCGGGACGACCTGACGGCGCACGGCTTCCGATCTACTTTCCGTGACTGGGCTGCGGAGCGGACTAGCTATCCGGGCGATATGGCCGAAATGGCATTGGCTCATACAGTGAGCAACAAGGTCGAAGCAGCCTATCGGCGGGGAGATATGTTCGACAAGCGCCGCCGGATGATGGATGAGTGGGCCAAGTTTTGCGCCACTTTGCAGCCGGTGGCTCAGAATAACGTCGCGTCGTTCCGTAAGACGGGTTAATATCTCACCAAGGCGGCTAGGCTGATCCCCGAACGCACGGCTCCGCACCGTGTTGCCGCCATTCAATCTTGCGGCGCGATTGCGGATGCATGCCGTACGTTTCAAAAACTGAGCAAGTATCAGCGCACTGGGTGAGTATACCTGAAGCCATTCAACGCATTTATTCCGCCGATAATTGCGACCCAGAAAATGCCGAAAATCAACTTCGCACAGCATTAAAGGACGGTGCATTGCGTCCGCTCAAATGGCAGGACGAAGAAACGCCACCTATCTTCGCATCAACAATGACCATTGCGGCAGATACGCCACCGCAAAAAGGACCAGACTGGGGAACTGCGGATATTGATTGGAATAGCGGAACGGTATTGGACCTCTGGGGCGATTATAAATTTAAAAAGCGCCGGATACTCCTATTACCTACGCTGCGGGTGACCCAAATCTGGCCTCTCGCAGCACGCCAAACATCGAGCGCGGAAGCGCAGGCCGTTAAAATCCTCACTGAGCGTCTGCAAGGGTTACCGAACCTAAAAAGGGATGATGCCAGAGAAATTCTTAAACAAAAAAATATCTCGGTGTCGGCGCGCGGATTTCAGGGCCGCGTTTGGCCTCAGGCCCGGACCAACGCTGGCCTAAATCCAACTGCCAGCGCCGGTAGAAAGAAGGTCAGATAATCGTTACGGAAATCGTTACGCCTCTTTTTTCGTGATACCTATTTCGCAGGCTCACCCTGTTCATGATGAACGCCGCCGCGCACAGGCGCGTGGCAGAAGTCAGCAGCGAACAGGACAAAACAAAATGTCGAAGAATCGAAAACGGTCCATAACCGAACCGCAATTGCCGACCACCGACCCTAAACCAATAACCATCTCATTCCAGACCGCGCGAAAGTTATCGGGGTTAGGACTCACAAAGTTATGGGCACTCGCTAAAGCCAATCGTCTTGAGTTAGTCCGAGTAGGACGGCGAACACTTATAAAGTTCGCGTCTTTGGAAAAATTGCTTTCAGGGGAGGCTGCGTGAGCCATGGCCCCAAATGCGAACGCGCCAAGCGGGGATTCCGGCCCCGCCGACGCGCACATTCCATGCTCTATTGAACAGAGCAAATATAACCCGCAGCAGAATAATTTGCAAAACGGGTCCGCTTTAGACGCGCCGGTTACCGTTGTTAATAAGGAGGGACAATCACTCGTTGACGCCGAAGCTGAAATTGTCCGTCTCGCAGCTTTGCCGACCCTGACTTATGAGCAAGGGCGAAAAAAGGCTGCAAAACGGTTAGGCGTCGAACCGCATCGGCTGGACAAGCTCGTTGAAAAGCGCCGTGGGGAGCTGCAATCGGGTGAAGAAAGGCGTGGCAAATCTCTAACCTTTCCTGAGCTTGGGGACTGGCCTGACGCTGTAGATGGCATAACACTTTTGGATTCAATCACCCAAACGTTGCTGCGCTACGTGATTATGAGTGCGGAGTCCGCTCATGCCATCGCATTGTGGATTGTTGCCGCTCACGCGTTTGACTGCTTTCGAATATTTCCGCGGCTGTGCATTACAGCCCCCGACAAGCGCTGCGGCAAAACCACTTTGCTGGAGTTTGTGGCAAAACTTGTTCCGCGACCGCTTTTTGCTTCGCATATTACCATTGCAGCCATTTTTAGAATTATCGAATCTCACAAACCAACCCTACTAATTGACGAGGGAGATTCATTTATTCCAGGCAATGAAGAACTGCGCGGGATATTGAATTCAGGGCATCGCTATGATGGAAGCGTAATTCGCTGTGTTGGGGACCACCATGAACCGAAGCGCTTTTCAACCTGGGCACCCGTCGCGATTGCTTTAATAAACCGACTCCCACCTACGCTAGAGGATCGCTCCATTACTGTTCGATTGCGCAGAAGACTGGCATCCGAGCGGGTAACTCAACTTAGCTTGAGTGATGCCGATGGCCTCAATACCGTTGCAAAAATGGTCCGCCGTTGGACGACCGATAACAAAGATTCCTTGGCACACGCTAGCCCTGCAATCCCGAACGATCTAATCAATCGTGCAGCGGACAACTGGCTGCCATTGTTTGCTGTAGCGCAAGTCGCTGGTGGCGAATGGCTGGAAAAAGTTAGCAATGTTGCTCTTTCATTAAATCGTGAGCAGCGTTTTGCAGGTGACCAGTCCATTGGCATGCTGCTTTTGGCCGATATAAAGAGCGCGTTTGAAGATACACCCGAGGAAGCTCTGTTTAGTAGTGAAATTGTCGCCAATTTGCGTAAGCGTGAAGATAGACCATGGCCGGAGTATTTGCATGACAGCCCGATCACGATGCCTCAGGTGGCGAAATTGCTGCGTCCATTTGGTATAATTCCGGGAACGGTTCGCAGGGGCGATCTCACAGCGAAGGGATACTACCGAAAAGCCATGGTTGACGCATTTGACCGCTATCTTGCGGATGAGGCCGTCACAACGTCACAAGACAGTATTGTGGAGTGATATGGTCGGATTGTGCCGTCACATTTGGTCGCGTTGTGACGCCTCTGCCTTATGGCAATTGGTTTGTTTCGATGCATGTGACGCTGTGACGAGCGTGTGTCCACGTTGCAGAAGGAGTTTGCACTAATGTCCCGTGACCATGATGCGTTGCTGCAAGCGGCCCGTATTCGATGGCCGGGAAGGCACATAGCGGGCTTGGCGGCATGCGTTGGAGGCCCGACAGCTACAATTGCAGGGTGGCTGTCGGGCCGGAGGAACCCGCCCGCATGGGCGCTGGAGCGGCTTGCCAAGCACCTCAAGGGTGACGGGCAAGTGCTATGCGGCCTGGGGGAAGAGATCGGATTTTTAGCCGGACAAGCTGCACGGCGTCCCCGGAAGGCGAGGGGATGGCAGGTCGTGAAAATCCGGGACGCTAGCGGTATTCCGCGCGATGGACGTTGGAGGGGCGGGCGGAAACCAGCGAAGAAATGAATTACGCTCCGAAAGCTCTCTTCACAGCAATTTGCTTTTTTCTGTTGCTGGTGCCTGCGGCTGACGCGGACGCGTTGGTCGTCGGTAAAAACGCTCTTCCCGCCGTGATGAAGGTGAATTGCAATGATGGGCGGTCTTACGGGACTGGATTCCTACACAAGAGCGGGATGGTCGTTACCGCCGCTCATGTCGCTACCAACTGCCAAAACCCGGAATTGCGGTTGGCTGATGGCAGCACAGTCGGCGCAACCGTTGCCGCAATAGATCAGGACCATGATCTTGCGCTGATTAAACCAGACAGGCGCATTCCTGCTCGCGGTCTTGATGTATCGAACCGTCGTACATTACCTGTTGGATCGCGGGTTGGCGCATGGGGTTATCCTGTTGGCTATGCCGGAACGCCCGCATTGCTCAGTGTGGGTTATCTTTCTGGTGGTGAAGAGCAGCCAATGCCTTCCGGCAGGATCGTTGCTGTTTGGGTAGTCAATGCAGCTTTCAATAGTGGAAGCTCCGGCGGGCCACTGATTGATATTGCTAATGGGAAGGTTATCGGCGTTGTTATTAGAAAGCTCGCGCCTGCATCTCCCCAATTCCTGCTGACATTGCAAATCATGTCGCAGCAGAAATCCGAACCGATTTATATTATGACGTTGCCGGATGGCGAGAAGCAGTCCTTTTCTGAGGCCCAATTGCTGGCAATGGCGCTTGGTGATTTGAGGGGACAGGTTCAATTGGTCTTGGGCGAAGCAGTTAAGGTGAATGATTTGCGAAACTTTTTGAAGAAAAGCGGAATCGTCCCTTAGTCGCTTGGGGCTTAGGCGGTGTCCAAGCAGGGCTCTGATTAAACGAGCTAACAATTGCCTAGGTGTTTCGCCATAGCCAGTGGACGATGCCGACGAATCCCCACAGCATCACAAATGCAAATCCAGCCCAAACTGCTAGGAGCGTGACCCATAAAACTAATTTGACCAATGTAGCCATGTTGTCACTGCCATTGGCTGTGCCCCCGCGAACTTCATTATTTATTCTCGCCCACAGTTGGCGCGGCAGCATTTAGCGCCGAACTAATTTCCGTAACAGTGAGTATAGGTATACTGGAACACAGTGTTAGAACTGCAATTCATATAAGTTGGACCCGACGACGGTGCGGCTGGTGCATAGCTA
>JAFAVT010000294.1 GCA_019242275.1 Alphaproteobacteria bacterium
TTCTGCTGCGCAGCCTGAAAGTGAATGGTCACAAGGCCACAATCATCGCCGCCAACAGCGACATCGGCGTGCTCTATGGCGCTTTTGCTTTCCTGCGGCGCATGCAGACGGCAGAGGCCATTGATGCGCTCGACATCACCGACGCGCCAAAGCTGATGGTGCGGGTGCTGGACCATTGGGACAATCTCGACGGTTCGATTGAGAGGGGTTTTGCCGGCGCCTCGCTGTGGCGCTGGCAGACCCTGCCCGCCTATCGCGACCCCCGCTATCGCGAATATGCCCGTCTTAACGCTTCGCTCGGCATCAATGGCGCGGTGCTCAACAACGTCAACACCAGCGCCAACAGCCTGACGCCCGGTTATATCGAGAAGACGGCGGCGCTGGCGGAAGAATTCCGCCCCTATGGCGTGCATGTCTGGATGGCGCCGCGCTTTTCCGCGCCGCAGGAGATCGGCGGCCTGAAAACCTCCGATCCGCTCGATCCCGCCGTGCGGGCCTGGTGGAAAGCCAAGGTGGAAGAAATCTATCGCGCCATTCCCGATTTCGGCGGCTTTCTGGTGAAAGCCAATTCTGAAGGCCAGCCGGGCCCGCAGGATTATGGCCGTTCCCATTCCGACGGCGCCAACATGTATGCCGACCTTCTGGCACCGCATGGCGGCGTCGTGATGTATCGCGCCTTTGTCTATGACGATCCCGGCAAGGATTGGCATCTGGACCGTGTTGCCGAAGCCTATCGCCTCATCAAGCCATTCGACGGCCAGTTCCGCGACAATGTCCTGGTGCAGGAAAAGGAAGGGCCGCTGGATTTCCAGCCGCGCGAGCCTTTTGCCCCGCTGTTCGGCGCCATGCCGCGCAGCAACATGGCGGTCGAGTTTCCCGTCACCAAGGAATATACCGGCCAGGGCGTTGATCTGACCTACACCGGCTTCATGTACGAGCAGATCTACCGCTCGGACACCTTTGCCCATGGCCCCGGTTCGACGGTGGCCAAGATCGTGATGAACCAGAAGCTCACCGGCTCGGCCGGCGTCGCCAATATCGGCAATGACCGCAACTGGACCGGCTCGATCTTCAACCAGGCCAACTGGTACGCCTATGGCCGCTTTGCCTGGAATCCGGAATCGAGCGCCAGGGCCGTGGGTGAGGAATGGGCGCGCCAGACCTTCGGCAACGATCCGAAAGTGGTAGCAACCACGGTGGACATGCTGATGGAATCCTGGCCGGCGATGATGGACTACCAGGCGCCCATCGGCCTTACCTTCCAGGAGCTGGACGGCGCCAATACCCATTACGGCCCCTGGCCCTGGCTGGATTCACCCCGCCGTTCCGACTGGGCCGATGTTTATTTCAACCGCGCCGATGCGGTGGGCTTGGGGGTGGACCGCTCCCACACCGGCTACAACACGGCGGCGCAATACAACTCCCCGCTGAAGGAGCAGTTCGACGATATTCGCACCACGCCGGAGGAATTTCTGCTCTGGTTTCATCATGTGCCCTGGGACTGGCGCATGAAATCGGGCCGCACCATGTGGGAGGAATTGCAATTCACTTACAGCAAGGGCGTTGCCGAAGTGGCAGCGATGCAGCGCCAATGGGACACGCTGAAGGGCAGGATCGACGAGGAACGCTTCACGGCGGTGAAACAGTATCTCACCATGCAGCACCGCGATGCGGTCTGGTTCCGCGATGCGTCGCTGGCCTATTTCCAGACTTTCGCCAAGCGGCCTTTCGCCAATGGCTACCAGCCCAAATATCCGCTGGATTATTACAAGAAGCTGCCGCCCAACACGGCGCCACCGGAATAGCGCATCTAAAGCTCACCCACATTGGGTCCTCACCCTTCGACAAGCTCAGGGTGAGGAAATTAACGCAATATCCTCATGCTGAGCCTGTCGAAGCATGAGAGCGTTGATCGAAGCTCGACACAAAAAGCGCAACAAAAAAGCCCCGGATCGTTGATCCGGGGCTTTTGCCATTTTGCGAAATCTTACTTCGCCGGCGCCTTCACCGAGCAGGGACCGGTCTTCTTGCATTCGGGCGGCAGCGGGATGTTCAGCGGATTGCGCATCGGCGATCCTTTGTCGAGAACGTAATTGACCGCCACTTCGGCTTCGCCCGGCCCGACATTGACCGGATCGTGAACGGTGCCGCGGGGGATCAGGAAGCTTTCGCCGGCGTGATAGATCTTGGACTCGCCGCCCGCAATCACCAGGCGGATATTGCCGCGTATCACCCAGGAAATCTCCACCCCGTCATGGGTGTGCAGACCGATATCCTCACCCGGCTTGAAGACGCGGGACAGCATATAGAAGGTTTGCGGTTTGCCGTTCATGGGAACGTCATAGGTCTGCTTGGCGACCGCGGCGCCGGCAGCAGGCGGCTTAGCCGCGGGCTGCGCCGCAACCATGGCCACAGAGCCCAGCAATACTGTCAGAACAGGTACGATACGCATGGATTTTCCTCCCCTAATTTTTGCAACGATAGATCAATAGCCTGACGGCGTCACCCAGAAGCTTTCTTCCCAATGACCGCCGGGCGCGATGCTCTGCAATTCGCTGTATTTGCCGGCCTGCGCCAGGTTCATGGCATTGCTAATGCCGGCATAAGGCTCGATGGCAAGAAAGCCCCGGTCCCACGGCGCCGGCCCCGTATCGGTGGCGCTGAGCGGAATAGCCGGCCCGGTGCTGACCGGCGGCGGCGGATTGGCGGGACCAGGCCCGCCCCGCCCGGGGCCGCCGCGTCCGGCATTGGCGCTCGGGTCCACCGGCACGGTGGAATAAAGCACAAAGCCCTTGAAGTTCGGCCCCGCCGTCAGACTGATGGACTGGCGTGCGCCCTTGAAACTGATGGTGCCCCGGCCCTTGGCGTCGCGTTCGATGTCGCTAAAGACATCGTCAATCGGCTTGTCGGCAAAACGGCTCAGCGGCACCGCATGCAGGTCGCCGCCAAAGAAATTTTCCGCCGGCTCGGTTTCGCCCGTGGGCACCTTCGCATCCGTCAGCAGCCAATGTTTTTTCACCGGGACGCTCAAGGTCCAGTCCTTGCGCACCGAGTCCGTCAGGGCAAAATAGGGATGAAAGCCGATCGCCACCGGCATCGGCTCGGCAGACAGATTATCCAGCCGCGTATGCACTTCCAGCGCCCCGTTCGCCAGCCGATAGGTCATGGTGATGGTATGGGCGAAAGGAAACTGCTTCATATAGTCGGGATATTTGGTGAATTCGAGCTTGCTGGTTACCCAGGCGCTCTTGCCGTCGGCTTTCGCCTGAACCAGTTGCCAATGACTGGTGCCGCTGAGATAGCCGTGAATGGGCACGGCCCCGCGCACATTCCCCAGCTCCATGTCGAAATTGTACTTCTTGCCGTTGGCATAGAAGGCATCCTGGTCCAGCCGGTTGGCGAAAGGCGCCAGGAAGGGAATGCCGTTAAGGCCAGGATTGGCCCGCAACTGATCCACCGAGTTGATGGTCATGCGGATGACATTGTGGCTCTTGACCACCATCTCATAGGCGTTGTTGACCGGCAGCAGGACCGAGACCACCGTGTCGGCACTGTTGTCACGCAGTTGCACCACATCGCCCAGCCGCTTGACGCTGTAGCGCGGCGCCGCCGCGGCCGGAGCCGCCGCCAGCGCCACCAGCAAAAGCCCGATCATTGTCTTGCGCATCCTTGCCCCATCTTTTTTGCGAGATTTGCCCAAGCCTCGTCGGCCTGCAACCCAAAGCCGCCTTGACCCCTGCAAACGATTGGTTACAGCATGTCCCCAACAGCCGGCAAACCAGGTCGGCGCCAGGGTGGGACCATGAATCATAAAATGAAAGTTGGCGGCCTTGCCGCCGCATTGTCGCTGGCGCTGGCAGTGCATCAGGTCCTGGCTCAGCCGACGCCGGCTCCTGCCCCAGGCGCTCCGGCAGCGGCAGCAGGCCGGGGTGGCCGCGGCGGCGCGGCCAATCCCGATCCGGCGGCCCAGCTTTCCATGCCGGTCCCCACCACCTTTACCTCCAAGATTGGCTATCTCACCGCCGATCGCGATCCTGGCGCGTCCTATCCCCGCGTCATTCAGCTCAAGATCGGTGCCGGCCGTGGCACCTTGCTGGCCACCTACGGCCATCGCGGCAACCTGCCGATCTGGCGCAGCACCGATAATGGCGAAACCTGGACGCATTTCTCTGACGTGCCGCAGTTGAACGGCCAGCCCTGCCTCTATGAACTGCCGTCGCAGATGGGCGAATTCCCCGCCGGCACCATCATGGCCTGCGGCACGGGGGCCGGCATTGCCGCGCCGGGCGCTTCTTCCCTTGATGTGATGGTGAGCCGTGATGGCGGCAGAAGCTGGACGCATCTTAGCACCATCGCCACCGGCCGGCCTGCGCCTTACAATCAGGCCTCTCGCGCCGGTCTGTCGCGCGATTCCGGCCCGATCTGGGAGCCGTTCCTGGCCGCCGACTCCCGCGGCCGGCTGGTCGCCTATTTCTCCGACGAACGCGACAAGAAGAATGCCTACAACCAGTTGCTCGACCATGTCGTCTCGGAAGACGGCGGCCGCACATGGGGGCCACTGGTCTATGACGTCGCCATTCCGGACGGCCTGTCGCGGCCGGGCATGCCGGTCATCGCCCGCGACGGCAAGGGCAAATATTATATGAGCTATGAGCTGGTGAGCGCGCCGGGCTTTGCGCTCGAGCCGCGCACCAACTCCATGCATTTCAAGACCTCCAGCGACGGCCTCAACTGGGGCGACTTCAAGGACCCCGGCACCCTGATCCAGGACCGCTGGCGGCAATTTCCCAATGGCACGCCTTATATCATCTGGTCGCCTTGGGGCGGACCCAACGGCACGCTGGTGGCCGCGTCCCGTTCGGTGGTGCGCGACAATCTTGGCCGCGTCGGCAGCGGCATGTTCGTCAACCGCAACGGGGGCGAAGGCCTGTGGACCCTGATCGAGACGCCGATCACCTTCGAGATTACCAATGACGGCTACAGCCAAACCATGATTCCGCTGGGCGATGGCCAGGAAATCCTGCAAATGGTGAGCGTCAATGACCGCATCTATTATGTGAAGTTCAAGCTGCCGGCGACGCTGCCGACCTACGGCTTTCCCTGGGACAGCGGCCCCGATACCGGGCCGCGGTGAGGCGATTAAATCCTCACCGAGCCCATCGAAGCTGAGCCCTCATCCCGCATGCTTCGACAAACTCAGCATGAGGACTATTATAAAAACTCCTCACCCTGAGCTTGCCCGCCGTCGCCAAGGCTATGGCGGGTCATTATTCCGTCTTGTCCGCCGTAGCTTTAGCGTAGGCGGATCGAAGGGTGAGCGGCACATATTGTCCCCGCCTCTGGCTTGCGGTGGCGCTGCGGCTTTGAAATAGTCCCGCCGCTTTCACGAAAGGAAGAGTCATGATCATCGGTTTTGTCGGTCTGGGTCTGATGGGGCGCCCGATGGCGGGCCATCTTTTGAAGGGCGGCCATCAGCTTTTCGCCAATGACCTGTTCCTGATCCAGAACAACAAGCCGCTGCCCGAAGAACTGGCCGCCGCCGGCGCCGTCGAAATCAAGTCGCTGAAGGAACTGGCGTCCAAGTCCGACGTCATCATCACCATGGTGCCGGACACCCCGGACGTTGAAAAAGCCTTGTTCGGCAAGGATGGCATTGCCGAGGGCCTTGCCAAGGGCAAGATCGTGATTGACATGAGCTCAATCAGCCCGATCGAGACCCAGGAATTCGCCAGGAAAATCGAAGCCCTGGGCTGCGATTATGTGGATGCGCCGGTGTCGGGCGGTGAAGTCGGCGCCAAGGCCGCCAGCCTCACCATCATGTGCGGCGGCAAGCAGGCGGTGTTCGACAAGGTCAAGCCCCTGTTTGAACTGATGGGCAAGAACATCACCCTGGTTGGTGACGCCGGCGCCGGCCAGATCACCAAGGTGGCCAACCAGATTATCGTGGCCCTGAACATCGAAGCCGTATCGGAAGCCCTGCTCTTTGCTTCCAAGGCCGGCGCCGATCCGGCGCGGGTGCGCCAGGCGCTGATGGGCGGCTTTGCCGCCAGCCGCATTCTGGAAGTGCATGGCGAGCGCATCATCAAGCGCACCTTCGACCCCGGCTTCCGCATCGCCCTACACCAGAAGGATTTGAACCTGGCGCTGTCGAGCGCCCGCAAGCTGGGCCTGTCGCTGCCCAACACGGCGACGGCGCAGGAATTGTTCAACAGTTGCGCCGCCAATGGCGACGGCCAGAAGGACCACAGCGCCCTGGTGACAGCGCTGGAGCGCATGGCCAATCACAAGGTGGCATAAAAACCTGTCATGGCCCGCCAGCGACCCCGCACCTTTGCGGGGGAAGCGCGAGCGGGCCACCCAGAAGCCGTTCAGACTGATCTAAACAAGCAGATCAAGCCGCCCGCTGGACGTCGCCGGCGTGCCATAGGTCAGTTTCGTCGCCCTTGTCTCCAGCGCCTGCGCAGCCTTGAGAAACAAGCGCTGATCCTGCGCGGCCGGCATGCTCGGGGCGGAATCGCGCAAGAGACGCGCAACATGGACGATCTGGCTGGTATCAATGGTCTGGCCCATTCCACCACTATGCCGCAAGCAGGCTGGCGAGCCTTCTGCAATCGCGGCGCGTGGTGAAGAAGGCGTAAAGCTTCCCAATAGCGCGCGGCAGGGCTAGGTTTTCACCATGTTCGCCCTGCTGAGTTCCGCCTTTATCACCCTCTTCGTGGTGCTGGACCCGCCGGGCCTTGCGCCCGTTTTCATCAGCCTGACCGGCGGCATGACGCCGGCGACCAAGCGAACCATCGCAGTTGAAGCCGCCCTGGTTTCATTCGGGGTGCTGGTCGGCGCCATGTTCTTTGGCCTGAACATCCTCACCATGCTGGGGATCAGCCTCGCCTCGTTCCGCATTGCCGGCGGCCTGCTGCTGTTCGCCATCGCCTTTGAAATGGTGTTCGAGCGCCGCCAGGAACGGAAGAACAGTGCGGCCGTCCCCCGCCCCAGCCCGGCCGTGTTTCCGCTTGCCATTCCGCTGATGGCAGGACCCGGCGCCATCACCGCCGCCGTGCTGTTGGGTGGGCGCGCCGACGGCAACTGGCTGTCTCTGGGCCTGTTTGCCGCCGTCATGGCGCTGGTGCTGGCGATGTGCCTGGGGGTCTTCCTGCTGTCAGGCCCGATCGAACGGCTTTTGGGCGAGCGTGGCCAGAATGTGCTGGGGCGCCTTCTGGGCGTGCTGCTGGCGGCGCTGGCGGTGCAGTATGTCGCCGACGGCATCCAGGCCCTGATGAAAGCGGCTTAAAGCCCGCCCCTTCCTACCACAGGTGCACTCGCTGATCCGGCGGCAGATAATATTTCTGCCCCGGCGTCACGCTAAAGGCATCGTACCAGGCATCGAGATTGCGGGTGGCGCCGATCGGCCTCAGCATGTCCACGGTGTGCTCATTCGACAGCGTCTGGGTGCGCATGGCGCTTTCGCGCATTTTGCTGCGCCAGACCTGACCGAAACCCAGCAGGAAACGCTGGTCGCCGCTATAGCCATCCAACACCGGTGCAACCTTGCCGCCCAGCGACAGGTGATAGGCCTTGAGCGCGATGGCAAGCCCGGCATTGTCGGCGATATTCTCGCCCAGCGTGTTCTTGCCGATGACATGCAAGCCCGGCAGCGGCTCCAGTTGGTCATACTGCGCCACCAGCATGGCGGTGCGCTTGTCGAAATTGGCGCGGTCTTCCTTCGTCCACCAGTCCTGGAAGACGCCCTTGCCGTCATACTTGCTGCCCTGATCGTCAAAGCCATGACTGATTTCATGGCCGATCACCGCGCCGATGGCGCCGTAATTGACCGCATCATCGGCCTTGGGATCAAAGAAGGGCGGCTGCAGGATGGCGGCGGGAAAGACGATCTCGTTAAAGGAGGGATTATAATAGGCGTTGATGGTGGATGGCGTCATGCCCCATTCGGTGCGGTCCACCGGCTTGTTGATGCGGGTGACTTCGCGCTCATATTCAAACAGCAGGGAGCGCTGGACGTTGCCGATCAGATCGCCCCGCACGATGCGCAAAGCCGAGTAATCACGCCACTTGGTGGGATAGCCGATCTTGGGGGTGAACTGGCGCACCTTCTCCAGCGCCTTGGCCTTGGTCGCCGGTCCCATCCAATCCAGGGTCTGGATGTCCTGCTCCATGGCCTTCAGCAGATTGCCGACCAGCGCATCGGCCTTGGCCTTGGCTTCCGGGGGGAAATAACGGGCGACATAGACCTTGCCCAGCGCCTCGCCCATCTCGCCGTCCAGCAGATGAACGCCGCGGGTCGGGCGGTCAAGCTGCTGGGTACGGCCGGTCAGCACCGTGCCGAAAAGGGCAAAGTCCAGATCGTCGAACTTCTTGGGCAGATAGGCCGACATGCTGTGCAGGTAATGCACGGTAAGATAATCGCGCCAGGTCGCAATTGGCGTTGCGGTAAAGACCTTGGCCAAAGGCTCGAAGGCGCTTTTTTCCGCCACGATGACATAGCGCGCGCCGCTGGGCGTGGTGAGCGGAATGCCGGTTTCCTTCAGGAAAGTATCCCAGGGAAATTCCGGCGCCAGCTTTCTTAAGTCCGCCACCAGCATCGGATTGTAGATCTTGTCGGCGTCGCGGCGGTCCGCCCTTGTCCACTGCACCTTGGCGATTTCGGTTTCCAGCGCCATGACGCGGTCGGCGCGAGCCGGGGCATCAGAAAGACCGCCCAGCGTCATCATGTCCGCCAGATATTTGCGATAGGCCTCGCGCGTCTTCACCAGTTCGGGATTGTCGGAAAGATAATAATCGCGATCCGGCAGCCCGAGCCCCGCCTGCGACAGGTTCAGCGAATAGCTGTCGGGATGCTTGTCGTCCACGCCGATGCCATAACCATAGATGGCGCCGGCCGAGATGCGGGGGCTGGCCATGATGCGGGCGACATCATCCAGCGTCTTGACGGCGGCGATTTCAGCAAGGTCTTTTTCCGCCGGCTTCAAGCCATTGGCTTCAATTGCCGCGGTGTCCATATAGGAATCATAAAAGTCGCGCAGCTTGCGTTCGTCGGGATTGAGACGGGCGGTGGGCCTGGTGTGCAATTCGTCAATGATGGCGCGCAGGCGCTTTTCGCTCAGTATCTGAAGATCGGTGAAGCCGCCGATGCGGGAACGGTCGGGCGGAATGACGGCGCTTTTCTGCCAGGTACCGAAAACAAACTCGGAGAAATTGTCACCCGGCTTTACGCTTTTATCCATGGCGGCCAGATCAACCCCCCAACTGCCGAAGCGGGGGGCATCCTGCGCCAGCGCAGCCAGCAAGCCTGCGCCCAAAAGGCCGGTGCAAACCAGGGCAAGGGGCAATTTGCGCATTACGATCTCCAGAGGTCGGGCGTCAAAGACTGTAGGGGAAAGTACCAAGTTTTTCCAAGATCACGGCTTTTCCAGGATCAGGCCCGGCGTGGAACGATTGCCCTTGGCGTCGGTCGCGATGGTGACGGTGGCAATCGCGCCGGGGATCAGCAGTCGCCGGTCGGTGGGCGCCAAGGCAGTGATGCGGGTCTGGGTCGTCAGCTTGATGACGTCATCACCGGTGCAGGCCGTGCCGGCCCCGCTACGGCCGCCGCCCCGGCCGTCGCAGACGCCATTCACCATGCGGGCGCCGCGATAAAAAAGCGTCAGGCTGCCGGGAACAACCGCGGTGACCGCTCCGCTCACAACAAAACGGCTGCCATCCAGGCTGATCCGTCCTTCGCTGGAGCCCCGCAAGGCATCAGGATAGAGATGCACTTCCTCGGCCGTCAGCGTTCCATCGGCCATCGTCACCGTGGCGCCGGCATAGGCGCCGGCCTTGATCGCCGACAGGGACTGGGCCGTCATGGTCATGAACTGGGTTCTGGCCTGCAGCCGGATCGCCAATGGCGGCCCCTTTTCCGGGGCGAGATGAAAAGTCAAACCGTCAAAATCAATGATCCTGCCTTTAAGGCGCGGCAGCGGCCCTTGCGCCGCCGCCGGCAGCGTCAGCACAAGGCAAAGCACAATGAAAAGACTGGCAGCTTTCATCCCACCAGCAGATCAGCGCGGTTTGACGAATTTAAGGACAAACTGGTCGGTATGGTCGTGCTCGCCCTGTTCGAAAACCCGCTTGCTGTTGTCGTCGGAAGGATTGGTGAGAATTTTCGATTCCGCCACCAGGCGGAAGCCGGCCGCCTCGATTTCCTTCTTGGCGATATCCTCGTCCATGCGGTGCAGGGTTTCAGTGACCCCGGCGCCGGCGCCCTTGGCGGCGCGGTGATCCATCACAAGATAAATGCCGCCCGGCTTGAGCGAGGCAAACACCGCCTTGTTCACCTTGGCGGGATCCATGGCATAGGCCTTGTTGTGCATGTCGTGGTAATTGTCGCTGGTCCAGACCAGATCAACCTTCTGCGGCGTGACAAATCCTTCCAGAGGGCCATGGATCACACCCAGATTGGGATAGGTGTGCTTGAGGGCCGCGAACTGATTGTCGGGATCCTGCCCCTGCCCTTTCAGCCGCGCATCATATTGCGTGCCGAAATAGGCATAGACCCGGCCTTTCGGCCCCACCGCCCTGGCAAAAAGCCGGGTGAAATAGCCCGCACCCGGCAGCATATCCACCACCACCATGCCCGGCTTGATGCCGGCAAAAGCCAGCAGCTCAGCCGGTTTCCTGCCGGCATCGCGGCTGGTATCGGCGGCGGGACGGTCGGCATCCTTCACCGCCATTTCGATAGGGGACGGCGCCGCCAAAGCGGGCGCCGCCGCCAATACCAGAAGAGCAAAAGCCGCGCGGCGCATCAGCGAGGCTTCACAAATTTGAGCAGATACTGGTCGGTCTTGCCCCGCACATCCTGTTCCTGCACGCGCTTGGTTTTGTCGTCGGCCGGATTACGCAGAATATCGCTGGAAGCGACAAAGCGGAAACCGGCGGCTTCCACCTCGCGGCGCACCACCGCTTCCTTTGAGCGGTGCAGCGCGCTATGCACATCATCGGCGGCATCGGCGCCGGCGGCATGATCGAGAATGAAATAGGTGCCCCCCGGCTTCAGCGCCGCGAAGACCTTCTTGTTGTAGCCGCTCATGTCGGGCATGGCATTCTGGAAATCGTGATAGTTGCGCGAGGTCCAGACCACATCCACCGGCTCCGGCACGGCAAAATCGGCATTGGTTCCGGCCACCGGAACGACATTGGGGGCAACCGGCGGATTGGCCGGCACGGTGGGACGGCCGGCATAGGTATAGACCTTGCCGCTGTCACCCACGACCTTGGCGAGAATGCGGGTGTAATAGCCGGCGCCGGGCGCCAATTCGGCGACTTTGTCGCCCGGCTTGACGCCGGCGAAGTCCACCGTCTCGGCCGGCTTGCGCAGAGCATCAACCGCCTTGTCATTGTCGGGACGGCTGGGATCGGCGACAGCGGCCATGATGGCAGCGGACGGCGCCGCCAGAACAGGCGCGGCAGCCAGGAGCAGAAGCGCGGCAAGCGCCGATCCGGCATATTTGTTCATTATATTCCTCCCTGAAAGCGGATTGATCCTACAGCACTTGGCCGCCGCTTGCGACCGTTCACACTTCGACCGGCACCCCCGGCTCGACTTTCGACGCATGGATCACCAACGATGATTTCACGCTGGCGACATTTTTTTCCGCGGTGAGCCCTGCGATCAAGGCCTGAAAAGCCGAAAGATCGGGGGCCACGCATTTGAGCAGAAAATCTACTTCCCCTGACAGCATATGGCACTCCCGCACCTCGGGCCGGCCGCGCATGCTTTCCTCGAACGCCTTGAGATCGGCATCCTTCTGCCCGGAGAGACCGACAAACACGAAGCCGGTCACTTCATACCCCATCGCCTTGGCGTCAAGATTGGCATGATAGCCGCGGATATAGCCGGCTTTCTCCAGTGCCCGCATACGCCGCAGGCAGGGGGGCGCCGTGATCTGGGCCCGGCGGGATAGTTCCACATTGGTGATGCGGCCGTCCGCCTGAAGCTCGGCCAGGATGCGGCGGTCAACAGCGTCGAGCTTGGGCGCAGACACGGCTCAGGTTCCGAAAAGGTGTGCGGTTATACGCCCGGCCTGTCCGTCGGCGCAATAATATTTCGCGCGCTGCCACTAGCCTCACATTTATACATGCTGGCGAGCTTCTGACCGCTTGACCTGACCTCTGCCAGTTCCGATATCAGTCATCTGATTTTCTCAGGGCAAGCCATGTCCACTCCGCAACACTCCAAGGTGATCATTCTGGGCAGCGGTCCAGCCGGTTGCACCGCCGCCATTTACGCTTCGCGGGCCATGCTGGCACCCACCTTGATTGCCGGCATTCAACCCGGCGGTCAGCTCACCATCACCACCGAAGTGGAAAATTATCCGGGCTTCGCGGACGTCATTCAGGGCCCCTGGCTGATGGACCAGATGCAGCGCCAGGCGGAGCATCTGGGGACGAAGTTCGTGCAGGACATGGTCGCTTCGGTGGATCTCTCACGCCGGCCCTTCACCCTGACCGGCGACGGCGGTGAGACCTACACCTGCGATACCCTGATCATCGCCACTGGCGCTTCGGCCAATTGGCTGGGCCTTCCCTCGGAAAGCAAATATCAGGGCTTTGGCGTTTCCGCCTGCGCCACCTGTGACGGTTTTTTCTACAAGGGCAAAAATGTCGCCGTGGTCGGCGGCGGCAATACCGCGGCCGAGGAAGCCCTGTTTCTCACCAACTTTGCCGACAAGGTGACGCTGATCCATCGCCGCGACGCCTTGCGCTGCGACAAGACCAACCAGATGCGTCTGGCCGCCAACAAGAAGATCGAGATTCTCTACGACAGCGAGATCGCCGAAGTGCTGGGCAGCGATAACCCCAAAAGTGTGACCGGTGCGCGGCTGCGCAACACCATCACCAGCACCCTCCATGAGATCGCGGTGGATGGCGTCTTTATCGCCATCGGCCATTCGCCCGCCACCGGCCTGTTTCAGGGCCAGCTCGACATGGACGCCAGCGGCTACATCCTGACGGCGCCGGATTCCACCCACACCAGTGTCGCCGGCGTCTTTGCCGCGGGCGACGTCAAGGACAAGACCTTCCGCCAGGCAGTAACGGCTGCCGGCATGGGCTGCATGGCGGCGCTGGAAGCCGAACGTTTCCTCGCCGCATCACATGGTGGAGATTTGCCGCTGACGGCTTGAATGCCTCACTGTGGGCAGGCCCGGTGAGAAAGACTTTTTACTCGTGCTGAACCTGTTGGGGCATGAGAGCGGAGACCAGAATGGATTGGGACAAGCTTCGCATCTTTCACGCCGTCGCTTCGGCCGGCAGCTTCACCCATGCCGGCCAGTCGCTGGGCCTGTCGCAATCGGCGGTCAGCCGCCAGATCAGCGCCCTGGAAGAAGAAATCGCCACGCCGCTGTTCCAGCGTCACGCCCGCGGCCTCACCCTTACCGATGAAGGCGAACTCCTGTTCGGTGCGGTGCGCGAAGTGCTGGACCGCCTCGCCGCCGCCGAAGAGGCGCTGCGCAATGTCCATGACAGTCCGCGCGGCACCCTCAAAGTCACGGCCAGCCACGGCATCGGCGCCTATTGGCTGTTGCCGCGGCTGTCGCAATTCCTGGCGGACTATCCGGAAGTCGAACTGCATCTGGTGATGGACGACCATGAACTAGACCTCGCCCAGCGTGAAGCCGACATCGCCATCCGCCTGCGCGCCCCGGTGCAGGCCGACCTGATCCAGAGAAAGCTTTTCACCGCGCATTATCACATCTACGCCACCCGGGCTTACTTGGAGAAGCATCCGGTGCCGCAGACGCTGGATGACATCCGCGATCACACGGTGGTGGTCTATGGCGAAACCGCCGGCCCGGAAATCCGCGACATCAACTGGCTGCTGGACCTGTTCCGCAAGAAGCAGAAGCCGGGCGCCGGCGGCCGCATCGTCCGCATCAACAACATCACCGGCATCTTGACCGCAATCGCCAGCGGCATTGGCTTAGGTGTCATTCCCGACTATGTCGCCGCCACCCATCCCGAACTGGTGCGGGTCCTGCCCGATGTCGAGGCACCCGGCTTTGATGTCCATCTGGTCTATGCCGATGCCTTGCGCCAATCCAAACGCGTAGCGGCATTTCGGGACTTTGTGGTGAAAAGTTCGAAGGACTGGCAGTACTAGTCCGCCGCGCCAAGGTTATCTCTCTGTAATCCAGACAGGCGGTCTCGCGTTTTCCGCCTCCCCACCTCTATACAAATTGCCAACCCGGTGGCGCGGCGGATGCAGAGGCGCGCCAACAGGTTCAATATCCCTGCAAGATTCAGGGAGAACCGCCATGCACAAACTCTTGCTGATTGGCACCGCCGTCACTGCTCTGGCGCTGGCGGGCGCGCAGGCGCAACCGGCGCCGGCCGCAGGTCCCTATAGCGTCGTCAAGACCGCGACGGTCGGCGGCGAAGGCGGCTTCGACTATGTCTATGCCGATGTTGCCGGGCGCCGGCTTTATGTTCCGCGCAGCGGACAAGGGCCGCTGGGCCGCATTTCCGTCTATGACCTCGATAGCCTGCAGCCGGTGGGCGAGATTGCCGGCTTCAATGGCCATGGCGCCGCGGTTGATCCCCGCTCCGGCCACGGCTTTGCCACCAGCAAGCCGGTGGCGATGTGGGATACCAAGACCCTTGCGCCCATCAAGAGCATTGATGTGCAGGGCAATCCCGACGGGATTCTGTTCGATGCCTTCAACCAGCGCGTCTATATCCTCAGCCACGGCGCGCCAAACATGACCGTCATCAACAGCGTTGACGGCTCGGTGGTTGGTACCATTGATCTGGGCGGTGCGCCGGAACAGGCGGTGACCGACGGCGCCGGGCACATCTATGTGGACATCGAAGACAAGGGCCAGGTCGCGGTGGTTGACGCCCGCACCATGGCGGTGACGGCGCGTTACGATCTGGGCAATCCCGGTCTCACCCCGGCAGGTCTGGCCTTCGACGCCAGGAACCACATCCTGTTCGCGGCCTGCCGTAATCCGGCCAGCATGGTGATTTTGAACGCCGACACCGGCAAAATTCTCGCCACTCTGCCCATCGGCACCGGCACCGATGGCGCCACCTTCAATCCCGCCACCATGGAAGCCTTCAGTTCGCAAGGCGACGGCACGCTCACCGTGATCAAGGAAAACAGCCCCACCAGCTTTGCGGTGGAACAAACGGTGCAGACCAAGGTGGGCGCCAAAACCCTGACGCTGGATACCAAAACCAACCGCATCCTGCTGATCACAGCGGAATTCGCGCCGCCCCCGGCGCCGGCCAATCCGCCCCCGGCCGGCGGCCGCGGCCGCGGCGGACGGGGACCGGCGATCCCCGGCTCCTTCTCCATCATCGCGGTCGGGAAATAGAATGCTTCCGGCTGATCGAGCGCTCAACCGCATTATGGGGAAGCCCAGAAAAGCCCATTTCTTGCCCGTAACGGAAAGCTCGTTTACGGTGTAACCAATAAAGAGTTCCGCACGAACGATTTTTCCTTATGCCGGTACCTTTTTAAGAAGGGCGTCGGCCAAAGGGATGTGATTTTGAGTGGGGGCGCCCCGCGAGGGCGCGGCGGGGGAATATATGAGCTATTCGATGGGCATTGGCGAAACGCGTGCTCGGGGCGCGCGTCGTGTTCGGCGGCGTGCCCTTTCCAGCGCGGCATCTCTGCTCCTGATTTCTTTGCCAGCCCTGCTGGCGACCCCCGCCGCGGCTCAGGAGGGTGGGATTGCCTGGAAGAGCACCCCCGGCGACGGCAATTGGAGTACTGGGAGCAACTGGACCACCGGCACCGCGCCCGTGGCGACCGACACGCCCCAGTTTAACACCTCGACCATCACCACCCTCACACTGCCCAATGCGGGCGTCACGGTCGCGGGTCTGACCTTCAACGCCGGTGCCCCCGCCTACACCTTCAACTACGCCCCTGCCAGCAATGTGTTTTGGACCCTAAATGGCGCCGGCATCACCAACAATTCCTCCAACCAGCCGACCATCAATATCATCGGGGGCGGCGCCTCTGTTTATCTCGAATTCACGAACAATGCGACGGCGGGCAACGCCATCATCAACGTCAGCGGCACCAACGCCAACGGCGGCGTCGAATTCGTTGGGAATGGGACCAGCGCCGGCAGCGCCACCATCACGGCCGCCAGCGGAGTAATCCGTTTTTACCTGGGCGCCAGCGGTGGCACCTCGCGCATCATCCTCAACGGCGGCAGCCTGGATCTCACCCAGACCACCAGTGGGATCAGCATCGGTTCACTGGAAGGCACGGGTGGCAGTGTATTGACTGCGGGCTTTGGCGGCAGCAGGACGCTGACCGTCGGCAGCTTGAATACCGACACCGCATTTGCCGGCCAGATTATCGAGCAGGGCGGAACCGGTAAGCTGGTGAAGGTCGGCACCGGTACCCTGACGCTGAGTGGGACCAATACCTATGGCGGCGGCACCACCATCAGCTCCGGGACCTTGCAGATCGGCAGCGGTGGCACGACGGGCAGCATCAGCGGCAATGTGACCGACAATTCCACGCTGGCCTTCAACCGCTCCAACGCTGTGACCTTTGCCGGAGTGATCAGCGGCACCGGCACCTTAACTCAGGCGGGCACCGGCACCCTGACCTTAAGCGCCACCAACACTTATTCCGGCGCCAACAACATCCAGAGTGGTCTGATCAATTTCGCGGCCGGGAGCAATCTGGGCACGGGCGCCATCATCATGAATGGCGGCGGACTGCAATGGGCGACGGGCAGTACCACTGATATTTCTCCCCGCCTGTCGTTGATCGGCCCCGGCACCTTTGACACCAATGGCAACAATGTCACCCTTGCAACCGCTATCAGTGGATTTGGCTCGCTGACCAAGAGCGGGGCCGGCACGCTGACACTTTCCGCCACCAACACGTATACCGGCGCCACCACGGTGAGTGCCGGCACGCTCCTGGTGACCGGCTCGACCACCTCAACCACCCAGGTGCAGAGTGGCGGCACGCTCGCCGGCACCGGCTCGGTGGGCGCGTTGAATTTGTCGGGAGGAATCCTGGCACCCGGAAATGGCGGCATTGGCACCTTGGCGGTCAATGGCAATCTGCTGTTGCAGTCAGGCATCACCCAGATAGATGTCAGCCTGACCAGCGCCGACAAGGTCACGGCTTCCGGCGCCGCCGCCATCAACGGCGGCACCTTGGCGGCCACGTTCGCCAATGGCGCCTACACGCCCAAGCAATACACTCTGATCACCTCCACCGGCGCGCTGAGCGGGACTTTCACCGGCCTCACGACCACGAACGCGCCCACCGGCCTGGTGACGGCGCTCAGCTATGACGCCAACAATGTCTATCTCACCCTGACAACCAGCAACGTCATCTGGAGCGCCAACCCGCCAACGCCGGACTGGAGCACCGCCGCCAACTGGCAAGGCAACGCTGTGCCGACCGCCACCGACCCGGTGATCTTTGACGCCAGCACCAGGACCTCGGTTTCGGTGGCGCAGGCGGCCAATGCCAAATCCATCCAGTTCAACAATGGCGCGCCGGCCTATACCATCGCGATTTCCGGTTCGAACTCTGGCGCCGCGTCGCTGACCATCGCCAATGGCGGCATCATCAACAATTCCGGCCAGGCGCAGACCATCACGGTCGGTGGCGTGGCGGGCAATCTTGGCACGCTGAACTTCAACGGCAGCGGCACTGCGGCCGACGCGATCATTACCGCGGGCGCCTTCGGCACGGTGAATTTCAACGGCCAGACCGATGCTTCCGGAAACGGGGTGCTGACGGCTTTGGCGGGCGGAACCTTCGACTTCTCCGGCACCAGCGGCATTCTGGGCGACAACAAGATCAATGCCGGCGCCCTCGCCGGCGCCGGCAATTTCAAGCTGGGCGGCAATACGCTGACGGCGGGTGCGACCTCCCTCAGCACTACTGTCAGCGGCGTGATCAGCGGCACCGGTGCCCTGATCAAGACCGGCACCGGAGGCATGACCCTCAGTGGCACCAACACCTATAGCGGCGGCACCACCATCAGCGGCGGCACGCTGACGATCGGCAGCGGCACCTCCGGTTCGGTGGTCGGCAACATTACCGACAACGCGGCGCTGACCTTCGGCCGCAGCGACAACACCACATTTGCCGGGGTGATTTCGGGCACCGGCAGGGTGACCCAGTCCGGCGGCGGCATCTTGACGCTGAGCGGGGTCAATACCTATTCGGGCGGCACCACGGTCAGTGGCGGTCTGATCAATTTCGCGGCCGGCAACAATCTGGGCACCGGTAACATCACCTTGAGCGGCGGCGGCCTGCAATGGGCCGCGGGCAATACGACGGATATCTCTCCGCGCCTGACTGGTCTGGTCGGGTCGGGCGGCACCTTCGACACCAATGGCAACAATGTCACGCTGGCCAGCGCTATCGGCGGCGGCGCGCTGACCAAGACCGGCGCCGGCACCCTGACGCTCAGCGGCAACAACACCTATGCCGGCACCACCACCATCATCGGCGGGCTGATCAATTTCGCGGCCGGCAACAATCTGGGTACCGGCGCCATCACCTTGAACGGCGGTGGGCTGCAATGGGCCAGCGGCAACACCACCGACATCTCCAGCCGCCTGAATGCTCTGGGCACGGGCGGCGGCACCTTCGACACCAATGGCAACAATGTCACGCTTGCCAGTGTCATCAGCGGCGGCGCTCTGACCAAGACCGGCGCGGGCACGCTGGTCCTGACCGGGGCCAATACCTATTCCGGCACCACCACCGTCAGCGCCGGAACGCTTGCCATCGCAGCGGATAATAGCCTCGGCAATGGCGGCACCGCTCTGGTGCTGGGCGACGGCGCGATCCTGCAGATCACCGCCGACGGGACGTATAATACGCACACCGTCAACGTGGGCGGAGCGGGCACGTTCAACATCACAACGAACAACGTCGTATGGCAGGCTCCAATCTCCGATCTTGGAGCGACGGCCGGTCAGCTTGTGGTCACCGGTGGCGGCACGCTCACCCTTGCGGGTGCGAACAGCTATTCCGGCGGCACGGTGGTCAAGGGCGGTACCACACTTTTGATTGCGGGTGGCACCAACCTCGGGAGCGGACGCCTGACGCTGGGTGATGCCACCTCTGCCGGGACCATCAGCACTGGAAACGCCAACGCCAATATCACCCAGCCGATAACGCTTGCGGCAGGCGGCGGCACCATTGACGCAGGGTTCGTTACCAGGATCACCCAGGCGATTGACGGCACCGGCCCGCTCACGAAAACCGGCAATGGCACGCTGGCCCTCACCGCCGCCAATGCCTATTCCGGACCTACGACAATCACGGCGGGCGCCTTGCAGGTGGGCGTCGGCACCACTGGCAGCATTACGAGCAATGTGACAATTCTTGCAACGGCCGCACTCTATTTCAGTCGCTCCGACGCTAACACCTATGGCGGGGTCATCAGCGGGGCCGGAGGTGTTCAGCAGAACGGCGCGGGCATCGTGACGCTCACCGGTGCCAACACCTATAGCGGCATCACGTCAATCCTGTCCCCCGGTACCATAAGGGCCGGCGCCGCGGGCACGTTTTCACCGAATTCGGCGATTAGTTTAGCCTCCGGCGCAACACTCGACCTCAACAGCTTCAATCAAACGGTCGGATCCATCACCGGCGCCGGTAACGTCACGCTCGGCAGCGCCGCCCTGACCGTCAATGGCGGCAACAGCTTTGCCGGCGTGATCTCCGGCACCGGCAGCCTCGTCAAAGCCAATTCGGGCACGCTCATTCTCACCGGCGTCAATACCTATACGGGGGGCACCACGATCAACTCCGGCAACACCCTGCAGTTGGGTTCCGGCAGCACCAGTGGCTCGATCCTTGGCAACGTCACCGACAACGGCACGCTGATCGTCAACCGTTCGGATGGCTACACATTCGCTGGCGTCATATCCGGCACCGGCGCCCTGACCCAGCAGGGGACTGGCACGCTCATTCTCACCGGTGCCAACACCTATTCCGGCAGCACAATCATTTCCGCCGGCACCCTGCAGATCGGCAGCGGCGGCACGGGCGGCTCGATCCTTGGCAACATCACCGACAACGGGGCGCTGGCATTCAATCGTAGCGACACCATTACCTTCGCCGGGATTGTTTCCGGAACAGGCAGCCTGGCCCAGGCGGGTACGGGAGCAACCCTTCTGACCGGCACCAATACCTATAGTGGCGGCACCACCATCAGTGCCGGCACGCTGCAGATTGGCAATGGCGGCACTTCGGGTTCAATCGTCGGAAACGTCGCCGATAATGCCGCGCTGGCCTTCAATCGCAGCGATAATATCACCATCGGCAGCGTCGTTTCCGGCACAGGCAGTCTCACCAAGCTGGGCAACAATGTTCTGACGCTGACGGGGACCAACACCTATACCGGCGGCACCATCATCAGCGCCGGCACGTTGCAGATCGGCGCCGGCACGGCGGCGGGTGCGATCACTGGTAACGTCACCGACAACGCCACGCTGGTCTTCATGCGCCCCGACGCCCAAACCTTTGCCGGCATCATCAGCGGCAGCGGCGCAGTCACCGACAACAGCGCCGGCGCGCTGACCTTGACCGGCAATTCCACCTTTACCGGTAGCACCACCATCAATGCGGTTGCCATCCTCAATATCGGCAATGGCGGCGCTTCGGGCATGGTGGCGAGCGACATCACTGACAATGGCAAGCTGGTGTTCAACCGTTCCGGCACCGTGACCTATGCCGGCGTGATCAGCGGCACGGGCAGTTTCACCGATGCGGGAGCGGGCATCCTGATCCTGACCGGCAACAGTACGGTCAGCGGCGGCGTCACCATCAATTCCGGCGCTACCCTGCAATATGGCAATGGCGGCACCAGCGGCGGCATCACCGGCAATATCGTTGATAACGGCGCGCTCATCATCAACCGCTCCGACCCCATTAATGCCAGCTCGGTGGTTTCGGGCACCGGCAGCTTCACCCAGGCCGGCACCGGCACTCTGACTCTCACGGGTAACAGCACTTATAGCGGGGCCACGACGGTGGCGGCCGGCACGCTGAGCGTGAACGGCTCGATTGCCAACTCATCGGGCGTGACGGTGGCCAGCGGCGGCACGCTGGGCGGCACCGGCACAGTGGCTTCAACCACCATCCAGTCCGGCGGCACGCTGGCGCCTGGCAATTCCATCGGTACCCTCAATGTCAGCGGCAATCTTGCCTTGGCATCGGGTTCAACCACCAGCATGGAGCTTTCCGACATTGCCTCCGACCTGGTGCAGATCAGCGGCACCGCCAGCCTGGCCGGCACCCTGTCGGCCAGTTTCGCAACCGGTGTTACTTATACGCCCGGCAAGACCTACACACTCCTGACTTCCACCGGACTTCTCAGCGGCAGCTTTAGCACCGTAACAACCACCAATCTGCCCAGCCAGTTTTTGGCCACCGTCAGCTATGACGCGCACAATGTCTTCCTGACCATGACGCCGGCGGATTTCATCTGGAGCACAACGCCGGTCTCCACCGACTGGAACAATGGCGCCAACTGGAAGTACGGCCTGGTGCCCGGCGCCGGCGACATTGCCCAGTTCGACGCCACAAACTCCGCCACCGTCGTGGTGGGCCAAGCCAGTGCCGCCAAATCGCTCCAATTCAACAGCGGCGCCCCCGCCTACAGCCTGGCGGTGACCGGCACTGCTGCCAGTGCCGCCTCGCTCACCATCAGCCAGGGCATCACCAATGCAAGCAGCACCGCGCCGACCATCACGGTCAGCGGCGTTTCGGGCAAAACCGGCACCCTGGCCTTCCCCGGCACCGGTAATGCGGCGAATGCAGCGATCACCGCCGGCGGCTTCGGCACTGTCTCCTTTGCCGGCAACACCGATG